>JAIXQU010000175.1 GCA_027485575.1 Cytophagaceae bacterium
AATAGCAATTCTTGGAACCCGTGGAATCCCCAATAACTATGGTGGTTTTGAGCAATTTGCGGAAATTGTCAGCCAATACTGGCTAGGAAAAGGTCATGAAATATGGGTGTATTGCAGCCATAAACATACCTTTAATGAACCCTTTTTTAAAGGCGTTAACCGAATCGAAATATTTGACCCTGAATATTTTATGGGTACATCCGGGCAATTTATTTATGATTTTAATTGTATTTTAGATTCGAGAAGAAGAGATTTTGATGTTATACTTCAGTTGGGTTATACAAGTAGCTCTATCTGGGGCTTTTTACTTCCCAAAAAACCTCTGATTGTCACCAATATGGATGGCCTTGAATGGAAGCGAACCAAGTTTTCACGCAAGGTTCAAACTTTTCTGAAATGGGCTGAAAAATTAGCCATAAGAACTTCCGATATTTTGGTTGCCGATTCCATTGGAATTCAATCTTACCTAAAAATCAAGCATAGCGTTGAAAGCCAATATATTGCCTATGGCTCTGAAATTCCTGAAATAGAAAATCACGGCGTTGTTTTATTTGAATATGGAGTTTCCGAATTTGAATATAACCTTCTTATTGCCAGAATGGAACCTGAAAACAATATTGAAATGATTCTGGAAGGAATTGTTAAATCTGATTCAGAAAGGATAACCTTGGTAGTAGGTAAAACGGAGAATGCGTTTGGCCAATATCTGGTCAAAAAATTTCAACAACCTTTTATCAGATTTTTAGGTGGGATTTACGACAAACCGAGAATTGATGCCCTGAGGAAGTACGCTTACCTTTATTATCACGGCCATTCTGTTGGCGGTACAAATCCATCTTTGTTGGAAGCCATGGCTGTTGGTGCCTTAATTTCTGCCAACGACAATGAGTTTAATAAATCAGTTTTAAATCAGGATGCTTTTTACTTTCAATCAAAGGAAGATGTTGCTAATCAGCAAAATATGATTTTGAACCTCGACAGAGACCAGATTGCAAAAAATTGTATTAATAAAGTTAGAACAGATTTTAACTGGGATAAAATTTCAGGCGAATATCTCCATCTTTTTGAAAGGGGTTTGGCTCAGCGCGTCAAATCCTGAAAAACAGACTCCAGATTCGTCTCCTCCCATTCAATCCCCGTAAGGATTTGATTTCGTTTGGCGGCTTCAGTAAAAATTTCTGCTTGAAGTGTGTCTTCCAGGCCAAGTTTTGTTTCAACAGCCAAACCATTTTCCCCGTTGGATTTAACATTCAAAACGCCTTCCAAAAGCTTAATCCATTGGTAGTCATACCGTTGTTTGAATTTAAGAAGTAGCTTTTTATTGGAACCCAGATTTGAAGTGAGTTCTTCTATTTTTCTATCCGCAACAATTTTACCTTTTGAAATGATAACCGCCCGGTTACATATCGCACTCACTTCCTGCATGATATGTGTGCTTAGTATGACCGTTTTAGATTTTCCGATTTCCTTAATCAGATTCCGGATTTCAACAATTTGATTTGGGTCCAAACCTGTTGTGGGTTCATCCAAAATCAACACTTCCGGGTCATGGATTAAAGCCTGCGCCAATCCTACTCTTTGTCGATAACCTTTCGAAAGTTGGCCAATTTTCTTTTTACGCTCAGCTGTAAGTCCTGTCAACTCGATCAGTTCTTCAATCCTCTTTTTAATTGTAGAAGAAGAAATACCATAAATCCCACCTGTAAACTCCAGGTATTCACGAACAAACATATCCAGATAAAGTGGGTTATGTTCAGGAAGATAGCCGGTTTTTCTTTTGGTCTCAATCGGATGTTTAACCACGTTCAGTCCACAGATTTCAGCCTTTCCATCATTTGCCAGTAAATACCCGGTCAGGATTTTCATGGTGGTGGATTTGCCTGCTCCATTTGGTCCCAGCAAACCCAAAACTTCGCCTTTGGCCACAGAAAAGGTCACATTATCCAGGGCAAGCTGGCTTCCATAAAGTTTGGTCAGGTTCTCAACAACGATTGACATTGGCTGAATTTTAATGCAAATGAAATCCAGTTTTTTCGATTTTGGGCCTTTTGCCTTAAAATCACTTCAATTTTGTGTAAGCAAATTTGATTATCTAATCAAAAAACAATTGGATTCCTTTGGCTGGTACAAACATAGAGGTTTACTTTGCACCTCGTTTAGAAACGTCTTTCATGATTTTATTAAATACCTATTTGCCTTCGGATTATTTGCCGGTATTGGTTCAGCTTGGTTTGGCAGTTGCTTTTGTGGTGGTTACCATGATTGTAACCCATTCAATCGGCCCTAAAAACCGAGGAAAAGTGAAGGATGAGCAGTGGGAATGTGGAATTGAATCTGTAGGAGATGCCCGGGCGCCCATTTCAGTAAAGTATTTTTTGGTAGCCATTTTGTTCGTTCTTTTCGATGTGGAGATTATTTTTATGTATCCATGGGCTGTTAATTTTAAATCTTTGGGCTGGTTGGGCTTTGTGGAAATGGTTGTTTTCATGGGCATTCTGCTTGGAGGTTTTTATTATATTATTAAGAAAGGCGTATTAAACTGGGATTAGTCGCAAAAAACAAAAGCATTCACCAAGTCGTTCATAGCACAAACTATTATCAATGGTAGAAACAAATTTACCCGCACCAGCAGGAATTGAAGGCCCCGGCTTTTTCGCCACTGCTCTTGACAATGTGGTCGGAATGGCAAGAAAAAATTCACTTTGGCCCTTGCCTTTTGCCACTTCCTGCTGTGGAATCGAATTTATGGCCACTATGGCTTCTCATTATGATTTAGCCCGTTTTGGATCCGAAAGACCAAGTTTTTCTCCAAGACAAGCCGACTTATTAATGGTTATGGGCACAATTGCGAAAAAAATGGGACCAGTTTTGCGCCAAACCTATGAGCAAATGGCCGAACCACGTTGGGTTTTGTCGGTTGGGGCTTGTGCTTCGTCAGGTGGGATTTTTGATACCTATTCAGTTTTGCAAGGCATTGATAGGGTTATTCCTGTAGATGTGTATGTGCCTGGTTGCCCGCCAAGACCTGAGCAAATCATAGAAGGTTTGTTGAAAATTCAACAGTTGGCTGAGTCAGAATCAACCCGAAGAAGGGATTCTGAAGAATACAAAGCACTATTAGAATCTTATAAAATTAGCTAATGCCGTTTTCAAACGAAGAAATTCTTGGATTTATAAAGGAATCGGTTGGTGAAGAATATCTTATTCAAGTAACTGAACCGGATGGAATTCTGACCATTGAAGTAGAAAGGTCCAAACTGATTTTGATGGTTGGGCTATTGAAAAACCATGCCCAATATCAGTTCACTTTTATGACTGACCTCTGCGGCATGCATATTCCTGAACAAAAAGGGCGTGAATTAGGTGTTGTGTATTTATTCCACAGCTGGGCCAGCAATACTTTGATTCGAATTAAGACTTTTGCCCCGATTGAGGCCCCATTAATTCCCTCAATGACAGCGCATTTCAATTCTGCAAACTGGATGGAAAGAGAAACGTATGACTTTTACGGTATTATTTTCGAAGGTCATCCCAACCTAATCAGAATTCTGAATGTGGACGACATGGATTATTTTCCATTGAGAAAAGAATATCCACTTGAGGACCAGATAAGACAAGATAAAGTTGATGAATTTTTCGGACGCTAAAGGATATGGAACAACTGATTAAAACTGGAAACAATCTTCCCGACCTTTTTCCAACTGATAGCGAAGATTTTGCAAATGAGCTCGTTACGCTCAATTTAGGTCCCACACACCCTGCTACACATGGGGTTTTCCAAAACATTCTTCAGATGGATGGGGAACATATTGTATCTGGCGTATCTACCATTGGTTATATCCACAGGGCATTTGAAAAAATAGCTGAAAGACGGCCTTTCTATCAGATTACGCCTTTAACAGATAGGTTAAACTACTGTAGCTCACCCATTAACAATATGGGATGGCACATGACCGTCGAAAAACTTCTTGGCGTAACGGTTCCAAAAAGAGCCCAATATATCCGGGTTATCGTCATGGAACTCGCCAGAATTGCGGACCACTTGATTTGCAATTCCATTCTTGGAGTGGATAGCGGGGCTTTTTCAGGTTTCCTTTATGTTTTTCAGGAAAGAGAGAAAATTTACGAAATCTTTGAAGAAGTCTGCGGTTCCCGTTTGACGACCAATATGGGAAGAGTAGGTGGAATGGAAAGAGATTTGAGTGAAGTGGCCATTGCCAAACTCAAAAAGTTTCTTTTAGAATTCCCTCCGGTTTTTAAAGAGTTTGAAGCCCTATTCAACAGAAACCGTATTTTTATGGATAGGGTGATTGATGTGGGTCCAATCAGCAAGGAAATGGCAATGGATTATGGCTTTACAGGTCCCAATCTTAGAGCTGCCGGTATCGATTACGATGTTCGGGTGATGAATCCGTATTCAAGCTACGAAGATTTCCAGTTTGACATTCCGATTGGTGAAAATGGAGATACTTATGACCGTTTTATGGTTCGGAATGAAGAAATCTGGCAAAGCCTAAGAATAATTCAACAAGCCTTGGACAAATTGCCCGAGGGACCATACCACGCCGATGCGCCCCATTATTATCTTCCTGAAAAGAAGGACGTTTACACCAAAATGGAGGCCTTGATCTACCATTTCAAAATCATCATGGGTGAAATAGATGCCCCAAAAGGCGAGGTCTATCACGCCGTTGAAGGTGGAAATGGCGAACTTGGATTTTATTTGGTTTCAGATGGAGGAAGGGCACCGGCCAGGCTTCACTTCAGAAGGCCATGTTTTATATATTATCAGGCATATACCGAAATGGCAAAAGGAATGATGCTTTCAGACGCTATCCTGGTGCTGAGTAGTTTAAATGTAATTGCCGGAGAATTAGACGCTTAAAAAAGAATGGAGAACAAACCTCAATTCAAACAAGAAACTTTGACACTGATTCAGGAAATCAAAAAACGATATCCTGAGGGTAAACATAAGTCTGCTTTATTACCGGTCTTGCATTTGGCTCAGGCTGAATTTGATGGCTGGCTATCCGCACCGACAATGGATCTCGTAGCTGAAGTGCTTGAAATAGAGCCGATTGAAGTGTATGAAGTGGCTTCTTTTTATTCCATGTATAACCTCAAACCAGTTGGAAAATGCTTACTTGAAGTTTGCAGGACCAGTTCGTGCTGGCTTTTGGGTGCGGAAGATATTGTAAGACATCTGGAAAAAACACTTGGAATAAAAGAAGGCGAAACAACCGCTGATGGTATGTTCACAATCAAAACTGTCGAATGTCTGGGCTCTTGTGGAACTGCGCCAATGATGCAATGCGGTGCCCAGTTTCATGAAAATCTAACTTTTGAAAAAGTGGATTCATTGCTTGAAAAATTCAAATCTGAAGGAAAGCGAACTACCTATTTTGATGAAGTTGTAGTTGAGAATTATTAATAAATGCCAGAAATTAGCAGGTTCTATGGAATTATTATATACCTCATTTCAAAAGACCACAACCCACCCCATATTCATGCCGATTATTCGGGAGAGGAAGGTATTTTTGAAATTGTTAGTGGAGAGATGGTTCAGGGAAAGTTGCCAATCAAGGTGATTAAGATGGTTAAAAAGTGGATTGACATTCATCAGGATGAATTGATGGCAGATTGGGAAAACGCAAAAAATGGAGGTAAAATTTTTAAAATCACACCTTTAAAGAAATGATAAAAGCAATTGAATTGACTTTTTTAAATGATTTTAAATTTGAAGTCACCTTTTCAGATGGTGTTTCAAAACGATTTGATTTCTCAGATAGGTTAGAGACGGAATTGGGGTCATTTTTAAAGGATTTAAGCTTATTCCGAAGTGGAAGAATAGACCACAGAGGTCGTGCCATCATCTGGGAAAAAGATGGTAAAGTTGTTTTTGATAGTTGTATGGATGCACTTCGTTATTTCGATGCTGATGAGTCCAAGGAGTGGGAAGGATATGATGATTCTACAGGATTATCAGAAAGGATTAAAATTGCAAATTCCAGAAAAATTGCTTCTTAAATGGGAAAGAAACTACTTTTAGCAAACGACCATATTCCTGGAATTCAGGGATATGAAGTATATAGAAAAAACGGGGGTTATGCTTCTGTTGAAAAGGCTTTAAAGACCATGACTCCGGAGGCAGTTGTGGAGGAAGTTAAAAAATCAGGGCTAAGAGGCAGAGGTGGTGCTGGTTTTCCAACCGGGATGAAGTGGAGCTTTCTGGCCAAACCAGAAGGTGTTCAGCGATATCTGGTTTGCAACGCCGATGAATCTGAGCCTGGGACTTTTAAAGACAGATATTTAATGTCACGAATTCCACATCTTTTGGTGGAAGGGATGATAACCGGAAGTTTTGCGCTCGGTGCTAAAACCTCTTACATATATGTGCGTGGCGAGTATTATTACATCATTGCCATTTTAGAAAAAGCCATTAAAGAAGCGTATGCTGCGGGTTGGCTTGGAAAAAATATTTTAGGTTCAGGTTTTGACCATGATATGTATGTTCAACCGGGTGGTGGTGCATATATCTGTGGTGAGGAAACTGCCCTTTTGGAATCACTGGAAGGAAAACGGGGAAATCCAAGAATCAAACCTCCATTTCCAGCAATAAAAGGTGTTTGGGGTTGTCCGACTGTGGTTAACAATGTGGAAACCATTGCCGCAGTGGTACCCATTGTAAACGATGGTGGAGATGCCTATGCGGCCATTGGGATTGGCCGAAGTACTGGTACAAAACTCATTTCAGCTTCCGGCCATATCAATAAACCAGGGGTTTATGAAATAGAACTGGGTGTTCCGGTAGAAGAATTTATTTATTCAGACCAATATTGTGGAGGTATCAAAAACAACAAAAAACTGAAAGCTGTTGTGGCCGGAGGTTCTTCTGTTCCGATTTTGCCTGCCAATTTGATTTTAAAAACTGTCAATGGAGAAGACAGATTAATGACCTATGAGTCTTTGTCAGATGGCGGTTTCGCAAGCGGTTCCATGTTGGGTTCAGGTGGATTTATTGTTATGGACGAAACCACTTCCATCGTAAAAAATCTTTGGAATTTTGCCCGTTTCTACCACCATGAAAGCTGCGGACAATGCAGCCCTTGTCGGGAAGGTACGGGTTGGATGGAAAAAATCCTTCATAAAATTGTACACGGCCATGGAGAAATGAAAGACATAGAATTGCTTTGGGACCTGCAGCGAAAAATTGAGGGAAATACCATTTGCCCGTTAGGTGATGCTGCGGCCTGGCCAGTTGCATCCGCCATTCGACATTTCCGACCCGAGTTTGAAGAATATGTTTTGAATGGACATTCAATTAAAGATGTTAAGCATTATTATTCAGTTAATAGGATTCAGGAGTAAGGAAATAGGATTCAGGAATCGGTAATCAGGAAGATAATAAAGAAGCAAAAAATGGCAGAATTTGAACTAAAAAACAGAGCTTTTCGATTTTCAGTTTCGATATTGAAATTCTTTAGTTCGGTTTCTATAAATTCTGAATTGCGATTTTTAAAAATCCAGCTATATCGAAGCGCAACCTCAATTGGTGCTAATGTCATTGAAGGCAGTGGAGGTTCATCTAAAAAGCAACTCGCCCAATATTATGGCATAGCTTTGCGTAGTGCAAACGAAACTGTTTATTGGCTTAAGCTCATTAACGAAATTTATACCGAAATTGATAGAATACAAATTTCAGAATTTTTAAAAGAATGCGAATCAATTGTTCGGATTTTAGGAAAGTCAATTGCCACTTTAAGGTCGAATTCCTAAATACTGAATCCTAGCTCCTGATTACTAAATATATGTTAAAGGTAACAATAGACGGTCAAACCATAGAAGTTCCAGAGGGAACCACAATTTTGCAAGCAGCTAGAATGCTGGGACCAGAAGTGGCACCTCCAGCCATGTGCTATTATTCAAAACTGGAAACCAGTGGCGGATATTGCAGGACTTGCATCGTAAAAGTGAGCAAAGGTTCTGAAAAAGACCCTCGCCCTATGCCAAAACCGGTGGCTTCTTGCCGCACGATGGTTATGGATGGCATGGAGGTTCAGAATAAGACCTCTCCTGAATTGGTTGAAGCCAGAAAAGGAGTCGTGGAATTTTTGCTTGCCAACCATCCCCTTGATTGCCCGATTTGTGACCAGGCGGGTGAGTGCCATTTGCAAGACCTTAGCTTTGAGCATGGTATCGAATCTACCCGCTACGAATTTGAAAGACGGACGTTCAAAAAAATAGACCTTGGTCCCCATATTCAATTGCACATGACACGTTGCATTTTGTGTTACCGTTGTGTGAAAGTGGCAGACCAACTCACCCCGGAAAGGTATCATGGCGTGTTAAACCGAGGTGATGTTTCTGAAATATCCACCTACATCGAGAAATCAATTGACAATGAATTTTCCGGAAATGTGATTGATGTATGCCCAGTGGGCGCATTGACGGATAAAACTTTCCGGTTCAAATCTCGGGTTTGGTTTACAAAGCCAGTAGATGCCCATAGAAATTGTGATACATGTTCAGGCAAGGTAACACTTTGGTACAAAGGCGATGACGTACTTCGCGTAACGGGTAGGAAAGATGCTTTTGGTGAAGTTGCTGATTTTATTTGCAATACTTGCAGGTTCGAAACGAAAAAAACATCCGATTGGGTGATAGAAGGACCAAGAGTAATTGACAAAAAATCAGTGATATCAGCCAACCATTATTTATCAGATTTGAAAGTTCCTGACTTTGCTTATGAAGTTGGCGAAGACTACAAAAAAATAGATGATACACCCAAACTTTTAAACCCTGCAGCTCAGTAGCATTTAAAATGGAAGTATATTTTTTTATTGCCAAAGCGGTTATCATTCTCCTGATTTTTGGAGTTACCTTGTTGATAGCCACCTATTCTACCTATGCAGAAAGAAAGGTAGCGGCATTTATTCAGGATAGATTGGGACCAAACAGGGCAGGTCCATGGGGACTTTTACAACCCATTGCCGATGCAGGAAAAATGTTTTTTAAGGAAGATTTTATTCCCGCAAATGCAAGTAAATGGCTTTTTATTGCCGGGCCATCCATTGCCATGTTGACTGCTTGTATGACATCAGCGGTAGTTCCCTTTGGCGGAAGTTTGGATTTGAGTTTTTTAGGAATTGAAGAACTGGTTCCCATTCAAGGAATCGACATCAACATTGGAATCCTTTTTGTTTTTGGCTTGGTTTCCCTTGGCGTTTACGGCGTAATGATTGGCGGTTGGGCCTCGAATAACAAGTTTTCATTGTTAGGTGCCATTCGTGCTGCTTCCCAAAACATAAGCTATGAATTGGCGATGAGTCTTTCCATCATTGCCATCATTATGATGACTGGAAGCTTGAGCATTAGCCAGATAGTCGCGGACCAGGATTCATTTTATAAATGGAATGTTTGGCGGCAACCCATTGGTTTCATTATTTTTATAACCTGTGCTTTTGCAGAATGTAACCGGACCCCATTCGATTTACCTGAGTGTGAAACGGAATTGATAGGTGGCTACCATACAGAATATAGTTCCATGAAATTGGGTTTTTACCTTTTTGCGGAGTACATCAATATGTTTGTTTCCAGCGCTGTTATTTCCGCCTTGTATTTTGGTGGATACCATTTTCCAGGTGAAAGTCTTTTGGCTGGTGTGCTTCCTGAAGGTGCATTAGGTCATAACTTATTGACATTGATTGGAGTAGGTGTTTTCTTTTCCAAGATTCTGTTCTTTATTTTCTTTTTTATGTGGGTAAGATGGACCATTGCCAGATTCAGATACGACCAGTTGATGAACCTCGGCTGGAAATCATTGATTCCACTTTCTATTGCTAATATTTTGGTTACCGGAGTTGTTATACTTCTTTTGAACAATTAATTCATGCAGCTAACCTCAAGGTCTAAACGGGTTTCCAACAAGAAGTTAAGTCTGGGCGAAAGACTTTATCTTCCCGCAATCGTGGGTGGTTTGGGAATTACCATCAAACACTTTTTTAAGAAAAAAGCCACCATTCAATATCCTGAAGAACAGCGCCCAATGAGTTCTGTTTACAGGGGCCTTCATGTTTTGAAAAGAGATGAAGTCGGTAGAGAACGATGCACAGCCTGCGGTCTTTGCGCTGTGGCTTGTCCGGCAGAAGCCATTAGTATGATTGCTGCGGAACGTCAGCCCGGTGAAGAACATTTGTACAGAGAAGAAAAATATGCAGCTGTATACGAGATAAATATGCTGCGTTGCATCTTTTGTGGGCTTTGCGAAGAAGCTTGTCCCAAATCAGCCATTTACCTTCAAAGCGATAAACTGGCACCTTCATTTTTTTCAAGGGCGGATGTCATTTATGGAAAAGACCGATTGGTTCAATCTATGGAAACCATCACTTCGGCAAAAAGCTTAAAATCTGGCCTTACCACTTCTGACCGATACGTTGACAAAGTCTGGAAAGACGGAAAATACTGATATTCATGGTTTTAAATTTCTTTTACTTTTTATCGTTTCTTGCCATTCTGAGTGGCATAATGGTGGTGGTTTCAAAGAACCCCATTCACTCAGTTTTGTACCTGATTCTCACATTCTTTACGCTTTCCGGGCATTATATTTTGCTCAATGCGCAGTTTATCTCCATTGTAAACCTCATTGTATATGCTGGAGCAATTATGGTTTTGTTCCTTTTTACCATTATGTTTCTCAATTTGAAAGACGATTCATTTGTAGGTTCACGACTGCTTTATCATGGTGGCGCTTTGTTGCTGGTGCTTACTTTTGCTGGCATTCTGGTTGTCAAACTTGGTGGTGCTCAAATAGATGTCGCACCAGAGGCAAGTTTCAATTCTCAAATTGGAATGGTTGAAAATTTAGGTATGACTTTATTTAATAAGTTTTTGGTTCCTTTCGAATTGGTGTCTGTGTTGTTTCTCAGTGCCATGGTTGGTGGGGTTATGTTGGGCAGAAAAGAAAAAGGAGAGAGAAATTTCTAAACCATGAATCAAATTCCAGAAATATTCAGAGTTGTTCCCATTAATCACTTTGTGATTTTGGCCTCTATTTTATTTTCGATAGGCATACTTGGTGTGCTTACCCGTCGAAATGCAATTATCATTTTTATGTCTATTGAGTTGATGCTCAATTCGGTAAATCTTCTTTTTGTAGCATTTTCATCTTACAAATCAGACCCAACCGGTCAGGTTTTTGTATTTTTTATCATGGCCATTGCAGCAGCAGAAGTCGCTGTTGGTTTGGCAATTATTGTTATGATTTACAGAAGAATCAGGACTACCGATGTTTCAATCTTAAACAACCTGAAAGGCTAAAATGGAAAAATTAATTGCTCTTATTCCAGCCCTTCCATTTGCAGGATTTGTTTTAAATGGACTGGGTTTTGGTAAACTTTCTAAAGGAATTGCAGGCGCAATTGGCGCAATTGCTTCTTTGGCTGCTTTCATTGTATCTGTTCTTGTTTTGTTCCAATTCAAAGCAGGCGATGGTCAACCCGTTGTTGTGAATCTTTGGAAGTGGATGTCTTCCAATTCCTTGAGCATCGACTTTTCGTTTCATGTGGACCAGTTGACACTGATTATGTTGATGGTTGTAACTGGTGTTGGATTCTTAATCCACATCTTTTCCATGGGTTACATGCATGAAGATGAGGGATTTGGAAAATTCTTTGCCTTCCTCAACCTATTCCTTTTTTCCATGTTGATTTTGGTTTTGGGCGGAAATCTCCTCATGACCTTTATCGGTTGGGAAGGCGTAGGACTTTGTTCATTCTTGTTAATTGGATTTTGGAATAAAAATGAAGCTTTTAATGCAGCCGCAAAAAAGGCTTTTGTGATGAATCGAATTGGAGACCTTGGTTTCCTGATAGGTATCTTCTTAATTCTCTATCGGTTTGGCACCTGTCAATACGCAGAATTAACTGCGGCCTTGTCTGCGGTTCAAACATTAAACGACCCATATTTGGTTTGGGCAGGTATTTGTTTTTTCATTGGAGCGATGGGTAAAAGTGCCCAACTTCCACTTTTCACATGGTTGCCAGATGCAATGGCGGGTCCAACCCCTGTTTCCGCATTGATTCACGCTGCAACCATGGTTACGTCTGGTATTTATTTGGTTATCAGAATGAATGCCTTGTATGCAACCATTCCGGATGTGCAGGAATTCATTCTTTGGATTGGCATGGCCACTGCATTAATCGGTGCTTTGATTGGTACTTCTCAAAATGACATCAAAAAGGTTCTGGCTTACTCGACAGTTAGTCAGTTGGGTTTTATGTTTGTGGCTTTGGGTGTTGGTGCTTACACAGCAGCACTTTTTCATGTCATTACCCATGCATTTTTTAAAGCGCTTTTATTCCTTGGCGCAGGTTCAGTAATCCACGGATTACATGAGGAGCAGGATATTAGAAATATGGGTGGATTGAAGAAATTGCTTCCCATCACCTACATCACCTTTTTTATTGCCAATTTAGCAATCGCTGGAATTCCTCCTTTTTCTGGTTTCTTTTCGAAAGATGAAATTCTGGCCCACACATTTGCTTCCAATAAAGTTGCCTATGTAATTCTGGCTATAATTGCTGGAATAACAGCATTTTACATGTTCAGACTTTTGTTTTTGGTTTTCTTCAATGAATACAGAGGCAAACTTAAAGCGGAAAAAATCCACGAATCGCCAGCATCTATGGCCATTCCCTTAATCATCCTTGCCATTTTGAGCACAATCGGCGGATTCATTGGTTTGCCCGAAGTTTTCCATTTTCCTCATTTGCTGGGCGATTTTCTAGGTCCGGTTTTGCAGCCAGCGGTCAATTTTTCAAATTCCCATTCGTTAACACATGCCATTTCGCATTCTGATGAATGGTTGGTGATGGGTATTTCAGTTGTGGTTTCACTTGTTGGAATAGGGTTGGCTTATTCTCTTTATATTTCTAAGAATCTGGTTCCAGCCTCAGAGGAACCAACCGGATTTCTACACAAGTTGACCTCCAATAAATTTTATTTTGATGAAATTTATGATGCGGTTATCGTAAAGCCAATCAATTTAATATCAGGGATTTTCGCAATTTTAATCGATATTTTATTCATAAACCTTTTTGTAGAAGGCATTGGAATTTTAACGAAAGGAATTTCCACAGCTTTAAAATCTACCCAGACTGGAAGGGCTACGGGTTATGCATTTCTTATGTTTTGTTCCATTTTAGCCTTTGCAGTTTTCTACCTTATTAAAGTCTTTTAAATGAATCCTTTATATCTCATTTTGACTCCACTGGCAGCTGCAATTCTAGGAATTGGAGTTGGCAAACGGGCTTTTATTCAGCAAATCCTTGCCTTATTGGTTATGCTTGGAGGCCTTGGTTTTTTACTTCAGGTGCACCTTCATGGATTTGAAAACAGTCAGATTTCCTATCCCTGGATTAATTCATTTGGTATTTATTTCGCTTTAAGCGTTACCAAAATCAATTTCTGGTTTTTGGCTTTAACCTCTCTGGTTGTTTTTGCAGCTCTCTTTTATCACCTCAGCCAGGAAGAGGATAAAATACGAACTGATGTTATCGCATTGATTTACAGCCTTCAGTTCTTTTTGTTTGGTGTGTTTATGGCCCAGGATTTGATGTTGTTTTACTTCTTTTTCGAAGCCTCCATTCTGCCAATTTATTTCATTTCTTCCCGATATGGAAGTCCAGCCGCTGAAAGGGCAACACTTAAATTCTTCTTATACACCTTATTTGGCAGTTTGTTTATGTTGTTGGGTGTTCTGTTTTTGTATTCAAAAAATGGAGCCAACGACTTCTTATTCAGCTCGTTTGGTAGTTTAGGTTTGAGCGGAGAAAATCAAGGTTTCTTGTTTCTCGCTTTCTTTTTGGCTTTTGCCATCAAAATGCCTCTTTTTCCATTTCATTCCTGGCAGGTGGATGCTTATGCAGAATCACCCGTTGAAACTACGATTCTCATGTCTGGCATTTTGCTGAAAATGGGAATTTATGGCATGATAGCCATTGTGTTGCCTTGGTTTCCGATGGGAGTAAAAGAATACGGACATATCTTCATTGCCCTTTCGGCATTTGGAGTTGTGTATGGGGCTTTGATTGCCATTGTACAAACGGACATCCGTCGGGTTTTGGCCTATTCTTCACTTTCCCACGTCGGTTTAATTGGTTGTGGAATTTTAGCTTATTCCGATATTGCATTGGAAGGTGCTGTTCTTCAAATGTTTGCTCACGGAATCAACATTGCAGGTCTGTTTTTTATCTCAGAAATCATTGCCAAACAAACCGGAACCAGAGACCTTGACCAATTGGGTGGTTTGACAAAATCTTCATTTGGAGTGACCGTTCTGTTCTTTCTATTCTTGTTGGGAAGCATTGCAGTTCCACTTTCAAATGGATTTCCTGGTGAGTTTCAATTGTTAATGGGCCTTTTCGGTTACAATATTTACCTCGGTATTTTTTGTGGCTTAACGGTTATTTTCAGTTCAGTGTACATGCTTCGAATGTTTCAAAAATCCATGCTTGGCAAACCTTCTGAATCTTTAAAATTTACCGGACTTAATTTTACGCAAGGAATTGGCCTTGGCTTTTTGGCTTCTCTTGTACTCATTTTTGGTCTTTTTCCAGAAATGATTTCATCCATTTCAGATTCTGCTTTACAAATCCTTCTTCGAGCTTATTAGAATTCATGCTTACCATTACGTTACTTTCTCTCCTTGGCCTGATTCTTCTTTTTGTTGGATTTCTAAACAACATTGGCCTTTCCAGAACCATTGCAGTTTTGGGTTTGGTGGCTGGTTTGGGCTCCATGCTTTTTCTGGACCAGGATATTTTGACCTTCTCAGGGCTCGAAACCCAATTGTCATTTGATAGCTATGCCATCAAGTTTTCATCTCTGATTCTTTTCCTTTCTGTTTTTATACTTTTTCTTTCAGGAAAGTTTATCAAAAAGGATTACGTTCAATCAGCTGAGTTTCTGGCAGTACTTATTTTTTCTCTGGTTGGCGCTTTAATGCTGACGTCATTTACCCACTTCATAACGCTGTTTGTTGGGCTGGAAATTTTAGGAATCTCTCTTTATATCCTGGCAGGAACAGATAAAAAATCTCCTGGATCAAACGAAGCTTCTTTGAAATATTTGTTGTTGGGTGCATTTGCAACCGGCATTATTCTTTTCGGTATGGCTTTGATTTATGGCGCCACGGGTTCCCTCGATTTTCAAGCCATTGCCAATTTGGGTCAGGCCAAAATTGATTCAAGTCTTTTCAAGTTTGGTCTGTTTTTCATTTTAATAGGTTTGCTTTTTAAAGTTTCTGCTGCTCCTTTCCATTTCTGGTCTCCTGATGTGTATGAAGGTTCGCCCAATGTGGTAATGCTTTTTATGTCTGTTGTGGTGAAAATAGCAAGTTTTGCAGCCATTTACAGAGTTTTTGGAAACTACCTCAACAATTACTCCTTTTTCTGGTGGGATATCGTCTATTATGCCACTTTAGCCTCCCTTGTTATTGGAAATTTATTGGCTCTGGTTCAAAAAACAGTGAAACGGCAATTGGCTTTTTCAAGTATTTCACAAACCGGTTATCTGCTTTTTGCCTTATTGGTTATTCCTAATGATCAAACAGTCAATGGTTTGGTGTTTTATCTTTTCGTTTATGGATGCGCAGTTTTGGTGGCCTTTTCGGTGCTTACTGATTGGTTTGGAACAGACCCAAATGTAAAACTAGACCAGTTAAAAGGTGCATCAAAGTCCGACCAAATGGGCTCATTTGCCTTAACCATCGCGTATTTGTCAATGGCTGGCATTCCGCTTACGGGTGGATTTTTTGCTAAACTCTTTATGTTTACCCCCGCAATGGAAAGCGGACTCGTTCAGCTTCTCATTGTAGGGATTTTGTCGAGCGTTGTTGGGGCCACTTATTATCTGAGACCCATCATCAATGTTTGGTTTTCTTCCGAAACACCTGTTTTAGAAAAGGGCAATTCTTACCAATGGATCGCTTTTATGGCAGGCACTTTGCTTTTGGTTGCAGGTGTTTTTCCCGATACAATCAGCAATCTGATAGCGCTGATTTAGCCCAAAAGTTAATTCACTGAATCTATAACGTTACTACGGCCTATAAAAAGGCCCAAAACATTTTGATGGCTGGAATCCGATTGAAAAAGAAGGTTCCATCGGACAGATTTCGATAGCAGTTTCAAGTTCATCAAAAGGGGTGGAATTCTTTAGACAGTAGATTGACTAAATCAATTTAAACAAAAAAAGGCCTCTGAAATAAGACCTTTTTTTTTGGTTAAATTACAGCTCTTAAAGAATCTTCATGTACCCGAAGGTATTGGGCTATTAAATCTTCTGTTAGTGCTGTTGAAACAAATAAACTTTCGAATTGGGAAGGAGCCAGGTAAATACCTGATTCAAGCATTTTCCTGAAATATGACCCAAATTTTACGGTATCAGATGTTTTTGCATCCTCATAATTTTTGATGGGCTGGGGAGAAAAAAAGTAAGTAAACATAGAGCCTATTTGAACTATGCTGTTATTCAATCCAAGTTTATGATCGATATCTCTCAAACCAGCTGCGATGGTGTTGCCAATATGTTCAAGTTGCGCATACACGGATGGGTTCTCATTTAAATGTCTTAATATGGAAAGACCTGCAGACATGGCAATCGGATTTCCAGAAAGTGTGCCAGCCTGATACACAGGACCTTGCGGTGCAACAAAATCCATTATTTCCGATTTGCCTCCATATGCGCCAACAGGCATACCTCCGCCAATAATCTTTCCAAGCGTGGTCATGTCAGGAATTACGCCCATTCTTTCCTGTACGCCACCTTTGGCCAATCGAAAACCGGTCATTACCTCATCAAAAATTAGAACTACTCCAAATTCAGTACAAAGCTTTCTTAATCCTTCCAGGAATCCAGGTTCTGGTAAAACCAAACCCATATTTCCAGCGACTGGCTCTATTATCAACGCGGCCACATTTCCTTTGTTGGCGATCATCAAGGACTCAACGCGCTCCAAATCATTATAAGGTGCTGTCAAAGTATCATTGGCTGTTCCCTGAGTAACTCCCGGTGTTCCAGGTATTCCTAAAGTAGCAACTCCACTACCTGCCGCTATCAGAAATGAATCTCCATGTCCATGGTAACAGCCTTCAAATTTTATAATTTTTTCTTTTCCGGTATATCCTCTTGCGACTCTTATGGCTGCCATTGTGGCTTCCGTTCCTGAATTAACCATCCTCACCTTTTCAACTGAAGGAACCATCTGGCAAATTAATTCGGCCATTTCTACTTCCTTTCTAGTGGGAGCACCATATGAAAGTGAATCCGAAAGTGCCTCACGAACAGCATCTTCAATCAAAGGATGGGCATGGCCAAGCAACATTGGTCCCCAAGAATTGATCATCTCAATATATCGGTTTCCATCTTCGTCATACAGGTATGCTCCTTTGGCTTTCCTGATAAAAATTGGATTTCCACCCACAGATTTAAATGCCCTTACGGGTGAGTTCACCCCGCCCGGAATAGATTTTTGGGCTCTTTCAAAAAGATTTTCACTTTGTTTAATATTCATGTTCTTACAATTCAGTTTTTTGGACTTTTGATCCAGTTAGATTTGCGGCTTCAATATTAAGACGCCACATTTGGACTGCCATGCCAGGTTTAAAAAATCTTTCTTTACCCTCTCGCGTTCAGCAGTTTATAGAAAAAGAAAAACTTCTTTCTCAGGGCCAATCCATTATTTGTGCCGTTAGCGGTGGATTAGACTCTATAGTTTTGGCAACAATCCTCAAAAATCTGGGGTATAAATTAAATGTCGCACATTTCAATTTTGGCCTTAGGGAAGCAGACTCAATTGCCGACGAAGAGTTTGTGAAAAACTGGGCAGCTAAAAATAATTTTCCTTTCTACGGGAAATCTGTTGATAAAGCCCATTTTGAAGGGAAATCTGTTCAGGAAGAAGCAAGAAAACTTAGATACGAGTGGTTTACCAATCTGGCTGAAATTCTTCAAATTGAGACAATTTGTACTGCCCATCAGGCTGATGACCAGATAGAAACCATTTTTTTGCAAATGCTTAGAGGAACAGGACTAAAAGGAATGAGAGGCATTTTACCAAAACAGGAAAATCTAATCCGTCCTTTACTTTTTATTAAAAAAAAGGAACTTGAGTCTTATGCACTTCAAAACAAAATAACCTGGAGGGAAGACGCCAGCAATCAAAAAACCGATTATAAAAGGAATAAAATCAGGCTTCAACTCCTTCCGGTTCTGGAAAATATTTCGCCAGGGTTCGAAGAAGTAATTCAAAGAAATGCTGAAAAAATTAAACTGTATGAAGAAGCTACCCAGGTTTATTACCATCAATTATATGTATTGTTCATAATTAACAAAAACATTGATTTTCAGGGATTTGATTGGAAAAAAATCAAAGAACATCCTTCCGGAAAGTTCTTTCTCATGGAGTTTTTGAGCCGAAACCAATTTCCCTTTGACTCCTTGGCTGAAATGTGGAATTCCCTTTTTTCAACTGAATGCAAACAATGGAAAAATGGAGAGGGTCAGGTCATTGAAATCAAAGAAAACCAATTCAACTTTTGGCCAATTGAATTCGAACCCATTGAAATTGAAATAATTGAACCCGGCACTTTTTCAGTATCCACTGAAAAAACCTTTACGATATCGGTCATAGAAAACTATAAAGTAAATTTTAGTGAAATAAGGAAAGATGTGGCCTTTGTGGATTTTTCGAAAATAGAATTTCCTTGTAAGCTACGAAATTGGGAACAAGGTGACGAAATTTTCAGTTTTGGCCTTAAGGGAAAAAAAAGAAAAGTGAGCGACCTGCTCACCCACCACAAATTAACATTGGAAGCAAAAAAAAGGACCTTAAAATTGGAAGATAAACAAGGTAGAATTATTTGGATACCCGGAATCGAATCCTCATTTCAGTTTAAAGTTGAAGAGAATAGCAAATTGACTGCAAAACTTAGCTATACCCTTTGAGTGTCAATTTATCATCATTACTGTCATTTTTCAGCCAATCATAACTTTTTTTCCATTTTAGAATTGAATTTAATTCAGATTTGAAAGTTATAAACTCAGCTTCTCAATAACTGTGTCAAAAAAGAATATTTTCATAGGCATAATGGTTTGCCTAATACTGATACCTGGATATATATACTTCCAGCCTGCAGCTGTTTCTGACTCTGTAGAATTAACTTCTGAAGTTAAAGAAGGTAAATTTGAAATCTTTGTTACCTCCACCGGCGAACTAAAAGCCAAAAATCAAACCGAAATTACTGCGCCAGGAGCCCAATTAAGAGAAGCAGGGATTTATTCAGAGTTGAAAATAGAGGATTTAATTCAGGAAGGAACCGTCGTTAAGGAAGGCGAATATGTTGCCGCCATCGAAAAAAATCCAATCATGACAAAACTTGGTGATGTTTCATTAGAATTGGATAAAAAAACCTCTGAATTTAATCAGGCAAGGCTTGACACTACACTTACCCTCAGAGAAGCAAGAGATGAACTTTACAACCTGAAATTTGCCGTAGAACAAGCCAAACTGGAAAAAGAGCAAAGCAGATTTGAGGCCCCTGCCACAATCAGACAAAAGGAAATAGAATTGGAAAAGGCAAACAAGAACTTTATAGTAAAATCTGAAAACTATAAGACCAAAGTAAAACAGGCCGTAACCAAAGTTCAGATTATCCAATCTGATTTATCCCTGGCCAAAAGCAAACTCGAAAGATTGAAAACTTTGTTGGGAAACCTTACCATTATGGCTCCAAAAGCAGGCATGGTTATTTACAGCAGGAACTGGAATGGAGCCAAGAAAATAGTAGGCTCCACTGTTAATTCCTGGGACCCCAACGTGGCAACTCTCCCGGATTTAACCCAAATGCAGGTAATTACTTATATCAATGAAGTTGACATTCAGAAAGTAAAGGTTGGGCAATACGTCGAAATTGGATTGGATGCTGAACCTGGCAAAAAACTTGAAGGTGGTGTGATACAAGTAGCCAATGTTGGAGAACAGAAACCGAATTCAGATGCCAAAGTTTTTGAAGTTTTGATAGATGTAATTACCAAAGATGCCGAACTAAGACCCTCTATGACAACCAGTTGTAAAATACATGCAGGCAGTTATCCAAATGTTTTGCGACTGCCGCTAGAGGCAATAAACAATGAAAAGAACCTTTCTTTCGTGTACAAAAAATCAGGTAGTTCTCTTACCAAACAGGAAATATATTTAGGGGCCTTAAATGAAACGGATGGAATCGTTTATGGCGGAGTGAGAAAGGGAGATTTGGTTTTGCTGACCCTTCCAACCGATACAACGGGCATATCCCTTTCAAAAATAACAGCTAAATCTGCGGCCCCAAAACCAAAAGATGATACAAAATGGAAAGAAAGATGGGCAAAATTTCAAGCCTTAAATCTTGTTCCAAAATCGAATCAGAATGGGCTGCCTCCAATACCTTCTACGCCATAATTACTTTGATTAAGAATGGATAGATTTCTTATCAATTTTAAAATGGGATTGGAAGCCCTAAGCAATAATAGGTTTAGGGCCCTGCTTACATCATTGGGGATTATTTTTGGAGTGGCCGCAGTAATTTCAATGTTGGCCATTGGTGCCGGAGCTGAAAAAGAAATTCTGGAACAAATAAAACTAGTTGGTTCAAACAATTTGATAATCAAATCAATACCGCCTGACCCATCAAAGAAAAACGAAGAGAAAGACAACAAAGAAAGTAAGAAATTTTCTCCAGGATTGAACTTGCTGGACATGGAAAATATCAATGAAACAGTTGAAAATGTAAATTTCGTTAGCCCGGAAATAGAAGTTAAAACCGCGGTAATGCGGGAGGGCTTACGAAAATCGGGGAGACTGATTGGGGTAAACAATCACTTTTTTGATATTGCAGGTGTAAAAATTGGAGAAGGTAAATATTTCACATCCAACCAATTGCAAAATGCAGATGCCGTTTGCATTATTGGCAAACAAGTAAAGACCAAGTATTTTTCTAAAGTAAATCCAATAGGACAGCAAATCAAATGTGGCCAAATATGGCTAACTGTCGTTGGAGTACTTGAGGGTGGAAATCTTTCTGAAAAGGCTGTGGAGAAACTATCCATCAGAGATTACAATTCGGATGTGTACACGCCAGTCAAAACCATGCTGTTGAGATATACCAACAGAGGATTAATCACTCCTGCAAGCATGAAACACAATGACTTTGATGAAGACCAAAAAAAGAAAACCATCGACAACTACCACCAGCTTGATAGGTTGGTTGTCAATATTTCTGAGAGTAAATATATAGAGCCCTCAGTTGAACAAATTGGAAGAATTTTAAGAAGAAGACATAATGAAGTCCCTGACTATGAAATTGTTGTTCCCGAGTTATTGCTAAAGCAGGAACAAAAAACCAAAAAACTTTTCAATATTGTTTTGGGGATAATTGCATCCATATCCCTTTTGGTAGGTGGCATTGGAATAATGAATATTATGCTGGCATCGGTTTTGGAAAGGATTAAGGAAATTGGTCTCAGGCTTGCCATTGGGGCCCAAAAAAGTGATATTATTTTTCAGTTCATTTCAGAAGCGGTTGCCATTAGTTTTTCCGGAGGTTTGGTTGGTATCGCAATGGGTGTGGGAATCTGTTTCAGCATTGAGAAATTGGCTGGTATTCAAACCATAATATCCCCGTTTTCTGTAATGCTTTCTTTTGGAGTTGCCATTACAATTGGTCTGATTTTTGGGATTTTTCCAGCCAGAAAAGCGGCACAAGCAAGCCCGATTGAAAGCCTTCGTTACGAATAAGAATTTGTAAAAAGCGGTTTGAACATTGGAATTTTCAAATCGCTTTGATTTAATCTGACTCCTGAAAGAAGATGAATTTGGTGTTCATGTTGTCAACTTTTACTACACCCCTACTCTTTCATCCAAATTAAAGAATATTGGAATAAGCTCCTGATTAATAGTTGATTAAATATCCACCTATTAATACCTGTTTTTACAAATCCAATAAATCAGGGAGAAAACCCATTTCTTAATTTCAAACCTTACAAACATCCTGAAGGTTCCACAAGTTTGGCCTTTGGAGTATTGATAATTACCTACTTATGTTTGAAATTATTTAAATTGTCTTATGACCCTATTTATACGAAAATCCTGTTTGGGATTGTTGATTTCTATTTGTAGTTCAATACTTTCTTTCGGTCAGAATTGCACCAATTTTCCTGTTTTTTTTCCTGATACTGTATGCCAGGGTCAGGTTGTAAGAGGGGTAAATCAAGGTCCTGAAAATTTTACCTATGAGTGGGATTATTGCGGTGGCGACCTTTTCAGAAGTGGAGCAACATCAACCCAAATTCCAGTAACTGGCTTGAGCGGCGTTCAGTTATATGGCTTCAAAATGGTCCAAAATGCCGGGAAGTTTTATGGTTTTTCGGTTTCCAATTCAACCAGTGCATTGGTAAGATTTAATTTTGATACAAACGCCAATTCAAATCCTACACCCTTAAACCTTGGAAATCCTGGAGGAAACCTTTCTACCCCTTCCGGAATTGAAATACAGAAACACAACAATATTTTCTATGGATTTTCTGTCAATAGGGGAGCCAACCAAATTGTGCGGTTTACTTTCATTGATGGCATTGATTCTCCTCCGATTTCAGACATGATTCCGGTTCCACTTCTAAATAATGCGTATGGAATAAAACTGGTAAAGGAAGGAAATACATGGTATGGGTTTGGAATTTCAGGAGGAACTCCGACAAGTCTGGTCACATTAAATTTTGGAAATTCACTTTCATCAACCCCGGTGGTAGGGGCAATTCCAGTACCCTCAGCCTCTTATTTAGGCATGACCATAGCCGAGGATTGCTCTGGAAAATACCTGTTTATGGGTGATAATGCAGGGAAAATTCAAAAAGTAAATTTTGGTGGTAGCTATGGAAACTCAACTCCTGAGATAGTTTCCTTTAATTATACCCCAACTTTTTCTGGCAACCCCGGATGTATGGCTGCTGTTCAGGAGGGAGGTAGAAGCTTAATTGTAATGCTTGGCGGAAGTGTTGGCGGCCTTGGAATTCTGAATTTTGGTAGCTCTTATAAAACCAACTCACCTGGAGTCATACTTTCTATTGCCGGAATTCCAGGTTTAGCATATGGGGTTAGTGAGGTGCTATATACCAATGCAAAAAACCCGTTTTTTATATTCAGCGGGGCTTCAGGCTTTATTGGGAAAATAGCTTTTCCCATTGTCAATTGTTCCTTTACCTCAGTTCCTACCGGATACAATCCACCTTCCATTTCCTGGACTCAACCTGGAAAGTACTTTATAAATTACTTTGTAAAAGATCAAAATGGAAATACAATTCAAGGTGGAGATACTGTGGTCGTAAAAAGTGGAACTGCACAAAATGCACAAGTTCCATTTGCAGATTTTGTTGCAGATGAGCAATGTCCATCGGCCCAAACTAAATTCTACCCAACTGTAACACCAGCAGGCACTTATTCCTACTTCTGGACATTTCCAATTGGTGGAGGCTCTACATTGGTCAACCCATCCAGAAATTTCCCTGTTCAAGGAAACTATCCGGTTACTTTAAGAGTCAGATCGTCAGATGGTTGTGGCGTAAATTCCATCACCAGGCTTATCAAAATATTTCCAAACCCAAGTGCTGCTATTGTTTCTGACTTTACAGTTCCGGTTCAAATTTGCACGAAAGATTCTGTTCTTTTTTCAGATGGTTCATCACCATCAAATCTAGCCAAGCGATGGAAATGGAATTTTGGAAATGGCCAAATCGTATTTTCGAAAGATGCCAAAGCTTACTATCCATTTAGTTTTGGCAACCAACCTACACAGGTTTCATTGGTAGCCTCGGATAGTAGTGGTTGTGGCACGCCTGTTTCCAAAACCGTAACTCCAAAACCTGGAGCTGATATTATTTTTTCTGTAAGCAAAATTTGCAAAGGCGAGATTACTCAATTTGAAAACAGCACGCCAAATCCAGGAGCTGCTTCTTTCTTATGGAATTTTGGGAATCCATCAGGTGGTTCCGGCAATACAAGTACAAGTGGGGCACCATTGGTAACTTATACCTACCCTGATTCTGGACTTTACAATGTTAGCCTTAGGGGAATTACCACCAATGGTTGTACAAGTCTGGTTTCCACCCCAGTACGAATATACCCAATTCCAAAGGCAGACTTTTCATTTCCTTCTGCTACTTTTCCCAATCAACCCATCCCATTTTTAAATTCCAGTTCTGCCATGAGCCAGACCATCACCCAAAATGATTGGATTTTTGGAGAACCAGCAAGTGGAGTGAATAATACCTCCAACCTAAAAAACCCAACACATACCTATGCTTCAATTGGGCAATATGAAGTTCAACTCAGGATATCGACAAACCAAAGCTGCACTTCATCGGTTTCCAAACAGCTTCCCATTTATCCTCCTTGCCCTATTGTTACATACACAAAACAGGCATCCGCATCAGGGAATTTTGATACCTTAAATGTCAATAATCAAACTCAACTGGTAAGGGAAACAAGAATAGATTTTTTTTTTTTTTTTTTGGCTTTAAACCCGGTTCTTCAATCTCAACAAACAGGGATATCACCCATTCAAAATGCAAACCAAATCATACCTATAAAAGACAACGGAAAGTGGATTGGATTTATTCCTGCTCCTACGGCTTCAAATGCCACCTGCTTTTTCAAAAGTAATTTTGGCTCAACATTAAACAACGATGTCCAAAATTTTGCTACAGGTCTTGGTTCACTTCAAAATCGGTTTCCCAATCCCGCCTTTATCCGGTTTTACCAGGAAGATACCGTTTGGTATGGAATTGCTTCTAATGGAGATGCAAAATTGTGGAGAATCCGTTTTGGTGCTTCAATTGATAACAATTCACCCATAGTCACAGAAATACCGGTACCCACAGGAACATTTGTAACACCGTCTTCAGCTCAGATTTTTAAAGATAAGGATACCACCTATATATTGGTTACCAATAACAATGTGAACGCTGCCACAAATAATCTGGTCAGGCTAAGATTTAAAAATTCAATTCTGGATACGCCTTCTGTTTCCTTTTTAAATCATCCGGTTTTACAAAATTCAAATGGCTTTGTTAATGCTTCCGTAATCAGAAATTGTGACAAATGGTTTGCCTTGGTTCTCGGAAAAAGCCAATTGTATAGATTAAGCTTTGGAAACTCTTTGAACAATACCCCAACCGTGGTTTCAATTACATCAGAGGTTACTGCAGGTTTGCCTTCAGCAAATGCTTTTGATAACCTAAGGGGAATAACGCTACTTCAGGACCTGGGAAAATGGTATGGGTTAATAAACACAAGCACAGGAAATTTAATTCGGATCCGTTTTTCAAATGGAGTAAATCAAAGCATTGACAATGTTTCACCACTAGGCAATTTTGGAATTGTTGGTACTGTCGGACCTATGTCTTTCCTTCAGGATGGTACCGAGGTATTTGGACTTACGATTAATACCCAGGGAACAGTATACAAAATCAAATTTCCAAACCAATGCCCTGCTTCCAATCCATTTGTTAGTCAAAGCATTGGTGGAAATGCAACAACAACCTATGGAACCTCCGGGAAATATTATATAACAATTACGAGTGAAACCTCATACGGGGCCACTACCCAAAGGGTTGATTCTGTTTTACTTGGCTCGCAAAACCTGATCAAAAAATGCAATAATATGCCATTAAATCACCCTCAGGAACTTTGTTTCAATAACAAATACACGGCCTCTACAGGAGTTTCTAACCTGAGGGATGTGAAATGGGATTTTTGTACCGGTGATTTTAAACTATTGCCAGAGGTAATGGGAACACCTTTCCTCACAAATGCCGCAGGTGCTGGTGGAGTTCAGATTGTTCAACAAAACAATATTTATTATGCTTTTGTTGCCAATCCCAATGGTATGACAAGGATAAAAATTGGGGAACAACCGAATCTTCAACCTTCTGCACCAGTTCAATTAACACTTCCTGGTGGAGGTGCTGCTTTTGGAAGTCTACATGATTTCAAATTCTTTAAAGAAGGAAATGATTGGTTTGCGCTTTGTATTTATCTCACTGGAGAAAGTGTTGTCAGGCTGAATTTTGGGCCAGATATAACAAAAAATGACCCAAGTTTTACGGTAATCAGTTTGCCTGGATTTATTAGTAAATCGAGAGGAATAGACCTATTTGAAGATGGAAACAACAAATATGCCATCATTTCGAACCAGACGTCTGGAAACCTAACCATCCTGAATTTTGGATCTGGATACAGAAACATACCTTCGCCGACCTCAATTGATATTCCGGGAGCTATCAATATTTACAAAGTGAGCATGATTCAGGATTGTAATATCTGGCATGCTTTCTTAACAGACCAATCTCAGGATTCTATTTATCAGCTAACCTTTACAAAAGGTTTGGAAAATGACCCAATCATAAAAACCCACCGAATGATTTATGCAATTGGAGTTCAAGCAATTAAAGACGGAAATGAATTCTTTCTTTTTGCTACAAAAACCCAAACCAATGTGAACAATCTTTTCAGGTTTAGTTTTGGCAACTCATTATCAAATACACCAAAACTGGACAGTTTGGGTAACTTTCAATCCGGGACTACTTCTGTTTCCGGTCTGACCAGGGTATTTGCATTTCAAATTTATAAAAATACCCTTTCAGAAAACCTGTTTTTTGGATTAGGATTTGACAATGGCAATCTTTACCGAATCAGGTTTAAAAATCCTTGTTCTGCAGCCAAACCTGTTGCTGAAGGTGACACGGTCAGTCTTCAATCTTTTGGGGAAGATGGGAAGTATTATATTTCTTCCAATGGATATGACCCTTTTGGCAACCTTGTCACTGGTTTTGACTCTGTTACGGTTAAAAACCTGGTTGAAGCATTATTCACTGTGCCGGGAAATCGATGCAAAGGTGAACCCATTTCATTTTTAGATGGCTCTATACCAGGAACTTTTACAAACATTACTTCCTGGCAATGGAGTTTTGGAGACACATCTAATCTCGGTGATAGTTCAATACTTCAAAATCCAAATTATACTTTTCCGATTGCTGGTTCCTACAATGTAAAGCTTACAGTGAAAGAAGAAGGCGGATGCATAAATGAAATTATCAAAAATATCGCTGTAGCTGACAAACCTAGACCCGACTTTAGCTTTGGCAACTCAACCCTCATTTGCACAAACGACTCCATCCAATTTACGGATTTAAGCCAGACAACAAATGATCCTATCATTTTCAGAAATTGGGAAATTAAGAAAGATAACATCTCTCTTTTTACCACATCAAGGCAAAATCCAAAATTTTTGTTCACTCAAACGGGAAGCTATTCTGCAACATTGACTATAAAAGGCCAAAGCCAATGTGATAGCACCATTTCAAAAACCTTCCAGGTAGGATCGATTGGGCCATTGGTTTCTTTTACCAATACGAAGCCTTGCCTCAATGAAGCCGTTACTTTTACTGCCCAGATTTCAGGAGCTGCAGTAGACTCCCTAAACTGGTATATTGACAATGTAAATGTTACCGGTCTGAACAGTTTTAACAACACATTTACCTCCACAAATTCATTTACAGTTTTATTGGTAGCTCATAATGGTGGATGTACCAACTCATTTACTAAAGTAATAAATGTAAATACAAGGCCTTCATTCGCAATTAATACCCAGGCCCCATTGTTCTGCCAGGGCTTGCCAATTAACTTTTCTACAAGTTTGAATTCATCTGAAAACCTGACCTATAAATGGAACTTTGGGGATGGAACATCAGACACAATCAGAACCCCTGTAAAAACATTCAATGCTTCAGGCTCCTTTTCGGTATCTTTAAAAATAACAACGGAAAATGGATGCGATTCAAAAGACTCTATACTTTTTGTTGCTAAAAGAGCCCCAAAAGCGGAATTTAAATTTGATAAAGCTTGTAAGGATGAGCCAGTTACTTTTACGAATCTCTCCACTGCCAATGGAATTCCAAACGGCATTACAAGTTATTTTTGGGAATTTGGAAATCTGATTGGTCAAACATCAACCCAAAGGGATCCGGGACAAATATTCTATAATGAAACAGAAGGCACCAAAACAGTTAAACTGACTGTCCGGACGGAAGAAGATTGCCCAAATACCTACACATTATCGTTTGTGATAGGCAGTAAACTGGCTGCCAACTATAGGATAGAAACGGGTTGCATTGGTACACCTTTCCGGTTTTCCGATAAATCTGATGTTGGGTTGGATTCAATAATTTCATGGAACTGGTCCATCGGTGGATTAAACTACAACATAAGAAATCCAATTGTTGAATTTGACCAAAAAGGGATTTATGATGTGAGATTGGCCGTGACATCAAAAAGTGGTTGCTTTGATGAAATTATAAGGACTGATGATTTTCTGGTTCTGGATTCAGCGAAAGCAGACTTTACCATTTCCACAACCACATTTGCTGAACCACCGTATAAAGTTACTTTCAGTCAGGTTCCTGAAGTAAATCCAAGCTATGATTATGTCTGGGACTTCGGAGATTCCACAAGCAGTACTTCCGGAAATCCGCCTCCCCATTTCTATGAAAAAGAAGGGACTTATTTGGTTCGTCTAACTGCCGTAAGAACGGGAACAATCTGTTCTACTGAGGTTGTTAAAGTAGTAAATGTTATTACCAATCCTCTTGAAGGATTAAAGCTTCGGAAGCTATTTGTGGGACAAGGGGTTGAAAAAACTTCAATTGCGGTAGAAGTAGAAAACCAAAGTAATGTTGCTTTAAGAAGTTTTGACATATCTGTTCAACTTGGGAATTTGGTAAACCTAAAGGAAACATGGTCTGGCATTTTATTTCCCGGGGCATTTACAACGTACAATTTTAAGTCGTCAATTTTATCCCAATGGTCTCAAAATGTGCCTTATATATGTGCAACGGTAAGCTTGCCAAATCCTGCTAAGGAAATAAGTCCAAATGACAACAACCAATGTCTCTCTACTGATTCCGTCCCGGCCATTATTTCACTTTTTCCCAATCCTGCGAAATCAGATTTAAATATTGACCTGAATCTCCCAACTACCGATCCTTTTGAGTTAAAATTGGTCAATTCCATAGGCCAAAATATGATTGATTTTAAACTAGAACAGCCTCAACCTGGAGCTTTCAGGCAAAGATTTGATGTTTCCAGATTTCCACACGGCGTTTATAATTTAAGGTTTAGGTCTGGAAAAGTTGTTGAAAACAGAACCTTAATGGTTCAGAAAGAATAAATCTAACTTTCTATTTTTTCCATATTCCAAAAACCCTCTTTTTTTACTGAAAAGAGGGTTTTTGCTTTAATCAGATCCCATTTCGAATACGGAGCGGGGGTATAGAATGCCCGTTTTTTTTAACCTGGAATAATCATTAGGAAATTTAGTAATCATCTACTGTCTTTCCTTCCGATTTTCCTGGAGTAACCAGTCCCCGGGAAATTCAACATTTGTTTGTTTCCGGAATCAAAATTGCTCCCGCCACTCAGGATTCTGTTTATACGGTTCAAACAGATGATTTAACAATTTTAAAAACAAATGATGTTGTTAATACCAAGAGAAAAGATAAACCCAGATTGGTTATTAGGAGTTCGTTATGAAAGGCTAAAAAGCAAAAAATCATCACCTTTTATTCTAAATTCATAGCAGCGCTACTGATAAACAAGAAAAGGTGACGAAGTTTCTGATTTGAAGCAGTTTAGCATAAGAATACCTGCCTGTCGGCAGACAGGGAATTCCTAATGACTATTCTGGGATAAAGAATCTGGGCTGTTCCCAAATCCAGGGACGGGATATTTCACCGTCAATATAAAAGCAGAAAATGCCGGCGTTGCTTCCTTAAAAGTAATTGGCTCAAAGGGCAAATCTGAAGAATTATCAAAAATAAGCCTGCTTTCAGGAGATTCTTTCATCCCTTTAAATATCAATGGAAAGCAATCTGGTTTACTTTGAATTGAATGAAAAAGTCTTTCAGTCAAGGATTGTAAAAAACCAAAAGGCCAGCTTGGTTTCATTAAACTGGCTTTTTGGTTTAAAACAGAAATTAAAACTCATCTGCTTTCTCTCCTTTTCTATAATTGCTGTAGACAAAAATATCTGCACCGCAATCCGCCAAATGTTGTTCAATCAAAGGCTTTACTTCTGACCACTCTAACCCTCCAACTCCAGTTCCAAGTTTTGGAATTGCAATTGATCTTAATTGTTCTGATGTAATAATCTTTCTAAGTTCCTTAAGAGAATGACTAACATTTGAAATGGTTGCTTTACCTTGATGACCGGAATGTTTTTGGCCTTCCGGAGCAAATTGTGTTAATAAGTTAACTATCCTTCTACCCCCAACCCCTGACCAAACCCAGGCTGTTCCAGGTTCTGGATTATTTAAATGACAATAATGTTTAAAATCCTTTGCCATAGAAGGCCATTCTTCTCTTAAACTTAATGCAAGTCCATTTTCAAAATGGTCAAACGGGGCCACTCCTTGAGCTATGGCCTCAGCTTTTGTAAACAAAATATCGCCTGTAACTTCCTTGATCATAATTTTCTATTGATTTAAAATCAAATAAATGAATAGAATGATTGGGTTAAACTGAGGTTAAATCGGAAAAACGCTGATAAAAATCAGAAAAAAACCAAAAAAAAAGTCAGGCCCAGGGCCTGACTTCTATTCTTGGTTTATATAATCGATTTAAAATTTATTTAAAATAGTTGTCCAGGTAAATGTCATCCCAGCCAACCACAAGAAAGCAAAAGCATTAATGTCCAACCCGTCTTCAAGTAATGCCTTAAAAGGTCTTTTCGTACCATAAAAAACATATCTAACACAAACGCCTGGATAAGCAAAAACTGAGAGCAGTGCGTTTTCTATCGTATTGCCGTTGTTCATAATATTACTGTAAATTCTACATTGTAATGTTATGCAAATATATGAAGATTTTTTCTATGTCAATATTTTTGTTGAATTGTCCTGTGTTTAGCAAGATATTCCCCATGAAACATTTCAAAAAAGCGATTTACCAGTCATTTCAATGGGTATTTGAATACCCAGATAATGCAATATTGTAGGCGCTAAATCACCTAATTTTCCATTTTTCACCTCGTTCCCAGAAGTAAGTTCAAAGCCATCTGCTGCAAAAATACATGGAACCAAAGCCGTTGAGTGGGCAGTGTTAGGAGTTCCGTCAGGGTTTATCATATAGTCCGCATTTCCATGATCTGCTATTACAAGAACCCCGTATCCACTTTTTCGTGCGGTATCAAGAATTTTCCCAAGGCAAGCATCGACAGTTTCGCAGGCTTTAACCACAGCCTCAAAATTGCCCGTATGTCCAACCATATCGGGATTTGCAAAATTTAAGCATACAAATGAAGCTTCTGCCTTGTTCAACTCAGGGACAATTGCATTAACTATCTCGTTGGCAGCCATTTCTGGTTGCAAATCATAAGTTGCCACTTTAGGTGAAGGACATAGCATCCTTTTTTCTCCTGCAAACGGCTCTTCTCGCCCTCCGTTAAAAAAGAAAGTAACATGGGGATACTTTTCAGTCTCCGCAATTCTAATTTGAGAAAGGCCTGCTTTTGAAATCGTCTCACCCAACGTATTTGACAAATTATCCTTTTCATATAAAACACCTACATTTTGATATGATTCGTCATATCGGGTAAAGGTTATGTAGTTAATATTCAAAGGTTTCATGCCAAATTCAGAAATTTCCTTTTGCGTTAAAACTTCGGTAATCTGCCTACCTCTATCCGTTCTGAAATTAAAATTAATCACTACATCACCTTCTTCTATCCTACCCCTTTCTTCAAAATTTTCTAAAATCAATGGCAATATGAACTCATCAGTCACTCCATTTTCATAGGAATCTTCGATGCCTTCTTCAAAACTTTTGACTGCTTTCCCTTTTCCATGAACCAGACAATCATATGCCAATTTAACCCTCTCCCACCGTTTATCTCTATCCATCGCATAATATCGGCCAATAACAGAAACAACTTTGCCGGTAGTTTGATTGGTATGAGATATTAAACCTGAAATAAATTCCTTTCCCGATTTTGGGTCTGTATCCCGGCCATCGGTAAAGGCATGAATGAATAAATCCTGCCAATCATTTTCTTTTGCCCAGGTGCATAGTGCTTTTACATGGTTAATGTGTGCATGCACACCACCATCGGAAACCAGGCCCATCAAATGGATTTTTTTCTTGTTCTGTTTGGCATACTCAAGAGCCTGATTCAAAACAGGTTGCTTTGCAAGACCACCATTTTCCGCTTCAAGATTTATTTTTACCAAATCCTGATAAACCACCCTGCCTGCCCCAATATTCATATGTCCTACTTCTGAATTTCCCATTTGACCTTCTGGTAAACCAACCGCTAAACCTGAGGCCTCCAGTTTAGAATGTAAACAGGTGGCCATCAATTTGTCAAAAACCGGGGTTTTGGCCTTCTCAATTGCTGAAACAGAACTATTGGTTGCTATTCCCCAACCATCTAAGATTACTAATATTATTTTTTTCATATTTTTTTGAAGAAAGAAAATGGTTTTCTTATTTTTCGAATCTATTTGTAAGATAGTGAAATTAAAATCTATTCTATTCCTATTCTATTTTGGTTCAATGCTTGGTTTCAGCCAAGGCAATGGCATTCTTGAACGAACAAAACTGAGTCTAAAACTAGGCAATTCTCAAAAATTAAGCCAATTAATGGGTGAAAAAATCCAACTTGGTTTTGAAGGTGAGGCCAAAATGGTTTCTCAAAAAGAAGCAGAATCGAAGCTATCAGAATTTTTTAAAAGCAATGCTCCTTCAGAACTAAATCAACTATTTCAAGGACAATCAAAGGACGGAAAACAATATTTAATCTGCAAACTGAAAACGGCTGGGGGAGATTTCAGAATTTCAATCTATTGGCAGGAAGGTACTAATAGTCAGATTGTTTCCATGGATTTCAGCAAAGAATAGTTTCTTTGATAAAGCTTTTACGTAGGATTATTCTCAAAAAAAAGTCCTTAACTTTCAAAAAAAATTAGGCTTGTATTTTGAGTTAACGTAAGATTTTATTTAATTTTGCGAAAAAATTTAGCAACCTACATGGTAGAAACATTTGTAAAGTATAAAGTCAAAGATATGTCTTTGGCTGCTTGGGGAAGAAGAGAGATCACCTTGGCTGAGGCAGAAATGCCGGGTCTAATGGCTTTAAGAAAAGAATATGGTCCAACACAACCTTTAAAAGGTGCTCGTGTTGCCGGCTGTCTTCACATGACTATTCAAACTGCAGTATTGATCGAAACATTGGTTGCTCTTGGAGCCGAGGTTACATGGTCGTCATGCAACATATTTTCAACTCAGGACCATGCCGCTGCTGCAATTGCTGCCGCAGGTATTTCTGTATATGCCTGGAAAGGGCAAAATGCAGAAGAATTTGACTGGTGTATTGAGCAAACATTATTTTTTGGCGACGATCGCCAGCCATTGAATATGATTCTTGATGATGGTGGTGACCTTACCAATATGGTTTTGGATAATTATCCAGAGTTGGTTCACAACATCAAAGGTCTTTCTGAGGAAACTACAACCGGAGTTTTAAGACTTTATGAAAGAATGAAAAATGGCACTTTGCCAATGCCTGCCATCAATGTCAATGATTCTGTAACCAAGTCAAAGTTTGATAACTTATATGGCTGCAAAGAGTCTTGCGTAGATGCTATCAGACGAGCAACCGATGTAATGATTGCTGGAAAAGTAGCAGTTGTTGCAGGGTTTGGTGATGTTGGAAAAGGTTCTGCACGTTCTTTGGCTTCTGCTGGTGCAAGAGTAATCATTACAGAAATTGACCCGATTTGTGCTCTTCAAGCTGCAATGGAAGGTTATCAGGTTATGAAAATGGACAATGCAGCAAAAATTGCAGACATTTTCGTTACTGCAACTGGAAACAAAAATATTATAGTTGACCGTCATTTTCAATCAATGAAAGACAAAGCCATTGTTTGCAATATCGGTCACTTTGATACTGAAATCGATATGGCTTGGTTAAATGGAACACATGGTGGTTCTAAAGTTGAAATTAAACCACAGGTTGATATGTACACTATTGATGGTAGAAATATCATTGTGTTGGCAGAAGGCCGATTGGTAAATCTTGGTTGTGCGATGGGTCACCCATCTTTTGTAATGTCAAATTCATTCACCAACCAAACCTTGGCCCAACTTGAATTATGGACCAATACAGGTTCATACGAAAATAAAGTTTATGTTTTACCTAAGCATTTGGATGAAAAGGTAGCGGCTTTACATCTTGAAAAGGTAGGGGCAGAACTTGAAATTCTTTCGAATGACCAAGCTGATTACATTGGAGTAAATACTGCAGGACCTTTCAAAGCAGATCATTACAGATATTAAAATTTTGTATTAGTTAGTAAATTAGGTTTTCTATTAAAAGGCCTCAACTACGTTGGGGCTTTTTTTATGCCAAAATTGAAAACCTATTTTTATAATTATCCTTTGGTATGAAATGGCAAAATCACAAAACAAGATGCCATTTTTTTTGTTGTTTACTGAAACGGGAATTCCAGGTTTAAAAAAAAAATAATGCGACTCTGTTTTTTCTAAGTTATTTTGCTTATTATTAGGCAGGATTCTTCCTTGTTTTATTTGGGGCAATGTTCACTATACAGTTAAATTTTTAAAAATTTGGTTTCTGATTTAAGAGTCGAAGTTACTGATCCAGCCTTGTGGTTGTTGATAAGAAATGGCGATGAATCAGCCTTAGAAAAGTTGTACACCAGACATTATCAGGTTCTTTACAGATATGGATTGAAACTGGCAAAGGACAAAGGAATTGCGCAGGATTGCGTCCAGGAAATGTTTTTTGACTTATGGAACAAAAGAACCAAATTAAAAGAAGTTCAGTCGGTCAGATTCTATCTGATGAAATGGCTCAAAAGAGAAATTATACGGTCTTTAAATAGCAAACATATTGGCAATAATATTATTCCAATCGAGGGAGATACAGACTACCTTGGTTTGGAGATAGGTGACCTGTTTGAAAAGAAAGAAGTCAAAAGCCACAATGCCGTCCAAATAAAAAAAGCAATTTCAAACTTAACACCAAGAGAAAGGGAGGTTATTTACATGCGCTTCTTTTTGGAATTAACCTATGAAGAAATTTGCAATGCAATGAATTTAAGCTATCAGGTGGTGATGAATTACATCCACAGAGCTTTAAAAGCCCTTAGAAGCAACGAGTTGATAAACAAATTGTTGCTGATTTCTGGCTGTACTTTTTCGTATTTATTTTCTTGACAGACGAATTTTGTTGATTAGTAATTAATAAATATTTCCTCTCAAAGGGATAATCTCAAATCAGTTCCTAAAAAGATAAACAGAGAAACCTAACCAATGAAAATTAAAACCATAATTATTGGGTTGTTTTGCCTTTGCAATATGACCAATCTTGTTTTAGCACAAGGAGTTGTAAAAACAAAAATCAATCTTCCAATTACATGGAATGATTCTGCCAATGTGGATTATACCACCATAGATTTTGCTGGAAATCTTTCGGAACTGGCACCAGATCCTACAAATGCATCAAATCTGGTTTTAAAAATAACAAGACAGGTAGAAAGCTTGATTTTTGCTGGTACAGTCTTAGGTACCGACATGGGGTTGCTTGCACCAATGCCACTTACGGCTGTGAACAGGTTTTTATCTGCAAAGGTTTATTGCCCGGCAGCAGGACTTAAAGTGAGGCTGAAAGTAGAAAATATTGCTGGCGGAGGAGTAAATGTTGAAACAGACCAACTTTCTACCGTTGCTAATCAATGGGAAAATCTAACTTTTGATTTTGCCCAAAATTCGCCTGGGACGCCTCCAATTAATTATGCCAATGTTCACAACAAGCTTGTGATATTTTTTAACTTCGGTGTGACCGGTGCAAATGCCGGGCAACAAATCTTTTATTTGGATGATGTTGTTTTTGGAACATTTACAAAAACCAATGAAACTATAAATGTTGGTGACGTATCCCTTTTCCCCAATCCAAACTCAGGAACTTTTCAGGTTAAAACCAATGGAAATAATGGAAAAGAAACTTCCATTGTGATTACCAATTCAGTAGGAAAAACGGTGTTTGAAAAAGTTCTTTCAAATGAAAATGGTGCCCAATTAATAGAAACTACAAACCTGAAGCCAGGTATTTATCATTACCATGGAAAAACAGGAAAAGATATCCTTGTGAAAACCTTCATCATTAAATGAGAAAAAGGCTTAAGAGTTCAAGTTAGCAACATTTAAAAAAAATAGAGAATTATTGATTAGTTGGGACATGCACCCACCTCTTTAAACATAATAATAATTACCGAAATTGCCTTGTTTAAAAGGCATAAAAATTAATCAAATGAAAAAAATTCTACTTATCTGTTTGATTCTCATTTCAGGGTCATCCTTCGCTCAAGTTGATGTTACATTTAAAGTTGATATGAGGGGGTACAATATTCCCTTTACAGCAGCGTATGTAAATGGCACTTTTAACGGTTGGTGTGGTTTATGTAATCCGATGACAGATGCAAACAATGATAGCATCTGGGAATTAACCATTCCATTGCCAGCTGGTTCTATCGAGTACAAGTTTACTGTTGATGGATGGGTTGGACAAGAAAACCTAACTCCAGGAAGTCCTTGCACCATAACCAGTTCAGGTTTTACAAATCGTTCCCTGATCTTCTCAGCCGCAACAGTCTTGCCAGTAAATTGTTGGGGAAAATGTGGTGCCTGCGGTCCTTTGGGTCCTCAAAAGCTTCAAATCAAATTGCCGATTTCATGGCAAGATTCTTTAACTACCAATTTAAGTACAACTGATTTTGGAGGTACCTATTCAACACTAGCTCCGAATCCAACCAATCCTGCCTGGTTATCCTTAAAAATAACTAAAACCAATGCTGCGGAATTATGGGCTGGAACCACACTTGGTACTTCAGCAGGTTTTCCAACTAATATTCCTTTTTCTACAAACAGTAACCAAATGCAGGTTTTGGTTTATGCTCCAAACGCGGGAACTGTTTTTAAATTAAAAGCGGAAAACAAAGCTGACCCAACTCAATCTGTTGAAACCGATGTAACCAACACAACGGCAAATGCATGGGAAGTTTTAAATTTTAATTTTGCGAACCACTCTCCAGGAACATCTGCGATCAACTATTCATTTCCATACAACAAGCTTTCTCTATTTCCAAATTTTGGCGTGACTGGTGCAACGGCAGGAGAAAAAATTTATTATATTGCTGATGTGGCTTTTGGAACATTGACAAATACCAAAGAGTTAAACAATGGAAATTCGGTTTCTATTTCTCCTAATCCAAATTCTGGTGTTTTTGAAGTTTCAAATATCCAAAATGAAAAAGCAACCATCGAAGTTTCGGATTTACTAGGAAGGGTTGTTTTATCTAAATCAAGTACCGTTTCCAACAATAAAGTCGACATTTCTGGTGTTGAAAATGGGATTTATCTTGTTAAGATAATAGCTGGAGGAAAAACTTCAGTTAATAGAATTGTAGTCAACAAATAATATCGAAATAATTAGCAAAAAGGTTGCTTCAATCAAAATTGGAGCAACCTTTTTGCGTTGAAAAAAACCTTGGATGAAGTTGCATGATTTTAAGAAATATTTCGTCAATATTGTACAATACTATTAAAAATCATGATTAAAAGTCTTCCTGTTTTTTTGGGTTTTCTCATTATATCATTCGGAGCGAAAGCTGGAAAAGGAAATTACCTGGTTAGGTGCAATCTGAAACTTGTGGACATCATTATGGAAGATTTGTTCACCCCGGCTGTCGCAAGCAGAGTGAAAGTATATCCCAATATTGCTGCCTACGAAATTCTTTGCAAGAGTGATAAAAGAATTTTATCCCTTGGTAATCGTCTAAATCAATTTGATGGAATATCGAATCCGAAAACAAAAATTGATTATTCATTATCCGCCCTATTCGCCTTTACAACTGTAGGTAAAAAGTTGGTTTACAGCGAATATATGTTTACCGATTTTGAAAAATCTGAAAGTTTAAAATGGCTTAAACTCCACAAAAACGACACGACTCTTTTAAAACATTCCATTGAATATGCACAAACTGTTGCCCAGGAGGTGATCGTTTGGATGAAAAAAGACAATTATGACTTCACCCGAACACTTTCCCGGTATGTTTTAACAGACACAGCTGGTGCATGGATTCCAACAGGCCCAGGATATGCAAATGCCCTGGAGCCCAACTGGCCGTTGATGAGGTCATTTGTTTTTGATAGCATCAATATGGTAAAAGCCATTCCCAATGTTAAATATAGCGAGGATAAAAATTCTCAGTATTACAAAAATGCGATGGCCCTTTACAAACAATCTATCAATTTGGATACTTCTAAACGTCTGATTGCCTGGTATTGGGATAATAACCCCAATATTTTAAAGTCCGACGGCCATGTCAATTATTTTATCCATAAAGTTAGTCCTTGCGGACATTGGATAAGAATTGCCGCTCAGGCAATAAAAAACAAAAACATGGATGAATATAAAACGGCAGAGGTTTTTACCCTGCTTTCAATTTCCATTTATGAGGCATTTTTAAGTTGCTGGATTGAAAAATATCAATCCAATGCGCTCAGGCCAGAAACCTATATCAACCGATTGATTTCTCCACAATGGAAATCCTATATTGAAACACCTCCATTTCCTGAATATACCAGCGGGCATAGTGTGATTTCAAGTGCGAGTGCCACCATTCTTACAGCCTTAATTCCTCAGCCTTATGCATTTACAGATTCCAGCGAAATGTATATCAATCTGCCTCCCCGGAAATTTAAAAGTTTCAGGGATGCTTCAAATGAGGCAAGTATCAGTCGGTTTTATGGAGGAATACACTTTATGCCTTCACTTACCAATGGGATCATTCAGGGAAAGGAAATTGGTAATTTTATCCTGAAAAGATTTAAAAACACCCAAAAATGAAAGAAATAAAATTTGGGTTTTTCATTTTCATTCTGGCTTTGTTAAAGTCGGGTGAAAACTTTGCCCAAAATAAGCTCTTTTCACTTCTATCGCCTGATTCAACGGGACTTAAATTTCAAAATATTGTACTGGACGATAAAGAAGTCAATGTTTTGGAATACCTCTATTTTTACAATGGCGGAGGCGTTTCCATTGGTGATGTTAACAATGACGGCCTACCAGATATCTATTTCGTATCTAACAGATATGAATGTAAATTATACCTAAACAAAGGCAATCTTAAGTTCGAGGATATCACCAAAAAAGCTGGCGTGCGTGGAGAGCCTGGAACCTTTAAGACCGGGGTCGTGATGGTGGATATCAACAATGACGGTTGGATGGATATTTATTTGTGTCGATCGGCCTCTAAAGATCCGAACCTGAGAAGGAATATCCTTTACGTTAACAACAAAGACGGAACTTTTACAAACAAGGCAAAAGAGTATGGAATAGATGATGATGGATATGGAACCTGCGGCTATTTCAATGACATGGATGGCGATGGAGATTTGGACCTTTTTATTGTAAATCATCCCTACAATTTTGTTGAAACAGATGGTGTTCATCTCACTTACAATAAATCCAGAGTTCTGGTGGCAGCAAAAGATACTTCCCAAAGAGGTGAATCAGATCGTTATTATGAAAATGTAAATGGGAAATATTTGGACAGAACATATTCTGCAGGCCTAAGAACAAGATCTTTTGGGCTAAGTGCTATTCTTCAGGATTTTAATGGCGATGGTAAAACGGATATTTATCAGGCAAATGATTTTCTGGAACCGGATTATCTGTTTATAAATCAGGGAAATAACAAGTTTGTAAACGAGTTTGACAAATATTTCAAACATGGTTCCTATTTCAGTATGGGAACTGACTATGCCGATTTGAACAATGATGGACACAGTGATTTGATTGTGACTGATATGCTGCCCACTGACAACAAAAGAAGAAAACAGCTTCAACGGCCAAGCAATTATGACCAGTTTGACAAGCAGGTAAAATATGGATTTGGCTATCAATATCTGAAAAATGTAGTGCAGGTAAATAATGGAAATGGCAGTTATTCTGACCTGAGCTATTATACCGGAATGGCCTTTACCGACTGGAGTTGGGCCGTTTTGATTAACGATTTTGACAATGACGGATTAAAAGACGTCTACATCGCCAATGGAATGCCCAGAGACATACATGATTTGGACTATGTCCGATTCAGAACCGATTCTATAAAGAAGGCAATGATAAAAGCCAAAGATGCAAGTGGCGTATTAAAGGTCTTATCTGCCATTCCAACCGTTCGGATTCAAAAACATTATTTCAAAAACTATGGTGGGCTCAATTTTAGAAAAGAAAGCGTTGAATCTGGCCTGGAACATTTTGCATGGAGTTTTGGAGCCGCTTATGGCGACCTGGATGGCGATGGTGATTTGGAAATTGTGGTAAACAACTCCAATGACTTTGCTTACATCTATAAAAACAATACGGTAGAGAAAAATGCCGGTAATTCAATCCAAATCCAATTGCTCGGGCCACCAAAAAACAACCTTGGAATTGGAACAAAAATTGAATCTAAAACAGCAGATGGAGTAAAAACAACGACAGTATTTAATCCAATGAAAGGTTATTTATCCAGCCATGATAAAACCATTGTTATTGGTATTGGAAAAAATACGTCAACAGATTTGGTTATAACCTGGCCGGACGGAAAAAAACAAATCTTAGACAAAGTAATGCCTGGAAAAAAGATATTGGTTTCGGTTGACAACGCAAATTTGGGAGAAATAAAAGCAGAAATCTCAAAGCCACTGTTTGAAGACATTACTACTAAATTAAAAGTAAATCATAAACCCAGGGAAAACGAATACATAGATTTCAAACTTGAACCTTTATTGCCACACAGATTTTCTCTGTTGGGTCCTTGCCTGTCAGTTGGAGATTTTAATGGAGATAAATTGGAAGATTTTTTTGTTGGAGGGGCAAAAGACCAACCTGCTGTAATGTTTTTCCAAAATCCAGATTCTACTTTTTCAGAAAAAAAACAGCCCGCATTTGATGCGGACAAACAGTTTGAAGACGGTGCTGCTTCGATCCTGGATATTGACAAAGATGGTGACAATGATCTTATTGTTTGCAGTGGGGGAAATGAATATCCAAAGCAAGACTCAAAATACCCAATCCGGTTGTACTTAAATGATGGAAAAGGCAATTTCAGCACCAGTAAATTCTCCGGCAGGTTTTTTACATCTGCCAATACCATTGCCATTTCTGATATGGACAAAGACGGAAATCCGGAGATTTTTATTGGAGGTAGAGTGGTACCGGGTCACTATGGATTGATACCCAAAAGTTATTTATTCACCTTAATTGGCGATTCACTTTTGGATATTACCTCGACAACAGGATTATCAAAAATAGGCATGGTTACTACCGGGACATGGACAGACCTCAATGGGGATGGTTGGCTGGACCTGGCCATAGCGGGTGAATGGATGCCCGTTTCAATTTTTTACAATGAAAAAGGGAAATTGCTGAAAGAACCTGTTACTATGGAAAACAGCAAAGGTTGGTGGAATAAGTTGGTTTCGGCTGATATTGACAAGGATGGAGACATGGATCTCGTTGCAGGCAATATGGGCTTAAACTCAAGGTACAGAGGTACAAAGGAAAGGCCAATAACGATGGTGGTCAGTGATTTTGACAACAATGGAAGCACTGATTGTATGATAAGCCTATTTATTCGTGATAAAAGCTATCCTATCGGTCTTAGAGACAATGTTCTTGAACAAATGCCCTATCTAAGAAAAAAGTTTTTGCGGTATATCTCTTATTCTAATGCCACTATTGAAGATATTTTTACCCCTGAACAACTTGAAAAAGCTACCAAATTTTCTGCGGACAATTTGGTGAGTTCAGTTTTCAGGAATGAAGGAAACGGCAAATTTAAGGAGTTGTACCTTCCGGCTGAAGCACAGTTTTTTCCGGTAAACGCCATTCAGGTAACAGACGTAAATAAGGATGGATTTTCAGATCTTGTCATGGCAGGAAACAATTATTCTACAGAAGTAGAAACAGGAAGAAACGATGCGGGAATTGGTCTATTGCTACTAGGTTCAGGAGATGGAAATTTTAAAACAACGACCACCTCATCTTCTGGTTTCTTTGTTTCCGGAGATGTCAAATCCATGGAGTCAATAAAAATTAACAATCAAAATTGCTTTATAGTTGGAAAAAATAAAGAGGTTATCCAAATATTAAAGCAGCGGAACAACTAATTTTAATCCACTAATATTTAGACATTTATGATTTTTGTATTTCTTGCAAGCACAAAAATCCTGTAAAAAATATTAACCTATAAAAATATATTTTTATAGGCAAAAGGCACCAATTGGTCTTAGATTTAGTTTGGGTTCTTTCTCAAAAAAATTCAGGATTACAAAAAAACAAATTTTTCGTAATCCTTAAAATCCCCTTAAATTTTGGAGTGTTTATTTATAAAGAATTCTATTTTTTTTCGAATAAATGATTAGTAAAATCTTACGCCTGAACTCTATTGCTTAATAAAGCAGATACGGTGTTTGCTTTTTTAAAAACCAAGTAAATTATATATCCAATTTAATCTTTCATTCATGAAAAAACTTTTATCTCTAGCACTGTTCCTGATTTCAGTTTCAGTGTATTCGCAACTGGCACTGCCAGTCACCTGGGATGCAGGTGGGCCGGATTTCACAACTACTTCTTTTGGAGGCGCTGCCAATTCCACTCCTACCGTGGTCGATCCAACAGATCCTACAAATACTGTCTTGAGGTTGACAAAGCCTGCAGGTGCTCAAACCTGGGCGGGTACAACCATTGGTAAGGATTTTGCTCCAAAAATTAACGACGGAGGATTTCCTACGAACATACCTTTTTCAGCTGGAAATACTTCCATTACGGTTAGGGTACGTTCAACACGTCCAGCTGGCTCAACCATGATGGTTAAAGTCGAGGACAAGTTTAATGGAGGTATTAACGTTGAAAAAGCCATTGTTACGACTGTTGCCGCAGGCGAATGGGAGAATATGGTCTTTAATATGGCTGCACCTACAGCTGGTACCTTCAATCTGGCCAATAATTACGGAAAACTTAGTTTCTTCCCAAATTTTGGTTCTGCAGGTGATAATACAAACGAATACTGGGTTGATAACATTGGTTTTGGTCTTCCACCTGTTATTTCTTCTTTTGCACCAACCAGTCAAAGTCCTGCAGGTACAGTAGTAATTACCGGATCTAATTTTACAGGAGCTACTGCCGTAAGTTTCGGTGGAGTTGCGGCAGCCAGCTTTGTGGTTGATAATGCCAATCAAATAACGGCTACAGTGGGTATTGGTTCATCCGGGGCGGTTAAAGTAACAACACCTGTTTCTTTTACCACGCTTGCTGGTTTTACTTATCTCGCTCCACTTTCTGCGCCAACAATTTCATCATTTGCACCCACGAGTGGCGCTACTGGTGCCAGCATTGTTATTACAGGTACAAATTTTTCAACAGCAACTGCAGTGAACTTTGGTGGTGACGCAGCTCTTTTTACTGTGAACAGTCCTACTCAGATAACTGCTACTGTACCTTCCGGCAATACAGGAAGTGTTACAGTTACCAATCCGGATGGTTTTGCTTCGCTTGCTGGATTTACCTATATTCCTCCAACCCCAACTATTTCTTCATTTACACCAACTTCTTCCGGAGGTGGGGTTACTGTTACCATTACAGGAACAAACTTTATTGACGTAACAGGGCCAGCCGGAGTAAGATTTGGTGGAACAAATGCAGCATCTTATACAGTAGTTAACACGACTACCATTACAGCAGTTGTTGCAGGTGGCGCTTCAGGTTCAGTGTCCGTAACAAATTCCGGAGGTACAGGATCTTTGGCTGGTTTTGTTTTTAAAGCACCGATTTCGTTGCCTATTGATTTTCAAAGCAGTACGGTAGATTACTCCGTTACCAATTTTACTGGTGGTGGTACAATTACAGCTGCACTTGCCACTGATCCGGTTAATGCTTTAAACACGGCTCTGAGGATTTCAAAGTTAGCGGGTGCTTCTACATGGGCAGGTACTACTTTAGGTAAGGATTTTGCTCCTAAAGTAAATAATGGTGGCTTAGCTTCACCAATTCCATTTACGGCCACTGACCGAATAATTACAGCAAGAGTTTATTCTCCTTATCCTGCAGGTACAGTTATCATGTGTAAAGTTGAAAATGCAGCCAATGGAGGTATAAATCAGGAGGTACAGTCCACTACAACCGTTGCAAATGGTTGGAACACCATGTTCTGGAACTTTAATGCCATTAATACAGCCAACACTTACGAAAAAATATCCTTCTTTATGGATTTTGGAAGTGGCGGTGAACCAACCTCTATATTTTATTTGGATGATGTAGCGTTTTTTCCTTCGCCAACCATCAGCTCTTTTGCTCCAACCTCTGCTACCACTGGTGGTTCGGTTGTAATAACAGGGACTAATTTTACGGGTGCAACTGCTGTTTCTTTTGGTGGTGTGGCCGCAACTTCTTTTGTTGTAAACAGTGCTACGCAAATTACCGCGGTGGTTGCCAACGGTGCATCCGGATCTGTTTCTGTAACCAGAGGTGGTACAGGTACATTGGCTGGTTTTACTTTCACTGCTCCTCCTACGGGTGCCACAGTGACAAGCTTTACGCCACTTACCGCTGGTGAAACAGGTGTGGTAACGATTACAGGTACCAACTTCTTAACGGCAACTGCTGTTTCTTTTGGTGGAACTGCTGCTGCTTCTTATACCATCGATGATGACAACACAATCACTGCGGTTGTTGGTGTTGGTGCTACAGGTTCTGTTTCTGTAACCAATCCAAATGGTATTGGTGCCTTGGCTGGATTTACCTATATCGCTAAAGTACCGATTTCTATGCCAATTACATGGGATAGTCCATTTACAGTAGATTACACTACCACTGATTTCGGTGGGTCTGATTTTAATGTTGCAAATATGACATCATCACGGGACGTTGATCCATTGAATGGTGCCAACAGAGTATTAAAAATTGTTAAAGGAAACGGAGCTCAACAATGGGCTGGAACAACATTGGGAAAGAGCGGTGTAAACAATGGTGGTTTTGCCACACCATTACCATTCACACCTTCCGATCGCTTTGTGACAGTTAAGTTCTATTCCACTCGTCCTGTCGGAACTGTGGTTATGTTAAAAACTGAACAAGGTACCGCTCCTGCACAAAATACAGAAGCACAAGCGATTACTACAGTGCAGAATGCTTGGGAAACTTTGGTATTTGATTTTGGTAATAGAACAGGTGGTAATCCTTTAAATTATAGTGGAGTTGATTATGACAAACTTTCTGTTTTCCCTAATTTCGGGAATTTTGGAGCTGCTTCAGCAAATACATATTATGTAGATGATGTACGTTTTGTCCCTGGTCCAAGTATTTCAAGCTTTGCTCCTACAAGTGCTGCAACCGGAACATCCGTTGTAATTACTGGTAATAACTTTACAGGCGCCACAGCGGTAAGTTTTGGAGGAGTAGCTGCTTCTTCATTTGTTGTAGATAACGACAATCAGATAACAGCAGTAGTTGGTATTGGATTTTCAGGAAACGTTTCTGTCACCACAATTGGTGTTGGAACTTTAGCTGGTTTTGACTGGATCGCCCCTCCAGGAGCTCCGACTATTTCCTCTTTTACGCCAACGGCTTCTTTAGCTGGAGGTGTGGTTGTAATTAATGGTAGTAACTTTACGGGTGCTACTGCAGTAAAATTTGGTGGAACCAATGCCGCTTCTTATACCATCGTTAACTCTTCAAGAATTGATGCAGTAGTTGGTGCCGGTACTACAGGAAATGTAACAGTAACCAATAGTTTTGGAACTGGAAGTCGTCCAGGCTTCACATTTAACTTTGCAAGAATCAGCCTTCCAGTAACCTGGGATGATTTTGCTACTGTAAATCTGGCCTCTTCTTCATTTGCGCAGGTAACTGCGGTGCTGGCAACAGATCCGTTGGATATTGGCAACAGTGTTTTGCGTATGACAAAAGCAGGTGGAGGTGCTCCTACATCAGGTGCGTTTTTAGGAAGTGCAGATTTTGTTAGCTCAATTCCTTTCACACTTGGAAATACAACCATCAGCATGCGATTCTTTAGCCCTGTTGCTGGTTTACCTGTAAGACTTAACTTGCGTGGACCCGCCCCTAAAAGCATAACAGTTAATGCAGCTGTAGTAGGTTGGCAGATTTTGGAATTCGATTTTGCTTCTGTTGTAAATATTTCAGACCCATATAACGGACTTGAATTGTATCCAGGCTGGGGTCTTGTTCCAGGAGTAGCGCAGGTTTCATATGTTGATAATATTGTTCTTGGAAGATTCCAGACAAATGTTTGGAGAGGTACAACTTCTACTGACTTCCTGAAAGGTAGCAACTGGTCACTTGGTTTCGCTCCTTTGGATTGTAACATGGATGTACAGGTGAACGCAGGTACTCCTTTCTCCGCAATCCTTGCATCTGGAAGTTATGGTGCTGGAAATGTTGATGTGAAAAGCGGAGCTACTTTAACTGTAAACTCTGGTGCGACTTATTCTATTTGCGGTAACATTATCAATGGAACTATTGGTGGTGCCGGTACTGTAGTTTTCAATGGTGCAAATACACAATCCATTGCTGGAACTCATGAAGTAGGCAATGTCACTATTACAAAACCTGCTGCTTCTGGTGTTGTAACCATCAATGGAACGGTCAAAACAAAAGGTTTAGTAACCTTATCTAATGCAAACTCAAGTATCGTTGTAGGTGGTTCAGGTAAACTTATCCTTGCTTCTGACGCTTCAGGAACTGGCTCAATTGCAACCATTCCTGCCGGAGCTTCTGTATCTGGAAATGTTACGCAACAACGATATTTAACAGGTTCTAATGATGGCTGGTATTTTGTAGGAACACCAATAACAGGCGGAAATTTCAGCCAGTGGTCTGACAACCTGCAAATGTTTGCAGGAACAAATCTTGGTGGTAACCAAGGCGTGTTGAATACCGCTGAAATTGAAAGGTCAACCATCTTTAAATATGACGATGCCTTCCACAACGTGAGCTCTGATACAGTTCAGAAAAGAGGTTGGAGAGTTCCGCAAATAAGTGATGTACTTACAGTGGGTCAAGGATTCAGGGTTTGGTTAAAATCTTATAATTCTACCAACCGAACATTAGATAATGTTGGACCTATCACATCTGGTGCATTTAGTTTTCCTGCTCTTGTAAGAACTGAGCCAGCTAACTGCCAGCCTAATATTTCTCCTGCTACAATTGCATGTATTGAGGATTTCAGAGGTTGGAATTTCCTTGCAAATCCTTTTCCTTCTGCTATTGATTGGGATGCAACAGGAGGTGCATGGACTAAGCCGAGTAACATGTTTAATGGTTTCTGGAGATGGAATAAGTCTGGTTATGGTGCTTATTCTGGGGGTAGTTATGTTGGAACAGGCCCTGCTCCTACCAATCCAAGTTTAATTGCAAGTGGACAAGGCTTCTTTGTAAAGGTTCAATCTATAGGTGCTGCAACTTTGTCTTTGAATGAAAGTGCGAAATCAAACAATGCCAGTTCATTCTTAAGAACATCTACAGCTACTGCCAATGTCTTGAAAATGAAATTGGAAAAAGTAGGTTTAGCCGATTACAACTTCATGGCTGAGGTTAGATTTAATGAAAATGCAACCGATGGAAAAGATATGCAATTGGATGTTCCAAACTTTGCCGGAAACAATTTCCAATTTACAATGCCTGTTGGAAACGAGGAAATGATAATCAATTCACTTGCTCCGATAACTTCTTCTAAAGTTGTTCCATTAAAATCTAAATTCAATGGGTCAATGGGAATGCACAAGTTTGTAATGTCTGGAATTGAATCTTTTGATGCCAACACTTACATCTTTTTGAGAGACAATTGGACTGGAACTTTAGAGAATATTTCAAACAATCAGGAATATAGCTTTGAAGTCAATCCTTTAAATATTGGCCTTGAAGACAGATTTGAACTTGTGTTTACTCCAGATGGTGTGACAGGTACAACTGCCAATTTAAATGGATTGCAAATTGGATTGTATCCAAACCCAACTGCCGAAAATCAAGTAATGCTTTCAATCAAAGGAAATGAAAGCGGCAAAGCTTCCATTTACATAGTTGATGTTCTTGGAAAGGTAGTTTCAACTTCTGAATTGAATCTGACCAGTGGTAACAACTCAAAGTTACTTTCAATTGATTTAGCTTCTGGTTTATATACCGTTAAAATAACAACTGCAACAAAAACAGTTTCTCAGAAACTGATAGTAAGATAGAAAATCTAATTTATGTAAAAACGGTTAAAAAGCCCTGGGAATCCCGGGGCTTTTTTCATGTACAGGTTTTTTTAAAATCGATTCCAAATGACAAGGAGGTCGGTTTCCGATATAGTCCAAAAGTTATTCTAAAAATTATCACTCCAAAAAAATCCAATGAATTACTACTTCATATATGCAGCAATATTCAAAAAAACCCCTCATAATATAAATTTTCAGGGGTTTTTGCTTTTTTTGGTTTTTACAAAATCAAGATATAGATTTTCAACTTTCTTCCTGGCCCAAGGTGTCTTTCTCAAAAAAGTTAGACTTGACTTTATGCTGGGGTCATGATTGAAGCAATTTATGTTTATCATTTGTCCTAGTTCGGACCATCCAAACTCAGCTTCCAACTCAACAAGAATCATTTCGAGGGTTTTGCCATGCAAGGGATCATTTGACATAAAATTTTATTCCTTCCTGCTGAAAGTTTGTATTACAATTGTCAAAGCTAATAATAATCTCATCGAGTCAAAAGGATAGCAATCAAATGGGTCACAAGATTTTTCTGGGGAGAGAAGAGCATTGATTTGTCTTTCTGGCACCAGCGGTGCCTAATGTCATTAGAGAATAAAAACAGGACACCAAGCTCCAGAGGAGCGTCATGTTATCGGTTCAAACAAATATTCTGGTTTAAAATCGATTTCATAGTCTTTCAGAAATTCAAGGTATTCAGATTGGAAAGATCGCTTTTTATGGTGCAGCTCCTGACTTTGAATATAGAGAATCAGGTGGGGAACCTGGGATTGGCTCACTGAAAATGCT
>JAIXQU010000110.1 GCA_027485575.1 Cytophagaceae bacterium
ACCTTCAAAGGCATTTGGTCTGGTTCTGGGCTTCCAAATCCCGGCTCTGAAAGCTTTTACCCTTGGGTTTTTTGCAAGTTCTCTGGCAGTTTCAAGAACTTGTTCCTCCGTTTCAGCACTGCAGGGCCCTGCTATTAAAAATGGCTCTTCAAGTTGATTAAAATTTACGACCTGAGGGGTTGAAGTAGCTACGTGCATAAATTTCGTATTAGTCATACAGAAAACGAAGATAAAACTGAAATTTTAATTATCTATTAAATTGATAGGAAATAGAAATTCCAAAAAGAAATATAATCCAAATATGCTTAATTAGAAAAAGGCCATTAATGTTTTAACCTTATTTTGGCGAAATGCTTAAATCCAAAATAGGGCCAAAAATTCAGGCAAAAAAGAAATCATTGAAAAAACGGGTTTTTATAAGCCTTTTCTTTCATTTCTTTGCAACCTCTAAATGCATAAATGAGAGTTGCAGCAATAGACATTGGATCAAATGCCATCCGGCTTCAGGTTTCAAGTATAATCCGTTATAACGAACGTGATACCATAAAAAACCTGGAATATGTCCGATTTCCCTTGCGTTTGGGCCAGGATGTTTTTAGCCAGGGAAGGATTCTTAAAGCCACCGAAGAGAAATTTATAAAATTGATGAAGGCATATAAAATGCTTTTAGACTTATATGAAGTTTCTGCCTACCGGGTATGCGCCACTTCAGCTTTCAGGGAATCGGCAAATGGTGCGCAAATTGCAGCCCGGGTTTTTGAAGAATGCGGTATGACTCTTGAAATCATTTCCGGTGATGAAGAAGCCAATCTGGTGAATAAAGCAATTTTTAAGTTTCTGGACGATAAATCATACCTGCACATTGATGTTGGTGGTGGAAGTACCGAGCTTAATCTTTATTTCAACAGACAGAAAATTGCTTCGGAATCATTTCAACTTGGTTCAGTAAGAAACATGTCGCTCGATTCATTTCCTGAAGCCTGGGTTAAACTGGAGGAATGGATAAAGGAAAATGTTTTGAAATCTTATTATCCTGTCATTGCCATTGGAACGGGAGGAAATATCAATAAACTTTTCGAGCTTTCAGTAACAAAAAACAAAAAAGCAAAATCGATAAATCTGGCAGAATTAAGTGCTGTCCACTTTCTGATTTCCAGGATGAGTATTGACGAAAGAATTCATCAATTGATGCTCAATCCTGACAGGGCAGATGTAATTGTACCTGCGTCAGAAATATACCTGCATGTAATGCAAAAAGCAAAAGCAAAAAAAATAGTTGTTCCTGACCTGGGATTAAAAGATGGAATTATTGAATCTCAATATGAAAAGGTTAAGGACCAGATTCCACACATTTTATCACCAAATTAATTATCAAAATGAGTAATTTTAAGACAGTTTATATTGTTTCGGCAGTAAGGACACCCATTGGAAGTTTTGGAGGCGTTCTTTCTTCATTTTCAGCCATCCAACTTGGAAGTGCAGCCATGAAAGGTGCTTTGGAAAAAGCAGGTATTAATGGAGAAGAAGTAAACGAAGTATTTTTTGGCAATGTTGTTTCGTCCAATCTTGGACAGGCTCCAGCCAGACAAGCAGCTTTATCAGCAGGAATTCCGGATTCAGTTCCATGCACTACTGTGAACAAAGTTTGTGCTTCAGGGACAAAAGCCACCATGTTTGGTGCGCAATCCATTATGTTAGGCCAGGCAGATATTGTAGTAACAGGTGGAATGGAAAGTATGAGCAATATCCCCTACTATATTCCCAAAGCCAGGTTTGGCTATAAATATGGCAATGGTGAATTGGTGGATGGTTTGGATAAAGACGGCCTTCAGGACGTATACCAAAGAAAGGCAATGGGCGTTTTTGCTGATGCCACGGCAGCAAAATACGGAATTACCAGAGAAGCACAGGACGCATTTGCAGTTAATTCTTATAAAAAATCTGCAGCGGCTACTTCAGCTGGTCTTTTCAAAAACGAAATCATCCCAATTGCAATTCCACAAAAGAAAGGAGATCCGATTTTGTTAATGGAAGATGAGGAATTTAAAAACGTAATGTTTGATAAAATTCCTGGTTTAAGGCCAGCTTTCACACCCGATGGAACAGTGACAGCAGCCAACGCTTCAACCATTAATGATGGAGCCGCAGCCCTTGTTCTTGCAAGTGAGGAGGCCGTTAAAAGATTAAATCTTAAACCGATAGCAAGGATAGTTTCTTTTTCAGATGGAGAGCAGGCACCAGAATGGTTTACCACCGCACCCACAATTTCTGTACCCAAAGCAATTCAATTGGCGGGCCTTACAATAGACCAAATTGATTGTTTTGAAGTAAATGAAGCATTTTCAGTCGTGCCCTTGGCATTTGAAAAAATACTTAATGTTGATGATGAAAAAGTCAATTTGCACGGAGGAGCAGTATCTTTAGGCCACCCGTTGGGCGCTTCGGGAGCCAGAATTATTACTACGCTCTGCCATGTATTGCAGGCAAAAGGAGGCCGTTATGGGGCCGTTGGGATTTGTAATGGAGGTGGGGGTTCCTCAGCCATGGTTATAGAAAAACTTTAGACTTATGCAGAGTGCCCCATGGAAAACGGGACTTATAAGTCATAATTTATGTCAATTAGAATATAAATTTAAGAGCCATCCGGGTAAATCCTGGGTGGTTTTTTTGCATGGATTTGCACAAAATTACGAGGCATTTGATGAAGTCTATTCTGCCTTGGAATCCAATTTTTCATTTTTGAGTCTCCACATATTTTTTCATGGTGAAAGTGATATAGATTCTGATAAACCATTGGAATCTGAAGATTGGAAAATTTTGATTGAAAGACTTTTTCAGACACTTCAAATTGAAAAGGCGCACTGGATGGGTTTCAGCATGGGTGGAAAATTTGCTTTATCATCCCTTGAAAAAATGCCTGAATTGTTTTCTGAATTGACTTTGCTGGCTCCGGATGGAATAGTGATGAACCCTTGGTATAGGTTTGCTACCCAAAGCCTACCTGGTCGGTTTTGTCTTTGGGTTTTTCTTAAATATATGCCTTTCGTAAGATTTCTGGTTTTGGTTTTTAGCAAAGCCGGAATCATCAAATCGTCGTTGGGCAGATTTACCGAAAGTCAACTTTCAACTCCTGAGAAAAGAGAATTGGTTTTAAATGTTTGGATTAGGTTTAGAAAAATCTGGCCTGCAGAGAAAAAATGGCGAAAAAATGCAAAAACCAATAATATCCCTATCGGCATCATACTTGGAAAATATGATTCAATAATTTCGGTAAAAAAATTTAAAGCCAAACGAAAAGAACTTTCAGAAGTTCACTGGGTTGAGCTGAATGCAGGCCACAGCAACCTCATTGAGAGATTTGCTAAAACTCTGGTAGCAAATTTGTAAAGCCAGATTTTGATTTTTTCCTGATAAACAAAAAAAAACCCTCATTAAACTGAGGGTTTTGAATTTTAAAAAGTGACTGTCGGTGCTTTTTGTGCGGACTGGTCAGCTTCGAAATATCCCTTTTTGGAAAAGTCAAACATCTTGGCAGTCAGATTGGTAGGAAATTTCTGAATGTAGGTGTTATAGTCCTGTACGGCTTCGTTAAATTTCATTCTTTCTACAGTTATCCTGTTTTCAGTTCCTTCCAGTTGAGATTGCAGTTCAAGAAAATTTTGATTTGCTTTTAAGTTTGGATAGTTTTCTGAAACCACCATTAAACGACCAAGTGCAGAACTTAAGCCTTGTTGGGCTTGTTGAAACTGGGCGATTTTTTCCGGACTTAAGTCGTCCGCTTTTATTGTAACCTGGGTAGCCTTTGCCCTTGCCTCCATCACATCTGTAAGCGTTTTTTGCTCAAAATTTGCGGCACCTTTTACGGTATTTACAAGGTTTGGAATCAGGTCGGACCTGCGCTGGTACACATTTTGAACCTGGCTCCAGGCACCGGTAACTGCCTCCTGTTTGGATACAATGTCATTATAGCCACATGAAGACATGGATCCGGCAAGACCAACGATAATTAATAATGTAAAAGCCCGATTGAAAAATTTACTTAGAGTCATTTGAATTAGAATCAATATGTTTGAAATCAGATGTACCAAAACGGTGCCAAACCCTTAGGCTGAGCAAAAATTTGGATAAGTGGCAAATAAACAACAAAATCAACGTCAATTTTACAGTTGATCGTATTGTCTTTGTTTTTTCCTGGATAATATGGGTGGCAATTGGCTACCATCTTTCCCAATTTGGATTTGGAGAAGATACCGATGCATGGCTCATGTCCCAAACTGCCCAAAAGCTGGCCAATGGAGAAAACTATGATCCCGCAAGGTCTTTGGGAAATCCCTTGTACGAGTACCTCTTGGTTTTGCTTCAACCCGGACAAAATTGGTTTTACAGCAACCTGTTAAGTCTTTGCCTGGGTTCCTTATTTCTATTTCGATTGTCAGTGTATTTTACTGTTTTGATAGAAAAACAGGTCCTGGCATTGAGACTTTGCCTGATGGCATTGCCAATCTTTAATGAAGCTGCCAGTTCATCCATGGAATTTATGGTTGCCTGGCTACTTTTTGCTGAAATATGGGTGGCAACAAAACAAGAGAAACATGGGAAACTTTGGATTCTGTCATTTCTACTGGTTTTTATTCGGCCAGAGTTTTTTCCTGTTCTGATGATTGGATTATTTTATTCAAAAAAGCTAAATTCAAAATCTCTTTTTCCTGCAGTACTTCTATTCACTTCCATTTCAATATTTGCCTACAGGTCTATGGGAAAAAACCCAGCCCCATTTACAAATTGGGTGGAGTTGATTCAGTTTTATGGCGGCAGGATGCTGTTTTTAGCCAGACAAGCCGAATTCTTATTGCCATTCTATATTTTTCTGATTTTGGGATGCGGTATTTACATAAGGCAAAAATCGGGATCATATCTGTTTGTTATTCCTGTTTTGGCCTTGTTTATCATTTTTCCATTTGAATGGGCTTATGGCTTTTTTCCAATTCTTTTTGGCCTGGCATATTGGATTTCTACCATAAAAACTGCGGCTGTATTCAGTATTCCTTTGTCGGCTTTAGCGGTTTCTTGTTTGCATTTTTCAGGCACAATTGTCATAAAAAGGCCAAATCACATCGAACACAGAATTGAAATGACCAGACTTTACCATTTGGCCCAGGTTGCAAATTTTGAAACACCAACCTTATTGTTATTTGGTGCAACCTATTTTCCAACCAATTCTAAAAATTGGGAGAAAAGCATGAATAATCGATTGTTTCGCCGGAAAGGAACAAACTTTTTTGTTGGCGAAAGATTAAAAGAAACAGAACTGGATTCTATTAAAGATGCTGGCTTTCAACTCATTGGAATAAAAGAAGAAAAAGGAAGAATCTCAGAATTTAACAATAAAATTCACTGGATTCACAAAAATGAAATTGAGAAAATCTTAACGCAATCTCCATCCGCATTATTTTAACGAAGAATAGTAATTAGGAATTCCCTGTCTGCCGACAGGCAGGTATTCCGATGCTAAACTGCTTCAAATCAGAAACTTCGTCACCTTTTCTTCTGTAGGCGTAGCGCTGCACGAATTTCGAAAAAAAGGTTCTGATTTTTTGCCTTTTAGCCTCTCATAACCAAGTCCTAAAAACAATTTGGATTTAATTGAGGGTCAAATCCTGTGATTTCAGGTTGGTAAAATGGGCTGGTGCAACCTTTGAAATGGAAATTATAAAGTTGTTTTTTTCCCTCCCTTTATAAAAAGACGTTCTTTTGCAGTCGAGAATTCTAAAATTCTATGCAAAAAGAAATTTCCAAAAACTACAATCCAGGTGAAATAGAATCCAAATGGTATCAATATTGGCTGGAAAACAAATATTTTGAATCCAGGCCTAACCCGGAAAAGGAAGCATTTACGATTGTTATTCCACCACCGAATGTGACCGGGGTCCTTCACATGGGCCACATGCTTAACAATACAGTTCAGGATATTTTGGTTAGAAAAGCCAGAATGGAAGGAAAAGAGGCACTTTGGGTCCCGGGAACAGATCACGCAAGTATAGCTACTGAGGCAAAAGTAGTTGCACTTTTGAAAGAAAAGGGAATCAACAAACAGGAAATTGGAAGGGAAAAATTTCTGGAGCATGCCTTTGAATGGAAAGAAAAGTATGGTGGAATCATCCTTGAGCAATTAAAAAAACTTGGGGCCTCATGTGATTGGAGCAGAACCAGATTCACGATGGAGCCTGATCTTTCCAAAGCTGTCATTGATGTATTCGTGGACCTTTACAACAAGGGTTTGATATACAAAGGCATACGGATGGTAAATTGGGATCCGCAAGGCCAAACAGCGCTTTCTGACGAAGAAGTTATTCACAAAGAAGTTCGTTCGAAACTCTATTACGTTAAATATGAATTGGAAAATGAACAAGGCTATCTGACTGTAGCCACGACCCGCCCGGAAACAATAATGGGTGATACAGCACTTTGCGTACATCCTGAGGATGAGAGATATAAACATTTAATCGGGCAGAAAGCAAAAGTCCCATTGGTGAATCGCTGGGTGAATATCATTGCCGATGATTACATTGATTTGGAATTTGGAACCGGAGTATTGAAAGTAACTCCCGCCCATGATATTAATGATTACAACCTCGGTTTAAAACACAAACTCCAGGTGATTGATGTTCTCAATCCAGACGGAACTTTAAGTGAGGCAGCAGAAATCATGGTGGGTGAAGACAGGTTTATAGCCAGGAAAAAATCTGCCAAAATGCTCCTGGAACTAGGACTTCTGGAAAAAGAGGAGGAAATAACCAACAGTGTTGGCACCTCAGAAAGAACCGGGGCAGTGATTGAGCCCAGGATTTCTATGCAATGGTTTTTAAAAATGGAATCATTGGCTAAACCTGCATTGGAAGTAGTTGAAAACGAAACCGTTAAGCTCCATCCTCCCAAATTTAAAGGAATGTATAAAGCCTGGATGGAGAATGTCAGGGATTGGTGCATCAGCAGACAGCTTTGGTGGGGACAGCAAATTCCAGCCTTTTATATGAAAGATGGAACCATCATTGTTGCCGCCACAAAAAAAGAAGCATTAAAAATAGCACGGGACAAATACCAGTTGTTTGCTTTGAGTGAACCGGATTTGGTTCAGGATCCGGATGTTCTGGATACCTGGTTTTCAAGCTGGTTGTGGCCAATTTCCGTTTTTGATGGATTTAAAAATCCTGAAAATGAAGACATTAAATACTACTATCCAACCAACGACCTGATTACTGCACCAGAAATTCTTTTCTTTTGGGTGGCCAGAATGATTATGGCAGGTCTTGAGTATAGAAATGAAGTACCATTTAAAAATGTATATCTCACCGGAATCGTAAGAGATAAACAAGGTCGGAAAATGAGCAAGTCGCTGGGAAATAGTCCGGATCCTTTGGACCTGATAGCAAAATATTCTGCCGATGGTGTCAGAATTGGAATGCTGTTAAGCTCTCCGGCAGGTAACGACCTGCTGTTTGATGAAAAACTTGTTGAGCAAGGACGAAATTTTACAAATAAACTTTGGAATGCATTCCGTCTTGTTAAGGGATGGGAATCTGATAATTCACTGGAAATAAGCGAATTGGATAGGTTAGCCTTGAATTGGTTTCAATCCAAAATGAACCAATCTCTGGCCGAAAGCAATGATTTGTTTTCCAAATTCAGGATTTCTGAGGCGCTGCATGTGATGTATAAATTGGTTTGGGACGATTTCTGTTCATTCTTTCTGGAGATGATAAAACCTCCATTTGGGTCTCCAATATCCTTAAAAGTCCTTTCGGCAACCCTCGAACTTTTTGATGAATTGCTCCGGTTTACACATCCTTTCATGCCATTTATTTCTGAAGAAATCTGGCAGGAACTCAAAGAAAGAAAGTCAGGCGAGTCCATTTGTATTTCCCCTTATCCATCAGGCAAAGATGTTGATACTCAGCTATTGGATCAGATTCAGGTTTTGGTGGATGAAATGCTGATTCCTATTCGAAATTATAGAAACAGCAACCAGATTTCGCCAAAAACCCCATTAACCGGATTGACCATATCATCTAAATATAATTGGGCAAAAGCTTATTTTCCAATGGTTGAAAAACTAGGAAATGTTGCTGATTACCAATTTTCGGAAACGCTTTCAGGTCAGATTTTTGCAGGAAAAAGATTGGAATGGTCACTACCGAAAGAAGAAAAAGAAATTTCGGATTCAGACAGACAAAAACTCTTAGAAGAACTGGAATATACCAAAGGCTTTCTTTCTCAGGTAAATCAAAAACTTGAAAATGAAAGGTTTGTGGCCAATGCTAAACCAGAAATGGTGGAAAAAGAGCGTCAGAAAAAGGCCGATGCTGAGGCGAAAATTGCGTCTTTGGAAAATGTTTTGGGATAATCCCCATTCCTGCTGATGGTTTTTTTATTGCTATTTTAACTAAGTCCTATCTTTTCAAATTTGGTTGCTTGGCAAGTAAAAACCTAAGTTGTTGTTTGCCTTACAAACAATTCCATGTTTCTTGCATCTGAATAAAATTCAAAACGTACAGGCTACTTTTTCATGATCGAAACCTTTATTGCACAAAGCAAAGCGCTTCATACTTCGCAAAACCTTGGGCTGCTTAAGACTTATAAAAGGGAGGACAATCACTTCATTTTTAAGGATATAAATGCAGCTTTGTCAGTGAGGGTTCTTAGTCCTGAAATAATAAGAATCCGATACGCCCCCCATTCTGCATTTTTGCCGGATTTCAGTTATGCCCTTCAGCCATACGATTTTGAAAAGGCAGAAATCACCTTCAAAGATGAAAAGGATAAATACATTATCTCTACTTCTATTGTAAAACTTGAGGTCATCAAAGAGGGAGGGAAAATCTCATTTTTTGATAAAAACAACTTGCTAACCTGTGAAGACGCAGAGGGTGCAAATTGGGAAGAAAACCATGAATTTGGTGGCTACAATGTATATTGTACAAAAAAAATTCAGAATGGGGAAAACTTTTATGGACTCGGTGATAAGGCTTCAGATTTAAACCTGAGGGGCAGGAAATTCCACAATTGGAGTACCGATGCTTATGCCTACGAAAGAAACACAGACCCGCTTTATAGAAATATTCCATTTTACATAGGCCTTTGCGAGGGGAATGCCTATGGTATTTTCTTTGACAATACCTTCAGGGCTCATTTTGATTTTGGTTCGGAAAACCCGGAAAAACTTCGGTTTGCAGCAGAAGGTGGAGAAATGAACTACTATTACTTCCATGGCCCACATATGATGGATGTAATAAAAAGATACGCCAATCTGACTGGAACACATGCAATGCCACCCATGTGGGCCCTCGGTTACCACCAATGCCGATGGAGCTACTATCCTGAAGAGAAAGTCAGAGAATTGGCAAAAACTTTTCGGGATAAAAAAATTCCTTGCGATGCCATATATCTGGATATAGATTACATGGATGGGTATCGGTGTTTTACATGGAACAAAGATTATTTTCCTGACCCAAAAAAAATGATTTCAGATTTGGAAGCGGATGGCTTTAAAACTGTTGTTATAATAGATCCAGGGATAAAGATTGATGCAGAATATCCGATTTTTAAAGAAGGAAAGGCAAAAGGGTATTTTTGCAGAAGGGGCGATGATTATTTTATGGAAGGGCCGGTTTGGCCTGGCCGATGCCAGTTTCCTGATTTTACCAATCCTGAAGTAAGAGAGTGGTGGGGCGATCTGCATCAAAGTTTATTAGATGTCGGTGTGGCAGGTGTCTGGAATGATATGAATGAACCTTCTGTTTTTGGGTCAGGCACCTTTCCATTAGATGTAAGGCATAACTATGATGGATACCGTGGTTCTCATAGAAAAGCCCACAATGTCTATGGAATGCAGATGGTCAGAAGTTCTTATGAAGGCCTGAAAAAACTGCAAAAAAATAAGCGACCTTTTACCATTACAAGATCAACCTACTCCGGAGGGCAACGATATGCAGCTGCATGGACCGGCGATAATATTGCAACCTGGGACCACCTTCATCTTGCTTCAGTTATTTGCCAAAGAATGAGCATGAGTGGGTTCTCTTTTGTTGGTTCTGACATAGGAGGATTTACACAGGAACCTGATGGAGAACTATTTACACGTTGGATTCAGCTGGGTGTTTTTTCTCCCTTTATGCGGGCACACTCGGCAGGTGATACTGCCGAACGTGAACCATGGTCATTTGGAGAACCATTTGAATCCATTTGCCGCACCTATATCGAACTTCGCTATAAGCTCTTGCCTTATATTTATTCGGCCTTCTGGGAAAATCACAAATATGGTTTTCCCATTCTTCGTCCGATTGTAATGGTTGAACAGGAACAGTTTAACAACTGGTTCAGGCAAGATGAATTCACCTTTGGAGATAAGATATTGATATGTCCTATTTTTGAAGCCGGGGCAAAAGGTCGTTGGTTGTATTTACCGAGAGGAGATTGGTATTACTACTGGTCAAATGAAATTTACAAAGGAGGAAAAGAAGATATTTGGTTGGATGTAACCCTCGCAACCATGCCCTTGTTTATTCGGGCAGGATCTGTCATTCCCGAATTTCCGGTAATGCAACATACCGGCGAACGAGATTCTGACCATCTCAATCTTAGAATTTACTACTCCAACTACCTTGTGAATAGTTTTATCTATGAAGACCATGGCGACACTTTTGCCTATGAACAAAACATTTATACCGAAAAGAAATTTGTAGTTCAGGGCGGTGAAAATAATATGACGGTAGAGCAGAGTTGGCAAGGTATGTTCACGCCAAGCTATGATACATATCATATACAGGTTATTGGTTTGCCTTTTACCCCTAAGTCAGTTATCAGAGACGGGAAAAAAGTCAAAGAATTTTCCATAGATGAAACAACCGGACATCTGGAAATGGTGATTTTCAAAAGCTTTAAAAACCTTGAAATACTGGGTTGAGCCTCCGTTTTTTGTAAATTCAGATTACGGATAAAGCCATTTTACCTTAAATGAACCCAGGGTTTTTCAAAGGATAAGCCCTTGTCATTTATTATCTTAATTCTATAATATCCTGCTTTCAAATCAGCTACCTTGACTGAATTCTCATTGGCACTGATGTCGGATTCAAAAACCATTTGGCCAAGTGAATTAAACATTTTGAGGGCGTAATCTTTTCCTGGCTCCAGGCCTGAAATCTGGATTTGTTCTGAACCTGGATTTGGAAAGACGGCCAAATCCATTTCACCGGAGAATCGCATTTCCTCATTTCCGGTTAAAAAATTATTGGTAGTGATTCTTAAATTATCAATTCCAAAACCCTCAAATTCAGTAAAATCGTCAGAATGGAAATAAACCCTCAACCATAATTTTTTCCCAAGGAAATCTTTTAAGTTGGTATATTCTTTTCGCCATTGTTTTTGAAACCCATCCCAGATTGGAATGATGATATTTTCGCCTGCCTGCTGAGAAAAGGGAGAACTTAAAACGGATTTGTCACTACAAATGTTAGTCCATGAAGCCCCGCTATCGGTAGAAGCAGATAGATTGGCAAAGTCAAAATTCTTTTCAATGCCAAATTTTGTCCAAAAGCTAAGTTCGGCAACTTTGATGGCTGGAGACCTTAAATCAAATGGCTGATTTCTTGTAAAAAATGTGCGCATTCCTGGTTCATAATTTCCCTGAATAGGTTTGAAATATCCTGTGCCTTGCTGTTGACCAGTAGTTGCTTTAACCCAACTGCCCTGCCATTTGGTGAGGTCATCGCAGTTGTCGGATAAGGTGTTGTTTGAAAAAGGTTCTCCTCCATAGTTTCTAATGGTATCTATGGTGGTGAAAATCCCATTGTTGACTTTCACCTCCCATTGAAATTGCTTTGCTTCTGCCAGTGAATTAATGAGTGGAAGTACAAGCAAACTGTCGACAACCGTTTGTTGGGGCTGGAGGTTGGAATAAGTCTTTGTTAAAGTATTCAAGCCTATCGCATTTGGTCCGATTGGCTTCAGTGTTACTGTAAATGAAGCCGGGCTGATATTTCCTCCAAACCGATTGAGTTTATATCTGATTCTGTAAGGTCCTGTATTTGGAGAAAGGCCTGCTTTCAAAAACAACCCTGTTGAATCTGTAAATCTGGCAATTGGATGTAAAGCCCTGACTACAGTCAGATTCTGATGAATGTTTTCGACACAAAGTCCGGGAATTTCATCCATAGTTGGCCAGAACCAATCTCCGACTTCAGGGGTCATTGCAAAAATTTTGGGTTTTTGGGCGGTTACTCCATACATGAAATCATCAGAAGAGCCATTGCTGTTGTAGTTGAGAACTTCCATTCCTGTCCCAGGTCGGTAATTGTTTTCCCGCACCATTTCGTTGGTAAGGTTTCTAAACAAATTTGAATCGGGAGTCTGGATGTTTTCATATCCCCATGGATGAATGACCAAATTGCTGTACGTATGATAATTAAGCGCATTTTTAAAGTTATGGGCCTCGCAAAAAGCCTTCATGGCTTTTGTTTCCGGCTCAGAAAAGGCTTCATCACCCCGATAGGTTTCAGCAGCCGGATCCGGACTTGAGCCAAAGTCATCAAAACCCCAGTTATTGCCATAATTCCGGTTCAAATCGACCCCAAAAGTTCCATCATTATTGTCTCTCCTGTTTTTTCTCCACATTCCTCCACCAATTGGTGAATTGGTTTGGTTGAAAATATACCCATCCGGATTAAGGCAGGGCACAAAAAACAATTCCGAATTTTCAACAAGGGTCTTAATTTCAGGATTTGAATTGTAATTTTCCAGCAAGTACCACATAAAGAAAATAAGTTGATGCATACCGACCGGTTCTCTTGCATGGTGTATCGCAGAAAACAGCCCTTGAGGTTCTGTAGGCTCATTTACATTTGGATTGTCAGAAATTTTTACAAACCAGATTTGCCTGCCCTCCCGGGACAAAGTGGTGTGAATTTGTGCCTTTGAAGTAATCAGGTTTGGATATTTAATTTTCATGGAATCCAGGTGCAACTCCATTTCCTCATAGGTCAAATGTCCACCCATGCTTCCGAATTTCCAGTTTCTTGGGATTTTGTACTTTTTAACCTTGTTACAAAAATCGGCATACAACTCTTCCTGAATTCTGACAGGATCGAGCCTTCCATTTTTTTCCAGAAAATCCCTTTCCACATCAGGTATCAAAACCTCGTATGAAAAGCCGGCATCTTTTATTTTAATTAATTCCTTTTCAGAAAAAGCTGTTGTTAAATATCTCCCTAACTTAAAATCTCCATGGTCGGTTTCAATACCTAGTCCTGCCAACTTTTTTATGGTATTGGTCTCATTCAAAAAAATCTTTGCTTTTGAGTAAACCGTTTTTTCTGATTGGCATAACCCAGAAAAAGCAATGGAAACCATTAAAATAAAGAGTACCTGATTTTTCATATTCATGATTAATAACCCGAATTAAGATAAAATTTATGGTCAGGAGTAAAAAAAGCCAAATAAACAATCGAAAAATAAAATCGGATGACAATAATTTTGCTTTTTGCCCCCAGATAAAAACATGGAGAAGAAGACTTTTGAAAAACACGAAAGTGGTTTGGTCCAAAGAATGGGCATTGGAACTGCATTTTTATTGGTGGTTAGTTCCATGGTTGGATCCGGAGTATTCAAAAAAGTGGCTCCAATGTCGACCGACCTCGGATCTGCCTGGCTCATTATTGCCTGTTGGATTTTGGCAGGGTTGGTTTCATGGTTTGGGGCGTTAACCAATGCCGAAGTTGCAAGCCAAATTGCTGAACCTGGCGGCCAATATGTTTACTTCAAAAAAATCTTTGGGCGACCTCTGGCATTTTTATATGGTTGGACCGCCTTTACCGTAGTGCAGTCAGCAACAGCAGCTTCGGTTGCCTATGTTTTCGCAGAATCGGTTAATACATTGGGCGGCTTACCTGAAATACATTTTTTAGGAATTGGGAATCTGTCCATCAAGTTGTTGTCTGTGCTTGTAATCTGGATTGTAACAGGGATAAATCTGCTTGGTGTTCACCAGGGGGAGAAAGTGAGCAACGTCCTGACCAGTTCTGTTATTGTCTGTATCATAGGAATCACCATCATGTGTTTTACCATGGGAAATGGAAGCTTCAGCCATTTTGAAATGCCAACTTCTTCAAACAAAGGTTTGTCAATGGGTGCCATTTTTCTGGGAATGATGTCTGCTTTCTGGGCATATGAAGGTTGGAATAATCTTGGCTTTCTGGCTGGAGAAATCAAAAATCCATATAGAAATATACCCTTGGCCCTTGCCGGTGGAGTTGGATTTGTGATGCTTCTTTATGTCAGTATCAATATTGCCTATTTGTATGTTCTGCCTGTCGAAGCCTTTCAAAAAATTCATGCTGAGGGAAATACAATTTCTGCAATTGCTGTAATTCAATCCTTTTTGGGGCCGGTTGGCAGCAGCCTCGTGATTGTAGTGATTATGGTTGCCACTTTTGGAACAACGAACAACACATTGATGGGCGCTGCCCGGGTTTATTTTGCAATGGCCAGAGATGGACTTTTTTTCAAAAAAGCATCTCATGTTCATTCCACCTATAACGTACCTACTTACGCCCTGCTCATTCAGGCAGTTTGGGCATCGGTACTTGTCTTTTCAGGTAGCTTTGACCAACTGACAGACATGCTGATTTTTGCTGCTTTTATTTTTTACGGACTGGGGGCAACCGGAGTTTTTGTTCTACGGGCAAGAGAACCCGATGCCATCAGAACTTTTAAGGTACCTGGTTATCCATTTATTCCAGCCTTATTTATTCTTTTTTGTATTGGGCTGGTTATCAACTCCATTATTGAAAGGCCATTGGAATCCGGAATGGGATTGTTGCTGATGGCGAGCGGTTTACCCTTCTATTTCTGGTGGAACAGAGGCGGGAAGAACAGGTAGAAAATTTAAAACGAACTAAATCTGGCAAAAGTGCCTAATGGCAATTTTTTCCCAAATCCATCTTCCAGGTATATTTCTCCCAATTCAGGTTTTGATTTTGGAAAATACTCTTTGATAAGGTTTTCGGTAATCAATGTTGAAAACCCAAGGCTGTATAAATTCAAAACAAAAATATGATTTTCAGGGTCAAGGATGGATTTACAAGCCTTTAAAAGACTTGGAAGATGCTCTTCAAGTATCCATTTTTCCCCATCAGGCCCACGACCATAGGCCGGTGGATCAAGAATAAGACACTGATATTTTTTGCCTCTTCGCTCTTCCCGTAAGGCAAATTTAAGGGCATCGTCCACCATCCAACGAATTCCATCCAAACCTGAAGCCTCCATATTTTCACGTGCCCATGTTACGACCTGTTTTATAGAATCGAGATGCGTGATGTCTGCACCAGCCGCTTTGCAAACCACCGAGGCAATGCCAGTGTAGGCAAATAAATTAAGGGCAAGAGGTGCCAGATTGCTGGTCCTTTTGAGTTGGGTCAATTTTGAAAAAAGAAAATCCCAGTTGACCGATTGCTCCGGAAAAATTCCAACATGTTTAAATGAAGAAAGCGAAAGCTTATACTTGATTTTGAGTTCTTCTCTCTTATATTCATTAATCCACTTATCCGGCATTCCCTGTTTTAAAACCCAGTTTCCGGATTCCGGATTTGATTTTCCTTTTTCGAATGTGGCAAAAGCACGCTTCCTCCACTCTTCTTCCGAAAGACTGGGTGACCAAATGGCCTGTGGCTCAGGCCGCCGCAGGGTGAATTTTCCAAATCTCTCTAACTTTTCAAAATGGCCGGAATCTACAAGTTCATAGTCTTGCCAATGCTCCGGGGAAAGGGTTTTAATCATGATTTATCCGTTTAAAAGAAATTGATTGACGATGCCAGCAAACTCATCTGGCTTTTCGGCCTGAACCCAATGACCAGCTCCTGAAATTGAAACCAGTCTGGAGTTCGGAAACATGGTATTGATTTCTTCTTCATCCGTTTCAGAAATATATTTGCTGTTGGCTCCTTTGATAAAAATAGTTGGCACCTCAATCCTTGCCTTTGGGTCAAGGGGTTCGCCAATATTTTCCACAGATTTTTCCAAAACCGGCAGATTGATTCTCCAGGCAAACTTTCCTGCTTCATCCCGATAAAGATTTTTGAGCAAAAACTGTCTTACATCCATTTCAGAAATATGTTTTGCCATGGCTTCATCTGCTTCATTTCTGGTTTTCATCTTTTCGAGATCAACTGAATAAAAAGCAGTCATAATTTCCTGATGGTGAGGTCTGTAATATCTTGGTGCGATATCCACTATCACCAGTTTAAATAGCCTTTCCGGGTATTTCAGGGCAAATTTCATTGCCACTTTTCCTCCCATGCTGTGGCCAATGAGAAAAAATTTTTCAAGTCCTTGTTGGTTGGCAAAATCCAAAAGATCTTCAACCAGAATGTCATAAGAAAATTGTTCTGTATGCGGTGAACGACCATGATTTCGCTGGTCCACCAAAAAAACCTCAAAGTGAGGCATAAATTGTTTGCTGACTGTCAGCCAGTTTTCACCTGAGCCGAAAACTCCGTGCAGGATAACCAAAGGTGGCCCCTGACCTGATTTCTTAAAATTGAGTAGTATGGACATGGTGCAAAGCAAGGCAAAGGAATTCAGGATGGCAATTCTGTTTTTAGGGCCTTTTATTTTTCATAGGAACTTTATTAAAGAAAAAATCTCTTTTTTGTCTTCCAATTCTATTAAACACCTGCTTGTCGGTCCAGATTTCTATCATTATTCCTTGCTTGAATGAAGCAAAAACCGTTGGAATTTGTGTTGCAAAAGCCACAAAAGCCTTGGCTGACAATGGTGTTACCGGAGAGATAATTGTTGCTGACAATGGCAGCAGTGACGGCTCTCAAAAAATAGCCCATGAGGCTGGTGCAAAGGTAGTTGATGTAAATCAGGTTGGGTACGGTGCGGCATTGAAAGGAGGAATCCTTGCCTCAAATGGTCAATTTATAATTATGGGAGATGGGGACGATAGCTATAACTTTTTAGAAATAGGCGTTTTCATAGAGGAATGGAAAAAGGGAAAAGCCTTTGTTCTTGGAAACCGGTTCAAAGGCGGAATCGAGCCCGATGCCATGCCTTTTCTACATAAATACCTCGGAAATCCGGTACTTTCTTTTATTGGCAGGCTCTTTTTTCAAAATGGGTTTGGCGATTTTCATTGTGGAATGCGTGGGTTTACCCGTGAGGCATTTGACAAAATGGGGCTCGGTACTGCCGGGATGGAATTTGCGTCTGAAATGGTAGTAAAAGCTTCTTTGCTTAAACTTGATTCTGCGGAAGTACCCGTAAAACTATACAAGGATGGAAGAGGCCGGTCTTCTCATTTAAACACCTGGACAGACGGTTGGAGACATCTCCGATTTTTACTGCTTTTCAGTCCAAGATGGCTATTTTTTTATCCGGGACTAACCTTTGTCTTCCTTGGATTGTTGTTCTCTAGTTTATTGCTCAGGTCTCAGTTGCCGTTTCAATCTCTTCGATTGGATGTTCATACATTGCTTTATACCTCTGCATTGATATTAATCGGATTTCAAATGATTGCCTTTTACCTTCTCAGTCAGGCTTTTGCGAGAAGAGAAGGACTATACATTCAATCCGGGATCGACCTCAATTGGTTTAAGCTGGAGCGGGGCTTATTGCTTGCTTTTGCCTTTCTTTGTTTTGGAGTTTTTCTTTCCCTTTCCGCCTTGCAAATCTGGGAAATTCAAAATTTTGGACCGTTAAATCCACAAATAGTCTTAAGGAAAGTTATCCCTGCAGTAACCGCTATTTTATTGGCATTTCAGGTAGGTACTTTTAGTTTTTTTATGAGTTTCCTGCAACTAAAACGGGTAGGCTAGAAAATGCATCCCTTATTTTTCATTCATCGGAAGGGAGGGTCAATTCAATGAGAATAAAATTTCAACCCAATAGAAATCGTAAAATCAGCGCTGAAAAGCTGAACTTGCCGGCCCATCAACCGGAAGGATTTCAATTCATGATTATTTGGCAAAACGCTGCAAAAAATAAAGCCATCAGGTATGGAAAATTACTGGTCTGCATTCTTTGTTTTGGCCTGACGCAGAATTCTATCAATTTATCTGCTCAAAATATTTTAACCTTAAAAGAGGCTTTAACCATCGGTCTGGAAAACAATTTTGACATTAAAATTGCAAAAAACGAAGTGGTTCTTTCAAAGGAAAGCAACACTTATGGAAATGCAGGATACCTGCCAAATGCATCTATATCAGCAGGTACAGGATTCCAGGTGAACGATATCAGCCAAAAATTTGCTTCCGGACTTGAAGTAAACCGTGGTGGAGTTTTTACCAGGCAATCGAATGCCAGCCTGGCTGCCAATTGGCTGTTTTTTGATGGTGGCAAAATGTTCATCACCAAGAAAAAACAAGATTCACAGCAATCCGCATCAGAAATCAAGGTTCAAAATCAAATCATGAATTTCAGTGATTCGCTTTCTGCGGCTTACTATCAATTGGTACTTGCCAATCTGGACGCAAAATTATCGCAACAAGACATTGAAAGGACAGAAGAACGGCTAAAAATATCTTCTGAACAATTCAGGCTTGGGACAAGACCAAAATCAGATTTGATATTGGCTCAAATAGATTTGAATATCCTGAAAAATAAATTAGCAAACCAAAAAAACCAGATTGAGATAAGAAAAGGAGCTTTTAACCAATTGCTGGGTAGAGATCCCGAAATTGATTTTGAAGTAAATGAGACGGATGAAGTAACCAAAACCCAGGATTATTCAAACTTGAAATCCAAAGTTATTGGCCAAAATCTTCAACTTAAACTTCTTCATAAGAACCTGGAAATAAGCAAACTGAGCATCCGGGAAGTAAAATCAAGGGCACTCCCTCAAATCGGTTTAGCGGCAGCTTATAACTATGGGCAAACAAACAACCAGGCTGGTTTTGCACTGTTTAACCGGAGTCTCGGACCCAATATTGGTCTTAATTTCACTATGCCTTTGTTTACAGGTGTTTCAATAAACAAATTGGTAAAACTTGCCAATCTGGATTTAGAAACCCGAAACCTTCAGATAAAGCAAACTGAAAGCAGGTTGTTACTTCAGTTGTGGAGGGCTTTAAAAAATCTGGAAATTCAACTTCAAAATCTGGAACTCGAAAAGCAAAATATTCTTCTGGCGACAGAAAATAATGAAATAGTGAAAGGGCGGTTCAAATTTGGACAAGCAACAAGCTTGGAACTAAAAGATGCTGAAAACCAATTGAGTAGCTCCCAAAGCAGAATGCTCCAATCAAAGTACAATGCAAGGATATTTGAAAATCAGGTTTTGAGACTTGCCGGGGAATTGAACATTGAATAATTTGTCCAAACGATTGTTTTTCAGATACTCCCCATTAAAATCAGGGCATAAAAAAAGGCAGGCTAATATCGCACCGCTCAACCAATTACCCTTGCTGCATTCCTGCCCTGGGGGAGTCAAAGGGAGCTGGTCGTACCAGACTGCCGCTGCAAAACTAGGAAATTCCTACCCTATTTTTACTTTTGCACCCAATCTTTTTTCTAATTGGCTGATTGTCTTATCTTTATTTTTTTTACGCCCCGGTCAAATCATTTACATTAAGCAATGAGCATGAAAAGAGTTTTTGAGCTCATATACCTGTATGTTGGTTTTTCCATTTTTGGATTGGCCATGTTGTTGGTTTTTCCCATTGTTGGCCTGGCGAATTTTTTGTTGCCAGATGCTTTTTCAAACTGGATAAAATTGCATTGCATGAAGTTCTGGGCTGCCTCCTTTTATTCTTTTGGGGTTTGGTTTTATCATAAAGGAAGTCGGAAGGCACAGGAAAACTGGCCAAAAGGCCCTGTTATTATTGTTTGCAATCACAATTCTCTGCTGGATACTCCCGCTTTATATTTGATGCTGAAACGATTCGCAAAACCTTTGGCCAAGATGTCATTAACCAAAGCGCCTATTTTTGGCCATTTATGCCAGTGGATAACCCTTCCTGTGGAAAGAAAAAGTGCGGAAAGCAGGCAAAAGGCAATGGCAGATATGAACAGCTATCTGAGCAATGGTGGCTCTTTGGTGATTTTTCCAGAGGGGAAAACCAATAAAACCGCCCAACCCATACAACCCTTTGAACCGGGTGCTTTTCGTTTGAGCTTTGATTTGGGAATCCCAATTGTTCCTGTTCTGGTTAGAAACAGCAGGTATTGCCTGGCCTCCACAAGTCCAATGACACTGAGACCTGGAATGGTCACCACGGAAACTGGCCCCATATTCAATCCAAACGCCTATTCAAACTCTCTTGATTTACAAAGGAATGTGTTTGAATGGTACGAAACGTCGTTGCAGAAACCATAAGGAGGAAGTCAAAAGTTTTAACTCAAAAATCAAAAGCCAGGAAACAGGTTAAAGGCAAAAGTTTTAACTCGAAATTCACAAGAAAAATAGGAAACAGGAGTTGGGACAGAGGGGGAAGTCAAAAGTTCTAACTCAAAAGATAACAATGATGAGATATGAATGATAAATAGTGAATGGAATGGCAGTGCGTTGACTGAAGACAGTTTTAAGTGGATATTCAAATTTAAAATCCAGTAGTTTACAACCATCCAAAATGGCATTTCTAAACCCCGAAGAGGTGACATTTTTGTAGAAAAATACAATGTGGCGTATATAAAACCCTGAAAGGGTGAAATTATTGTATTATAAAAAAATAGCAAATGAGGTTTCTGGTTTTTTTGATGGCTTTCCTGCCTTGTCTATTGCATGGGCAGAAATTCCAGAAACCAGAAACATATACAAATCAGGTTTTTACCTATTTAATTCTTTTGTATACTAGAAGTTAGCAATTACATGCCGGCATTTTAGCCGCTTGCCAAACCAGATGCCTAGGCACCCGAATTTCCGGATTTAGAAATACAACAGTTTGCCTTTGAAAGACCAGATTTCCTGATAAAAATCAGTTTATCAGCATTCCCATATCAATTTCATTTAATCCACAAAGAGCCAGTTTTGAAACGGAAAAATGGCTTCTATTGATGGTAATCCGCCAAAATCAACAATTTCAATACCCATTTTTCAATTTCGACAATTCAAAAATGGCTTCCAAGGCAATCCAACCCAACTTTCGGGATACCATGACCACTTCAACCAAAGAAGGAGGACGGAAATGGTTATACCCGGAATTGGTCAAAGGAAAGTGGTTTTTCAGACGGGCGTGGGTAGCTTATTTTTTGCTAACTACTTTACTTCTAGGCCCGTTTCTGGAATGGAAGGGCCATCCAATCTTTTTATTTGACATTCTCAACAGGACATTTATCGTTTTTGGAATAGGATTTGGCCCACAGGATAGCAATTTGTTTGCCTTGGGTATTATCACTTTCGCTGTTTTTATTTTTGCTTTTACCAATTCCTTTGGCAGGCTTTGGTGTGGCTGGGCTTGTCCACAAACTATTTTTATGGAATGGGTATTCAGGCCCATTGAAAGACTGATTGAAGGCAACAGTGCCGCCAGAAAAAAGCTGGATGAAACCAATTTAACCAATGAAAAGATTCTTAAAAAAGGGCTTAAGTTCTTATTTTTTGGTCTCATTTCATTTGGAATCGCCAATGTATTTCTCGCTTATATCATCGGGAAAAACGAACTTTATAAAATCATAACCGACTCTCCAAAAGAACATTGGGGTGGTTTAAGTATATTGTTGATTTTTACCGGGGTATTTTTCTTTGTGTTTTCCAGATTGAGAGAAATTGCTTGTATCCTCATTTGCCCCTATGGCCGGCTGCAAGGGACTTTGCAGGACAAAAATTCTTTAATGGTGGCCTACGAATTTGTGAGGGGAGAGCCCCGGGGACATTTAAAATCCGGGTCAGAAGCAAAAACCGGAGATTGTGTGGATTGCAATTGGTGTGTAAAAGTTTGTCCGACAGGGATAGACATCCGGAATGGAAATCAAATGGAATGCATTCAATGCAATGCTTGTATAGATGCCTGTGATGAGGTGATGACCAAAATCCACAAGCCTATAAAGCTGGTGGGTTACTATTCAGAAAATGAAATAGAAAAGAAAATTCCATTCCGTTTAAAGACAAAAGGCCTGGCCTATTTCGGACTTTGGGCAGTGCTTATCTCCGTTTTGGGTTCACTTCTGTTATTCAGAGCTCCGGTGGAGACCGTTGTATTAAGAACTCCCGGCAACACTGGCATGGCCAATGGCCCTGATAAAATTGCCAATCTGTACAACTATGAGGTTGTCAATAAGACATTTAAAACACAGGATGTTAATTTCAGGGTTAAAGGAGGAAAAGCCAAATTAATTATGGTTGGAAAAGAAGCCCTGAAGTTAAAATCACAGCAAGTGCAGAAAGGGTCCTTTTTTATTGAAATGAAGGGATCGGAAAAATCAGCACTAACCGAATCACTTGAACTCGAAATCATCACCAATGGTGAAGTAACTGACATGGTTAAAACAAAATTTTTCTACCTGCCTAATCAGGCACAAACATCCAGTATTCAATGAGTTGGGCATATAAAATAACGATTGGAATGGTCTTATTTTCAGGATTTGTTTTTACCTTGGTTTTCAAAATGATAACCTCAGGAAATGACCTGGTCAAATCAAAATACTATGCCTCCGGAAAAGACATTAACCAAAGAATAATTACCATTGGGAACTCTCAGAACCTCCAAAACAGATTTCATATCGAAGTCAGGTCAAATGGTTTGGATGGAATTGTCCTTCATTTTGATTCCATTCAAACTTTATTGGAAGGTGAAATTGAACTAACCTGCCTCAGTTCTGACAGGTCGGACCAAAAAACCAAACTGGATCTGGAAAAAGGGGAAAGTAGCCAATTCCAAAAACTTGCACTTAACCGGTTGGCCAGGGGTAACTGGATTTGTGAAATAGAAGGAAAAGCCGATTCACAACCTTTCATAATAAAAGGAGAATTCAGGATTAATCCTTAAAATAAGATTTTGATTTTCAGTGCTTTCCGGTACTTCCGTATCCGCCTGCTCCCCTTTCTGTCTCCGCAAGGTTTGAGGCGTTTACCCACTCAATGGTTTCGTGTTTCGAAACTACCATTTGGGCAATTCGCTCTCCCGGATTTACCTCAAAGGCGTCATTGGACAAATTAACCAGCAACACTTTTATTTCTCCCCGATAGTCAGAATCAACGGTGCCCGGAGAATTTAATACAGTAAGCCCATGTTTGAAAGCCAAACCCGATCTGGGTCTGATTTGGGCTTCAAAACCTGTAGGCAATTCAATAAATAAACCCGTGGGAATCAGTTGTCTTTCCAGTGGTTTTAACAAAACAGAAGCTTCAATATTTGCCCTGAGGTCCATTCCTGCCGAACCCTCTGTCTGGTAAGAAGGAAGGTCAAATGAGGATTGGTTAATTACTTTTACCTGCGTTTTCATTCTTTATCAATTTGCCATTATTCTTTCTATGTCGTCTGCCTCCAAAGGAATGGAAGCCATCAGGTCAATCGGGGTTGTTTCGGTCACGAGGTAGTTATTTTCGAGTCGAATCCCTAAGCCTTCTTCTGGTATATAAATTCCAGGTTCACAAGTAAAAACCATTCCCTGCTCCAGAAAACGGTATTTTGAACCCAAATCATGGACATCCAAACCGAGGTGATGGCTGGTTCCATGCATAAAATATTTTTTATACAATGGCTTTTCCGGATCCTGGTTTTCTACATCCTCCTTTTTGAGCAAACCCAATCCAATCAACTCTCTTTCCATGATTTTCCCAACCTTTTTTTCATATTCCAAAAGTGTGGTTCCTGGCCTCAAAAGCTGAACGGATTCTTTCATTACCGCTAAAACTGCATCATACACTTGTCTCTGGCGGGGAGAAAATTTGCCGTTGACAGGTATGCATCTGGTCATATCGGCATTGTAATTCCCATATTCTGCACCTACATCAATCAATATCAAATGTCCATCTTCACAAACTTGGTCGTTGTCGTTGTAGTGCAACACGTTGGCATTTGGTCCTGAGGCAATTATGGGCCCATAAGCAAAACCTTTTGAACCTCTTTTTACAAACTGGTAGATAAATTCTGCCTCCAGTTCATATTCTTTAACGCCTGGCTTGGTGGCCTTTAAAACTGCTTCGAAACCGGCTTTGGTTATTTCTATCGCTTTTGAAATCTGCGATACTTCCTCCTGGCCCTTTGTTGCCCTCAAAATCTCCATTATGGGTGCCAACCTTTCAAGATTATGCAATGGAAAAAGGGACTTTATTTCCTTAATTAATCTGTCGTTCCGGGTTTCGAGTTCTACCACCGCCCTTGGATGTTCGTTGGTAGCAAGATAAACATTCTCAGCCAGATTCATTAAGGGCTGAAGAATCGCCTTCCATTCAGAATTCCATTTGATCTGGCCAATTCCCGACTGTGACTTTGCCTCTTCTTTGGTAAGTTTATATCCTTCCCAGATTTTTATCTGCTCACTGGTTTCCTTCACAAAAAGGATTTCTTTCCACTCCGGTACAGGAGCATCCGGAAAAAGAATGAGGATGGTTTCTTCCTGGTCTATACCGGTAAGATAAAACAAATCGTTCTGCTGGCGAAAACCCATGTGGCCATCGGCATTGGTTGGCAAAACATCATTGGATTGAAGAATAACCAATGAATTTGGCTTCAGGTACTTATAAAGATTTTTCCTGTTTTTGGAATAAAATTCCGGACTGAGTGGGGTGTAGCGCATTTGATATATCTAGGTTGCAATTATTTCAATTCGAAAGAAGATTCAAAATGAAAATTGGTTATAAATCGGACTTTGCATTTTTACTTCACGATGGTTACCCAATCGGCCAGTTTTTTAAATTCTGTGGAATCAGGTTCTTTAACTTCTGCTGTGTAAAAATAGGTGCCTTCTTCATTTTTTTCAGGCTTCCAATCATTTTTATAGGAGGATGAGGAAAAAACTTTTTTGCCCCATCGGTCAAAAATAACAAGATTTTTAACCTCTCTTCTGTCAAAAGACAATACCTGATTGTTTTCCAGGCCATTGGTAATTATCAGATTGTTAATGGATTTGAGCGATGGCTCTGATATTGGTTTGGGTTTGATTTTAAAATCAAGACTTCTTGCCACCTTACAAAAAAAGCGACCTCCTGCTTTGGTTTGGATAATTGCTTTCACTGAAACCAAGCTATCGCTGGTGTTGAAAAAGACCATTTGCTTAGAATTTTTATTCTTGATGTCTCCATTGATTACTGTCCAATCTGTAACCAGAGTAGTTGGTTTCTCACTCTGGAAGGAAACCAAAACCGAATCACCCTGAGTTGGGGTAAGCGTTGCGGAAAATAATTTGGGATCAAAAAGGACGGATTTAACTGTGTCTCTTTTCAGATCACTTAGGCAGCCTTCCGCATTTCTTGCCCTAACCGTAATATAAATTTCTTGCGCAGGGGTAAGAGAGGATATCTCTAATTGAAAAGCTGAAGAATCTGTTCTGCTTGTAGAAACGCCAACCGGTCGGTTGATAATATTCCAGGTAAAAGTATATCCCGCCTTTGGGGTGGCAGAAAAGGTGACAGGCGTGCCTTCACAAACAGAGTCCTTTCCGGGAAAAAAGGTAAAATCGATGGTATCAAAAATCACCTTGACTTCAAATCTCTGTAATGCACAAAGGGCTAAATAAGAGACCTCAACCCAACGGGATACAGGAACATTGGCATTAAAAACCAGCGAATCTTCAGTAGAAATTGTATTTGTTCCTGTAGCTGTTTGAAACCAGGAAACAGTGGCGCCAACCGGAGCCTTCACTTTGAGGGTTGCCAGCCCCGGTCCGCAAAGTGTATCGTTGAAGGTATCGACTACAATATTTCCGGCTCCATTCACTTTAACAACATTTGTGATATTGTATGTTCTTCCCCGGGTTGGGTGGTCCAATGGAGTAGTATTTTTGTATCGGAAGGCATAAACTCTATAGAAGAAATTGCCGGGGCCGGGACTATCAGCAAAAGTAACTGTAGCCGAACTGTTAATTATTCCTACTACTATTCCTGAACCAATAAAACTATTCAAACCATATTCTCTACCGTTTTGCGGCTTTGTAAAATTCTCCGTTGAATTTCTAACTACCATATAACCAGTGGTATTATCCGAAGGAAATACGTCTGTTGCCGGAAGCCAGGAAAATAAAACAGTATTATTTGTACCACGGCTTAGACAAACTTTTTGAGAATCAATTTTAGGGGTTCTGAGATTGATTAACCATGTATCATTTGCTCCACCGTTTCCGATTCCTTCGAATGGGGTATCGGTAGTGTCTATCAATCCATTGTTTGTTGTGGATTGAATTCCTGCAGAAAAACTGGAAAGATTTCCCGTTATAACTTTTAGTGCAGTTGGGGAACTCATTCCAAATTCATAATACAAAAAGTTGCCGCAAGGTCTTGTAGCTGCCTGGGCAGTACTTGTATTTGTCCATTTTGAACTCGTGGTAACGCAGGTTCCACCAACAACACTGGAACCCGGATTATTATCATGGCCAATTCCATGCACCATTTTTCCAGTCGGATCTACAATGTGGACAAAATCGCCATCATCGGCCAGAAAAAGAGTTGTGGCAGAGCCCCCTGAAAAGAATGTAGTGTTTCTGCAACAAACCCTAATAAATCCATCAGACTTATCCGAATCAGTAATATCATCACAATTTGCAAGGTTTGAAGCATGGTCAATAATAATCACAGTTCCAGCCCGGAGGTTTTTCCACAAGGCTACATCTTTAAACTCAATTTTTGGTTGCCAACTTGAGGTTCCGGCATTGTTATCACCTATAAAATAACCTACCAAACTCAGGTTATCTTTAACCACAACCAACTCTGTCCATTCATCATTTTGGCTGGCCGAATTGTAGTATTCATTCACCACAATTTCAGGTGTTTGCGCTTTCAAGAACAAGGCCAATAAATTAAAAAACAGAGCTAAGCAGGTGTATCGTAAATTTCTCATTCAGCAGCAAAGATAGGGTTTGAGAATTTTCTTATCTTAAAATTTCAAAAGGATAAAAAAGCTAAAATTGAATCTACCGCTCACCACCGCATCAATATCTGGTGCTTGAATCATTTTATATATCGGCCGGGGGCAATGCTTTTTCTTCATTCCAGAAGGGCTGGTCTTTTCCAGGCAAATCTTTCCAGGCAAGGGGTTGAATTTGTTGGACTTTGATTGAATCAACTACCGTTATTGCCGGAATCGGGGCATTGAGTTTTCTTCATTCCTTTTTCAACCCATGGAATGAAATGCAAGTGCATTGCCCTCACAATCAAGGATGAAGGCCACAAACCCAACCTCTTCGGTAATCAACATTTTGGGCACAATTATTTTTCCTCCGGCTTCAATGGCCCTGTCCACAAAAACCTGAAGGTCAGGATTACAATTTAAATATAACCTTGGTCCGTAGACAGAGGGTTGATATCCTTCTCCTTGAACTATTGCACCCGATGGACCAGAATCTTGTGGAAAAAAACCCATTGTATATGCCCCAAGAGCTGAAATTGTTAAATCCGTCTGAAACACATATTCATAAAAAGCCTTGGCCCTGTAAAATTCAAGGACTGGAATTTCGAACCAATTAATTAACCTCTCCAAGAAATTTAGCAGCTAGTGTTGATTGTAGGAAATGAATATTTTCATTGCTCTAATTGATAAAGCAGCCACAATTTTAATGAATTTAAACACAGAATTTGGTTCGATTGAATAAAAAAAATTCAACCCAGAAAAGTCATAAAGAATCTCATGCCAATGCTAAATTGCTTCAGCTCAAAAACTTCGCCGCCTTTTCTTCTCTGGCCGTCGCTGCTATGGATTTCGAATAAAAGATGCTGGTTTTTTGGAAGCTTGCACAGCTTTGCTGTTGGGGTTGGCCTCTCTTCAAGAAAGCCTGATGACCAATCCGGGTTCAAAATATTCCGGCAAAAAACAAACCTGGCCCCCCAAATTATTTTTTTCTGAGAAAACAGTTTAAGCCAAAATATACCAGAGCAAGGACAAAGTTTGGTATTCTCAATTTACAGAATTTAATTAGCCATTCTAAATCTAATCTCTATGATGAAAACAGGCAAACTCCTTTTACTTATATGCTTAATTTACTTCACTAGTCCAGTGTTGGCTACCCATATTGTGGGTGGAGGATTTGACATGGTTTCAGATGGAAACTACTACTATAAGATTAGGCTAATCCTTTACTTTGACGAAATCAATGGAAGTTCCGGTGCCATTGACGAGGATGTTACTTTTAATATTTTCAGAAAAAAGGACAATGTTAATCTGAGGCAAATCTCAGTTCCACTTGGATCAAGCGACCAGATCGTTGATTATGTATCTACTGCCTGCGGAACAACGGTACCGGTCAGAACAAGAATTTTTGAATATGTAACCAATATTTTCCTGCCTCCTGCTGAATTTGGTGACCCCATGGGTTATTATGTAATGTGGGAGAGATGCTGTAGAAATCAGGGAATTACCAATATCCGGTTTCCTGGTTCCACCGGTCAGACATTCTTTATGGATTTCCCCCCGGTTATAAAAAACGGCCAACCCTTCCCCAACGATTCTCCCGTTTTTGCACCTGTTGGAAACAACTTATTTTGTATCAACCAATTGTCCAAAATCAACTTCAATGCCTATGATTTTGATGGTGATTCATTGGTCTATGAACTAACAGACCCGGTAAGGTCAATTAAGGCAGACTCCATTATTCCCCGTTCAGACATTGGAACTCCGGGTCCATATCCATCCGTAATATGGAATACAGACTATGGTACTTCAGCTCAGATTACCGGAGACCCAGACCTAATTATTGATTCAATTACGGGAATTTTGTCTGTTAAACCCAATAAACTTGGCCTTTTTGTTTTTGCAGTAAAATGTTCAGAATTCAGAAATGGTATAAAAATCGGAGAGGTCAGAAGAGAATTTCAGCAGGTGGTTATTGATTGCCCTGTAAATACATCGCCCAAAATATTCATCAGGGACCCATTAAGACCCAGAAATATTGCAAAAAATGACACCCTTTTTATTTCCAACACACAGCAAACTACCACTTGTGTCCAGATAAAAGTAACTGATTTACAAATTGGACAGCGGATCACTTTAAAGGCAATTCCACTTAACTTCATGCCAATAGCCCCAATTACAGGAGATACCACACAGCTTGTTACCAGCGACACGGTCCGTCTATCTTTTTGCCTTCCTGCTTGTGTTGGATCTACAAAGCAAAACCCATATAAACTCAAAGTTGTGGCCCGTGACAATGGCTGTTCTGGTTCTTTGACTGATACTTTTGATGTTTATGTTGTGCTGGCTGTCCCTCCATTTTTTGAACCCAAGCTATTGCTTTCCAGTCCGGATTCAGTTTTTGATATGGTTGGTTTGGACTCATTAAAAATAAACGTGAGAACCGAAATGCAAACCAGTCAGCTTAATTCCCTGAGGGCTGAATATTATGACAACCGAAACCGGACTATTTCTCCAAATTCATTTAATCCATCCATGTATTTTCAGTTCAAATCGGGTTATGGTTCTCTAAGCAGCCCGTATCAATGGAAAGCCCCTTGTAATAAACTTAGTAACCAACCCATTACCGTAATTTTTGTGGCTAAAACCAACTTCTGTAACCAAAGCATTACCCTTAAAAAACCCATTAAAATTTCGGTTTCTCCTTTTAAGCTGGATCCTAAATTGTATGTTGTCGGAAAGGATACCGGGCTTTCAGAAATTGAAATTACGGGCAAAGTAAACCAGCCTGTAAATTTTGATTTAGAAGGAATAATAAAGGACAAGAAAAAGGTGGAAATCGTGGCCACTTCGCAGGGAAAACTTCTTCAAACCTATGCCATCAATACAAAAGATTCGATTGGTTTTGGAAAAGTAACCAGCCCGTTAAGATGGAATCCCACGTGTAAAGAAACTGGTCTTAATTATCCTTTTACAGTCATGGTAAGGGCTGTAGCCAGGAGTTGCGATAATGTCTTTTCTGATTCGTTGCTTTTGAAATTCAAACTGGAAGAGCCTGATTTAAAAATAAGTCAACCACCGAACTTTTTTACCAACAACAATGATGGCTACAATGACTTTCTGACTTTAAAAACAATGTTGAAAGACCAGGAATGCACCATTAATTTCCAGAACATGGAAATTTTTAACCGCTGGGGAGAGAAGATGTACAGTACTTCTAACCCAAAGTTTGTCTGGCCAGAAAACAGAGAAGAATCAGGTTCTTACTTTTTTGTTATCCGGTTCAAAGAAAAGACTTTTACGGGTTGGTTTCAAATGACCAACTAACTCATAAAGAAGACAAAACCATTCCGGTTACCTCCCCAAATCCGACCCGGATACCCTCTTTTTCTGAAAATCCTTTAATGGAGATGCTGTCTCCATCTTCCAGAAAATTTCTTTTTTCTCCATTGGGAAAAACAATTGGATTCTGCCCTCTTTTTGTAATTTCCAGCAAACTGCCAAGGCTGTCTTCCGTTGGGCCTGATATTGTTCCACTGGCCAATAAATCTCCCACCCTCATCGGGCAGCCGTTGATGGTATGGTGGGCAAGTTGCTGATTCATACTCCAATACAAGTATTTTTGATTGGTTTTTGAAATAACCTTTTTGTCGCCTTTTTGGGTAATCAATTCAGCTTCAAGATGAATATCATAGGTCCAGCGTTGCTTTTGTTTCAGATAAGGCAAAACTTCAGGATTCATTTCTGCATCCATTGGAACCCGAAATGGCTTTAATGCATCCATTGTCACAATCCACGGCGAAACTGAGGAGCAGAAATTCTTACCTAAAAAAGGACCAAGCGGCACATATTCCCAAGATTGTAAATCCCTGGCAGACCAATCATTGAAAAGCATCATTCCAAAAATATAGTCTTCTGCCTCATCCACTCCAATTGAACTTCCCATTTGGGTATTTCTGGAAACAACAAATGCTGTTTCCAACTCCATATCCATTTGTTTGGAAGGAGAAAAAGCAGGAATCTCTGCTGTCGGGGGTTTAATCTGGCCTTTTGGTCTATGGAAATTGGTGCCGGAAACCACAATAGAAGAACTTCGGCCATGGTACCCAACCGGAATGTGTTTCCAATTTGGTAAAAGTGGGTTTTGAGGGTCTCTAAACATGGCCCCAACATTGGCGGCATGGTATTCACTGGAATAAAAATCGGTATAGTCCCCGATTTGAACAGGCAAATGCATGGTAACTTCCGAAACGGGAATCAGGAATCTTTCTGCATTTTCATTTAATGTAATCTGCTCACTACCAACAGAAAAAAGAAGTTGAACTCTATTTCGTAGTGTCCTCCAGCATCCTGGACCTGCTTCTATCAATGGATTTAAAGTTGGCGACAAAAAAAGACCATCATTTTTCATTTCGACATCTTTCAAATGTCCTGCCCGATTTAGCTCTTCGATGTGAATTACAAAATCACCCAAACGAATCCCGATTCTGGGACTCCACTTCTGGCTGGAAAAAATTCCAAACGGCAAGTTAAAAATTGAAAAATCAGAATCAGATGGAATGGGCAAAATGCACTCAGGTTTCATAAATGGAGTATGATTGTTTTCTAACCACAAATATGGTGTATGATATTCTTTATATTCAGTTTTTAGATCTATCCCCAAATATTTTGGTCTTTAAACCAGAACCGAATAGTCTCAGAAACAAAAAACCAATTCGATTTTTATCCTGGCATTCTGAGAAAAAGAAAGCGTTTTCAAAAAAACCGACCCAAGTAAACGGTTGAAATTCCATCTTTGTGGCCAACAATCCATATGTCCGTTTCAAAAAAGCCAGCCATAATTTTTATATTTTTCACCTTACTGATTGATGTAATTGGTTTTGGGATAATCATTCCGGTTATGCCTGGTTTGATTTCAGAACTGACCGGAGGGGGTATGAGTGAAGCATCTATGTATGGTGGATGGATGCTCTTTGCATTTTCGCTCATGCAATTTCTTTTTTCACCTTTTCTTGGAAACCTAAGCGACCAGTATGGGCGGCGACCTATTCTTTTATTTTCACTTTTGGGTTTTGGGCTGGATTATATTTTACTGGCATTTGCACCAACCATTGCCTGGCTTTTTGTGGGAAGAATCATCGCAGGAATAACTGGAGCAAGTTTAACAACGGCATCAGCTTACATTGCAGACATCAGCACACCGGAAACGAGAGGTCAAAATTTTGGAATGATTGGTGCGGCATTTGGTCTTGGTTTTATCATAGGGCCGGTTTTAGGCGGAATCCTTGGAGAATTTGGTCCGCGAATTCCATTTTTTGCCGCGGCAGGACTAACACTGCTTAATTGGTTGTATGGTTATTTTGTACTTCCGGAATCTCTTTCTCAGGAAAACCGGAGAAAATTTGAATGGAAAAGAGCCAATCCAATGGGATCTTTAAAAAGCCTGAAAAATTACCCGGGAATTCTTGGCCTTGTTGTTTCGTTGTTTTTCCTACACATGGCTTCCCATTCTGTGCAAAGTACATGGTCATACTTTACCATGGGAGAGTTAAACTGGACAAGTGCTCAGGTTGGCTATTCGCTTGGGTTTGTTGGGCTTTTGGTTGCCAGTGTTCAGGCAGGGCTCGTCAGGGTAGCAAACAACAAATTAGGCGTAGTTCCTTCCATTTATTTGGGATTGCTTTTTTATGCCATAGGACTTTCCATTTTTACTTTTGCTGATGCAGGATGGATAATGTATGTGGGTCTGATTCCGTATTGCTTAAGTGGAATTGGCGGTCCAAGTATGCAAGGTTTGATTTCGGGAAAGGTTCCGCCAAATGCACAGGGTGAATTGCAGGGAGCACTAACTTCAACCATAAGTATGGCTGCCATTATTGGACCACCACTTATGACGAATTTATACAGCAATTTTTCGAGCCCTTCTGCAACGGTTCACTTTCCGGGAGCAGCATTTGTTATGGGTTTGGTTTTTGCACTTACAAGCCTTTTAATTGCCTGGTTAAATCTAAAAAACAGGTAATTTAGATAAATTTCAAGGAATGTGAAATCGGGTTGAAATATGAAGAACTAACTCATTTCTCCCCGGATCGACCGCATCAAATATCGCTTTGCATCGCTAATATTTTGCTGATTTGCCAGTAGAAACATAAGTTTTGTTATGGCAGCCTCCGTGGTTAAATCCCTTCCGCTTAAAACGCCAATATCCTGCAAATGCTTTGAAGTTTCATATCGGCCTTGCATTACAGTGCCCCCATTGCACTGGCTTACATTGTAAATCACAATTCCGGAAACTATAGCTTTATGCAAAGATTCTATAAACCAGGAACTTGTTTCTGCATTTCCAGATCCATAGGTTTCCAATACTACCCCTCTTAAACCTTCAATGGTCAAAATGGCCTCAATCGCTTCTTTTGAAATGCCTGGAAATAGTTTCAATATGGTAACTCTGGAGTCCATTTTTTTGTAAACCTTTAATTTGCTGTAAGGTTGAAATGGCTTGATAACATTGAAATCATAATCAATCTTAATTCCACAAGTCGCAAGAGCAGGATAGTTTTTGCTTTCAAAAGCCCTGAATTGCGCACTTTCGACCTTTTTAGCTCGATTTCCTCTCAAAAGCTTATTGCTAAAGAAAATACAAACCTCGGGAATAACCGGCCTTCCATCTCTGCGGGCAGCAGCTATTTCAAGGGCAGTTATCAGGTTCTCCCTTGCATCGGTTCTGATGGCACCAATGGGCAATTGTGCACCTGTAAAAATTACGGGCTTATTTAAATCTTCAAGCAGATAACTAAGGGCAGAAGCAGAATATGCCATCGTATCGGTTCCATGGATGATGACAAAGCCGTGAAAGTTATCGTAGTTTTCCTCAATCAGAGATGCCATTTCAATCCAATGATCGGGGCGAACATTTGCAGAATCTATCAGTTTATGAAAAGAGGTAACCGTCAGGTTAAAATTAAACTTGTTGATCTCCGGAATCTGTGACAAAATCTGCTCAAAATCAAAGGGAACCAGGGTTTGAGCATCCTCATTAAAAACCATTCCCAATGTGCCTCCTGTATAGATAAGCATCACCGAGGATGCATTGGGATCTGAGCTGGTTTTAACCTGAAAGGTTTTGTGGGCTGCCATTGGTATTGAAATTGGAAGAAAACTTAAAATTCAAAACAAAGTAAATGCTAAGAAAGGCCCAAATTAAACAATGAAATGGCGGTTTTGCTTGTAGTTTTTGATATTTCGTCCGGACTTAAAGAAAAATGATTGGCAAGTTCATAAACCACTTCTACCAAATAGGCAGGTTCATTTCTTTTTCCACGGTAAGGAACAGGTGCCAGATAGGGCGCATCGGTTTCAAGAACAATGGACCCGATAGGAAACCTTCCTATAAAATCTCTGACAGGGTTTTTCTTGTAGGTTATGTTTCCACCGATGCCCAGGCAAAATCCGAAGTCGATTATTTCCATGCCTTCCTCAAAACTACCGGAGAAACAATGAAACACCCCTTTAAGTCCCTTTTCAGCAAAGGGTTTTACAATTTCAATGGCTTCTGGATTGGCATCCCGGGTGTGCAAAGAAACAGGAAGATTTTTGGCCAAAGCCCAATTCAACTGAAACTCCAACGCCTCTTTTTGTTCAGATTTAAACTCTTTGGACCAATAAAAATCAAGGCCGATTTCACCAACTGCTACAGCCGGATGTGTCTCAAACAGCGGTTCGATTTTCGAAAGCTCCTCCTTCCAGTTTGAAAAAACATGGCAAGGATGCAAACCCCACATGGGTTTGGCCGATTTTTCATTTTCAACGACTGCACAAATCAACGCTATGGATTCACTGTCTATGTTTGGCAAAAGAGAATTCTGAACTCCGGCAGATTTTGCCCTGTTAAAAACCAGGCTGACATCTTCCGAAAATTGTGGGCCAAAAACATGGCAATGGGTATCAATGAGGTGCACGTGAATATCTGTATTCTTACTTGTATATTTTTTATTCCTGGACAAACTGAGAGCGGGCTTTTCCATCAATTTTAATCCCTTTTGAACGGCAATATTTAGCCAGCTTATTTAAATCTACTTCAACATCTATGACTTCGAATCCCTCTGAAATTAATTGATTTTTTAATTTTAGATAGGCCTCATGCCATTCATCCCAGGTATCATACATGTTTTGCCTGTCATCAATAATACCCAGGAAATTTTCCCAATCCTCCTTTTTATTGAAAGCCATTTTAACTGACATCATTTTCTGTGGCATGTTTTTTTATAAGCTCATCCAGTTGCATACCTTTTACCCTTTTTTGATTCAATTTCACTAAGTCAAACTTTGGAATTCAAAGGTAAAGGTTTTTGGCCTTTTGTGATTGGGTTTTGAAAATCGTTGCAGTTTATAGACAGGCTGTTACCAAGTGGAAAAAATTGCCTGGGCCAACCAATAATTTTGTTAATGATGTTTGGTTTAACTTCTGATAAAAAATTAACGCCGATTTGTCGTCAGGACTTCGTTATGAGAGGCTAACCCATGTGGCAAAGCTGTCCGGGGGGAAAGCACTCAAGAAATCAGCACCTTTTATTCGAAATTCGTAGCGGCTACTGACACAAAAGAAAAGATGGCAAAATCTTTTATTTGAAGCAGTTTAGTATCGGATTACCTGCCTGTCGGCAGACAGGGAATTCCTAATGATTATTCTGGGTTAAAAATCCTGAACTGAAAACTCAGAAAGTAGGAATAAAGAAGTAAAAACAACCCAGGATTAAACCCGAAATGCTTGAAAAAGAAGAAAATTTACTTTTACAAACTCAGCAAATCCTTAAACTTAACTGCTTGCCTTCTGGAAACTTCTATTTTTTCTCCACCTTTTAGTTTTACTAAAATTCCGCCTGAAAAATAGGGTTCTATGGTTTCTACCATGCGCAGGTTGATGATGTGTTTGCGATTGGCTCTAAAGAAAACCTGTTGATCCAGGCGCTCTTCTAAAGCATTTAGTGACCTTAGAATTAACGGCTTGCTGTTGTCAAAGTATATCCTGACATAGTTTCCGATTGATTCAAAAAGTCGGACGGTATTAAGCCGGATGAAATAATACTTGTTTCCATCTTTTACAAAAACCTGGTCGTTTTCTGAAAAAACTTTGGGCTGCGGGCCACCTTCTCCTTCTGACCGATGGTCTTCTTCCAGCTTCTTAATTGCCTGGTCCAGCCGGTTGGTTTCAATCGGTTTTAACAGGTAATCAATCGCATCAAAATCAAATGCTTTTAAGGCATATTCATCATAGGCAGTAGTGAAAATAACGTCAGGAGCAATGCCATCGTGCAGCGCTTCCAGAACTTCAAAACCCGATTTTCCCGGCATTTGAATGTCAAGAAAAACCAACTCCGGCCTCAGTTGATTTATTTTTTCGATGGCTTCTTCACCATTGGTGGCTTCATCTATAATTTCTATTTGCGGATATGCCTCGAGTAACCTGCGCAACTCATTTCTTGCAAGGCGCTCATCGTCTACTATTATTGTTCTCATTTGGTAAGGGGGATTTTTATGATGGCTGATACTGTATCTAAATTTGTTTGGACTATACTGAACAAGTCAGGTTTGTTAAAAATCAATTCAAGACGATGAAGGGTGTTTACTATCCCAAATCCTCCCGAATCGGTTCCATTTAATTTTCCGGTATTGTCAATTCTGATTTCTGCAAAGTTTTTATCAATTTTTGAGGTGATTGAGATCTGACCTCCATCCACTCTTTTAGACAATCCATGCTTAACTGCGTTTTCTACCAAAGTTTGAATCATCATGGGTGGAACATGGACGGAAAGGGTAAGTGGTTCCAAATCTGTTGAAAAACGTAACCTCTCCTCAAATCTGATTTTTTCAAGATTCAGATAGTCATTGACGGTTTTTAGTTCTTCCGATAAGGGAATTGTTCTTGCCCTGTCTGACAAAAGTGAATTTCTTAAAATATTAGAAAGCATGGTGATGGCCGCCTTTGCTTTATTGGGGTCTTCTCCCACCAATCCACGAATTCCATTCAAAGCATTAAATACAAAATGCGGATTGAGCTGAGATTTTAACTTGTTGAGCTCAAACTCTTTGAGTGCATTTTCCCATTTCAACCGTTCTATTTCTTCCCTCCTGTACCTGCTAAAAAAGGCGATGGCAAAATAAATTACAGACCAGAGCAGGAAGAGAGTCATCGAATTGACCACGAGGATACTCATTGAAACCAGCCATTCTTTCCAGTTCAATTCTGCTGATACCAAATCAAGCCCTCTGTCAATCACCAAATTGGTGCTTGCGTACATTGTGGCCATGATTAAGTTGCTGAACAATACAAGAATGACGAGTTTTGGCAGTGGAAACTCAATCCATTGATTTCTTTTAAATATGATTCTAAAAAGGTGCGTTAGCCCAAATGCCAAAAGGCAAAGGGAAAAAATAGAAGCAAATTCATTAATGGTGAGATCGTGTCCGGTGCTATACCTGTAAAAAACCGACATGGCCAGGCCATATCCACCCCATCCAAAAAACTGGCAGAGAAAATACAATCGGGCCTTATTGGGAAGTTTTGAGCTACTCACAAACATTGATTCAGAAATAAATGTCCTTGAAATCAGGCAATCACCTTATTCAAAAATGAGAAACGGCAAAAAAATATGCCAAAAGGTGAATTGCAACTGTAAGCATAAAGATTTTATTCGGGAAAAGTGACTTTATTTGTTTCCATTTTGATTTCAGGCTTTTTACGTTTCCAGATATGGCAAAAATTCGGACCTTATGTGTTATTGACGACGACCTCATTTACCAGTTCGCTGTCAAGCTAACAATTAAGAATTTAGACATTGCCGAAAATGTAATTGCCTTTTCCAATGGGGAACTGGCTAAAGACTACATTATGTCTCATTTGGAAGAGGAGTCCAATTTGCCGGATTTAATCTTGTTGGATATCAATATGCCCGTGATGGACGGTTGGGATTTCTTAAATTGGTTTTCAAAAAACAAAAAAGCCGACCAAAAAAAAATACCTGTTTTTATGGTAAGCAGCAGCATAGACTGGCGGGACATTGAAAAAGCAAAAAGCTATTCTGAGGTTGTAGATTATGTTTCAAAGCCGCTTACCGATGGAAGCTTTGTTGAAATAATGGAAAAAATGAGTTCGGAAAAAGCCTTTTAAAAGTGCAGGAAGAAAGAACGGAAAGCCAATTAATCATCGCTGACTGGAAATCAAACGGACAAAAAAATCTCGCAGCCAACAAAATATTCCTCAAAAGATTGAGCCAAAAAAAAATTGAATTGTCACAAACTTTGGCAATTCATGAGGAAGTTTTTGAAAAAATAAATTGCCTGGATTGCGGCAACTGTTGCAAAACTGCCCATCCCATTTTTACCAAAACGGATGTAGCACGGATATCCGATTTTGTTGGAATGAAAATAAGCCTGTTTGAAAATCAATATTTGAAATCGGACGCTGAGGGAGACCTGGTACCCAACCAATTGCCTTGTCCTTTTTTAAACACCGACAATACCTGCCAGGTTTATGAAGTCAGGCCAAAAAGCTGCCGTAGCTTTCCCCATACCCACTCTAAGGAAGGCTGGGAGCGAAACAACCTGCTTACAAAAAATACAATAACCTGTCCGGCAGCCTTCAGAATTGTTGAAAAAATGAGAACCGGTAGAGGATAAGATTGGTCCTAAATTCTAATAATATTGATGGTAAAAAGAACATCAAGCAACAGGATACAAATGGCTACAAAAAGAAAATAGAAGTATTTATTGGCCCCGATATCAATGGTTTTTACATCCCAAACCTCTCCTTCTACAGCAGACATGGCTTCTATGAGGGCCTGAACCTCGTTTTTTTCGTTGGTTACTTCAAAATATTTTCCATTGGTTTGAGAGGAAATATTTTTTAGATCAGTTGGGTTAAGTTTAGCAATAACCTCATTTTCATCGTCATCTGTTATAAACCCGCCTACCCCATCTGGAATTTTTCCACCAGCCAACGTTCCTACACCTAAAGAAAAGACCCGGATTCCATCTTTTTCAAATTTGGAAACTGCATCATCAGTTTCTTCACCAAAGTCCTCCCCATCACTTACCAGAAGGACCAGTTTGGAACTTATTTTTTTTGTGCTGGTTTCGTTTTCCTTAAACTTTAAATACGCCAAATCCAATGCTTTACCAAAATCGGTTCCATCTCCGGAAACCACTTTTGTATTGGCAGTTTCAAGTAAAGTATTTAAAGCACCTTTATCAAAGGTAAAAGGACAATACAAGAAGGCATCATCTGAAAATACAATGAGGGCTATTCTATCCGCAGAAAATGATTCTAAAAGCTTTTTGAGTTCAAATTTTATTTTTTCCAAACGACTTGGCTGAACATCATTGCAGTTAATAGATTTAGATAAATCAATGGCAATTACAATGTCTTTCCCGATTGCTTTAACCTCCTTTTTTACCCCTCCAAATGAAGGCCCGAGAATACTGGCAATAACCAATCCAATGAAAATTGTTCTTAAAAAAAACTTGACCCAAAATAGGGTGATTTTTGATTTCAGTCTCCTGGAAATCAGAAATGTTCTAATCGCGAAAATAAAATACAGGAAAATAAATACACCAATCAGGAAGTATTCAAATTGTCCTATTTGTTTAAACCAATTCATAATTGCAATGGCAAAATTGCTTTAATTTTCCTTTTAAGAAACTGTTATTATTCACTTCTGCCGGTCACTTACCTCTGAAAAGCTGTTTACTTTTTCTAACTTAGGTTGTTTATCATTATTCTTAACCATCAGTTTCCATTTAAAATAGGGCAAAATTCTTTAATTGAAAAATCTGGAAACCCACCAATCAAACCAAATAGAATCAGAAAATAAAAAGTCCCTAAATAGCACAAAACCAACATTGAATAAAAAGGAATGAATAATCCAACTTTTTTTAGAATAAAAAATGAATATTGAGATCCCTAAAAAAATAAGGAAAAATGAAGGTAACCCAGTTGACTTTTTTACCAGAAAATGGTTGGGAAAAAGATAAAATAGACACAGCAAACCCTGATTCACAACTAATTATAGTTTTCGGATCCAGATATCCCCTTGAAAAAAATAAATGGTATCCAGAACTTAGAAAGAAATTTTTAAAGGCAGATATTGTTTCTTTGAGCACCTCCGGCAACATTAAAGGAGAAGCTGTAACCGATGACAGTATTGTTGCATCTGTTCTATATTTTGAAAAAACCAGAACTAAAACAACACTTTCCAACATCGAGGCAATGGAGAATAGCTTTGAAGCAGGAAAAGTTGTTGGCTCTTTGCTTTCAGAACCAGAACTAAAGCATGTACTCATTTTTTCTGATGGCAACATGGTAAATGGAAGCGAGCTTGTGAAAGGGCTAAATAAAGTTCTGGATGTTAGCATAACAGGAGGGCTTGCCGGAGATGATGCCAGATTTGAAAAAACTATTGTTGGCTTAAATAATTTACCAACAAGCGGAAATATTGTAGGAATTGGGTTTTATGGGGAGAATATAGAAATAGGTTATGGCCATCTAGGCGGCTGGGACCCATTTGGGGCGGAACGAATAGTTACAAAATCAAAAGGAAATGTTTTATATGACCTGGATGGGAAGTCAGCATTGGAACTTTACAAAAACTATCTGGGAGAAAAGGCAAATGAACTTCCAGGCTCTGCTTTGCTTTTTCCATTGGGAATGAAACTAAAGCAAGGTGAACCAATTCTAACGCGTACAATATTAAATATCCAGGAGGATGGGGGAATGGTATTTGCGGGTGATTTACCTGAAGGGGCAACTGTTCAGCTAATGAAAGCTAACTTTGAAAAGCTCATAGACGCTTCTGCCGCTGCTGCCCAACAAAGTTATTCCAAGATTGGGAAAGACTCAACGTTTGCTCTATTGATTTCCTGTGTAGGTAGAAAACTTGTCCTTGGCCAAAGAATTGAAGAGGAAGTAGAAGCTGTGAGAGATGTCCTTGGAGATTCACCTTTTATTAGCGGGTTTTATTCTTACGGAGAACTTTCTACCATATTGGGAAGCCCTAATTGTGAATTACATAATCAAACAATGACAATTACTCTTTTTAATGAGTCCTAGTTTTGAATTTTGATGGAGCTAAACAAATTATTAGAGAGGCAAATAAAAAGGTATCTTAAAAATACCGATCCTTCTGAAAACCCGGAATTGAAGGAGCTTCTTTTTGCAATTTCTTTGGCCTACCAGCATCACGAGGAAGACCGTCAATTGGTAGAAAGAGCATTAGAAATAAGCTCTAAGGAGCTCTCCCAATCTAATAGTGAGTTAAGAAAAGCATCGATCATAATCGAAGAAAAAAACAGGGACCTCATTTCCTCTTTGGAATATGCAAAATTGGTTCAGGATTCCTTGTTGGCAGGTGAGTCATCACTAAAATCAATTTTTCCAGAATCTTTCATATTTAATAAACCTAAGGAAATTGTAAGTGGAGATTTCTATTGGATATTTTCCAGAGAAGACACCACCTATCTGGCATCGGTAGATTGTACCGGGCATGGGGTCCCGGGTGCCTTTATGTCAGTAATTAGCTATAGATTCTTAAATCAAGCAGTAAGGGATGCTGGTTTAGAAAAGCTGACAGATATTTTATATTTTCTGAATTCAGAAATCAAATACACTATTTCTGATAAAATAGAAAACGATGAGAACAAAAATGCGCTTGACATTTCAATGGTAAAAATCGATAAAAGAAACAAAAGATTTGAATTTGCAGGCGTAGGTCAAAAAAATCTCTATTCCATTGACAATGAAATAATTGAATTAAATGGGGATAAATTTCACATTGGTCAGAATCTAAATCCTGGAGAACATATAATATCGACCCAGGAATTTGAAATCGGAAAAAATTCTACCCTTTACATGTACAGTGATGGCTTCCAGGACCAATTTGGTGGAGCGGATTCGAAAAAATTTGGTACCAAAAGGCTTAAGGAGTTGATATCAAGCATTAACCATCTCGATATATTGTCTCAAAAGACCACGATTGAAAATACTTTTCTGACCTGGAAAAATGAAAATGACCAGGTAGATGATACTTTTTTGATGGGAATTAAACTGAGTTAATTTTATACAATTGCCTGGAAAACAACCATTCAATCTAGTGGCTTCCACATAAAACTTCTGATTTGGTTTGATTGTTGCTTTTCACAATTTCAGATTGAGATATTGCGAAAAACCTCCAGAATAATACCAAAGTGACCATTGCAATTGAGATTCTTGGACTGGAAAAAAGTTTAAAAATATACCAATCCGGGATTTGGAATCCAATATTGAGCATAAAAAGAATATGCCACCAACTGTTGGCAAGTCCAAAAATCAGCATCAAAAAAGCCCCTGTAAACCAGGCACTTCCTATTGAGGATTGGGCAAGTGCCACATACACCAAACCACAAGGAATTAATCCATTTCCAATCCCAAGAAGGAAAAAACCACCAAGTGGAAAAAGCCCAAGCCTTTCAACAAAACGTTGCTGGATAACAGCCCTTATTTTTTTGAACAAATCAAAATTCCAGCCAGAAAAAATAAAAAAAAGGAGGACCAGCAGCCCAAAAAGCCAAACTTTTTGTCCCCCAATCCAGGAAATGCCTTGGCCGACCAAACCCACCAAGGCTCCCATCAAAACATAAACAAAAATTCGCCCGGCGATAAAGATAAGTCTGTAATTGATGGCCTTTGATTTAGGTTTTTTTCCGATCGGTAAAGCCAGAGCCAGAGGTCCACACATGAAAATACAGTGTAAAGTGCCACCAAGGCCAATTAATAAAGATGAAATGATAAGAGCAGGTTCCAAATTTGTAGTTCTAACCTTGGCTGATTTATACCTCCAATTGCAAATCTATTCGCAGGTTTTTCTTATACCATTGACTCTTAATTCTTAAAAACCTGATAAATATCAGCCAGGAGTTACACTAATGTTTCTGTCTTTAAAATTTTAGTACCAATCTGGCAAGACATGCACTTTTTGGGAAGGCAAAAATTATTAAACAACTCAGTCAAGGCCTGGCTCTGACCAGCAGTTTTTATCTCCACATTTTCATTTTTCCAGAACCTGGTAATGGAATTTTCTTCGGCAGGACTTTGATTTAGCCAATCAATTGCTTTTTCTATCCATAAGGGTTGGTTTTGATACAAACCAAGTGCAGTTAAAAAAGGGGCAAAAACATTGATTATCAGATTTTCACGGATAAAATCTGAAATCCCAAAACCTGTAATTTGATATCCGCTTTCCTTTAAATAGGATTGTAAAATCTCCGGCTTGGGAGACTTTTCGATCTGCCTAAAAAATTCTACCGGACTTTCTGCCTCGGTTAATAATCCAAACCAGGAAGAAAGATTATTGATAACCACAGCCAAAAGCAGAATGCGTTGAATGGGGAAAGACCCTGGCCTAATCCGGAACATTTTCCATAAAATCTGAGGCTTATCCAATCCATACTTTTGTGAAATAAAATCATAATCTGCCTTCAGTTTCTCACCTGCAGGTCCATTTGTAGAGGTTAAGAAACCACCCACACCTAAAAAAATCGCAGCTAAACTTTCGGTTTTCCAACCTTGGGCTGCCAAAACTTTAACTGGGACTGATTGACTTAAAATCAACATTGGTTCAGCATTTATTTTTAATCCCAGACACCATGCTATGGTTTGAAAAAATGTTTCCAACCAATCCTTTTTGTTGGATTCAAATCTTTCCAGAATTTCGAATCCCTTCCGCTCTAACCTTTCAACAAGAACTCTTTCCTGCATGCCGACCAATACAAATGACTGAATATCAGGCAAAAAATAAGAGCAAGAAATTTTTTTCTTTTCATTTTGAACCAAAGACCTATACCGCAAAACTACTTGCAATGGGACAAGCTCTTTCATTTCTAAAGTAGGAACTACTGTTCCATCTTTTCTGAAAATTTCTAAATCTTTTTCCCATACCACATGCAAAATGACAGATTGGTATGCAACATCATATTGATGGTTGTGGGTGTTCCATTCACTGGATTTAACATGAATTTCTACGGACCCAATCCACTCTAAATCTCCAAGAATTATTTTTGCCTGGATAAAATCAGGACCAGAATCATAATTCCTGAATCCAGTTTTGATTACCTTCACTTCATCTTTTCCAGCCAATAGCAAGGAGCCTTTCCGGAAAAGCTGCTGTTCCCAAATGGCATGTAAAAAATCCTCTTTCATCTCTATTCAGGTAATTGATTTGCGAATAAAAAGAAAATTTGCATTCAATTATTGCTTGCACGGAAGAAGCCATTACTTTTGCAGTCCTCAAAAGCCCAGGTGGCGAAATTGGTAGACGCACTACTTTGAGGTGGTAGCGCCCGTAAGGGTGTGCTGGTTCGAATCCAGTCCTGGGCACAACCCTGTCAGAGTTTTCTGGCAGGGTTTTTTATTTAAGCCAAAAGCATAATCTTTAAAATCCCTTATTCGGATGAAACGATCTCTTTGTGCGCTTCTCTGTTTTTAAATCAAAAATCTCAGAATGTATCAATACCCATGGCCGATGTTTTGAGGCCCAGTCCTTTTTCCCAAATTCATTGTGGGAAGCAATCCTTAATTCCAAATTGGATGTGAAACCAACATAGGTCTTTTGAATCCTGGTTGAAAAAAGAATGTAAACCCAAAACATACAAATGCAAAAAGCCCCTGATTTTCAGAG
>JAIXQU010000145.1 GCA_027485575.1 Cytophagaceae bacterium
ATCCCTTCCCTTCTCCAAAGGAAGAAGGGTGCAAGGCCTTAACTTAACGACTTTGATTCCAGATTCAATGCCATTAAGTTAAGATTTTTATGTGAACCTCATCCCTTCCCTTCTCCAAAGGAAGAAGGGTGCAAGGCCTTAACTTAACGACAAATAGGATTTAAATAATTGAATTTCTGTGCTTTATAACTCCAATGTCGAGGACTTAAGATGAGAATCAATCATCTATGAACCCAAAACTTTTTCTATGGCGGATTATGGGAAAATATAGCGCTTATGCGGTTTTTTCATCGGAAGCTTGCAGCTTTTTTCTAAGTTCATATTTGATTTCTGACTCATTTTTGATTACCTCAAGTTGAGGATGAAGTATTTTAATCGCTTCAAAAACAGGCATTTGGGGGAGATTTCTATTAAAGTAGTGGACCATTTGAAGGGCAAGCAGTCCATCAAACCATTGAAAAAACGCTTTTTTTCTTTGTTCTGTTTTTGGCGAAGATTTCAAAACCTTGGCCAGATTTTCTTTGACCCTGAATTCAGAAAGGTAATTTTTACCCAAAGGGTTATCATTCAGAAAAGGCGAAAAAGCCAATTCAAATTCCGAAACTTGCTCTTCAAGAAATTGGAGGCTGCAATTTTGAAAGTCTCTCAAAGAATCAAAAACAGAAGGGTGATAGGTGAAATGGGTTTCACTTTTTGATTCCAGCCATTTTTCCTGAAACCGGCCCGTTCCAAAAGGAACCCGTTTAGAAACCCTTGAAGCAGGAAAAACCAAGGGACCAGAAATTTCTATGGTTTCATAATGCGGAAAAAGCTTGTGCAAAAAATAGAAGTCTTCGCCTGCTTTTCTTTGGTTCATGCCTCCATTTCTTGCATAGGGCATTGCTTTACAGGCCATAGAAGAGCCAACAGTGTGAAACGAAAAGGGAAATCCTGCCATTTTGAGTCCCAACCGATAGTATTCCAGAAAGAGCTCATACTGGATAATTCCTTGTTTTAAATCCGGGTCTAAATCCAGGGGTGGAATATGGTCAAAGCCAAAGATTGCTACCTCTGATTTGGATTGAACAAACAAGGTATCTATTTGTTGAAAATAATCTTTTGAAACCTTGCAATCTGCATCCAGACAAACGAGCGCTGGATTTTCTCCTGAATTCAAACAATTGAAAACAACGGCATCCATCCCAATTTTTCTGGCCAATCCCACACCTGCATTTTTATCGTCCAGATTTCTGGCATCGATAAAAATAAAATCGAAGTCAGGTTTTTGTTTTGAAAAATTCCGGCATTCTACCAGGTTTTGATGGGTCAATTCTTTGACGGCTGGCAAATCGCTCATTTTATCATTAACCACCACAATGACACAAAATTGAGAGGCGGGAGCCGTTGCTTCAAGTAGAGAATTTAAGGTTGAATTCAGGTCCTCTTCGGCAAAACAAGGGATGATTACATAAGCATCTGCCCTTGCCAGCAATATCTTTTTTGAAATTGGATGAATGAAAAACCGGTTGATATAGTTTTGAAAAATTGTTTTTCTGCCCTCAGAATGGTTTGACATGGTGTGTTTTAAGCTTCAAAAATACCCCCTAAAAAAACCAAAGTACTTTGGTTTTTCATGTTTTCAGGTCTGAAAATTGAAATCGATTTCCAAAGGTATGGGCTACATCCGATATTTAGTTTTATAAATTATGACCAGGAACAATATAAAATCATATTAAAGAATTGGATTTAAATGATTGATTTTCTATGGTTTATATCCTCACCTAAATCCTACCGAAGCCAGTTTGGGACGGTTCTCCAAGGTAGAGGATTTAAGTTGAAAATCAATCATTTATGAACCAAAAGCTTTTTCTACTGCGGAATTTGGGATAAACAGCGGCATTGTCAGGCCATCAATCTATTTTTGAACCCGGATGGAACGGGAAATTTCTGCCCATCGCGAAACGAAAAGCCTTTGAAAAATACTCCTCAATCAGAATTGCTGACCTTGGTTTTGAATAAAACCATTTCAGAAATGAGCTATGCAGATATTCTGAATTATAGTGGTGAAGCAACAGATTCCAGCCAAAGGGATTTTTTCGCCATTGAGCCAGTGAAGATTGAGGTCAATTCAGGGATTTTTTCGCACCCTGGTTTTGATATGGTTTTTTCGAGGGTTGGGGTTTTTCAAACGGAGGATAAAATTACCATAAGTTGTACTTGCGGAAACGTAGGAAGCCGGATTTGCCGGCATCAGGCCCAGGTTTTACACAATATTCTGGAAAGACCTGATTTTAAAATATTTTTTGACAACCAACTAAGAGAAAGGCGGTTAAAAGAAGAAGCCAGGTTGTTTGGCATGGAAAAGGAAAGTTTTCCGGAACGGTATTTTACGCTGAATTATTCCAACCAAAAGGTTCAGATAGAGCCCAGGGAAAAAGGTTTGATTCGGGTTGACAAAACAAATCTGGAAACAGTAAAGGGCAAGTGGCTTACATCATCTATTGAACAATTGCCTGGCCGGAGTTTATCATCCATTGGGAAAAAGACCATTCTGGTTTTGCATACCCATAAATATTATGGAAATATCAGTTTTGAATTACTTGAAGGCGAAGTTACCCGGGAGGGTAAAATGAAAAATCCGCTTTCTCCCCTGGATTCCATTGAACTTTCATTGAAAGCTCAGAATCTGGAGGAATCCAGGTTTTTTTCTGCTGTGTCCAGGTTTCAAAAAATTAGTACTACCCAAGACCAGGCAAGCGAACTTCAAGCCCTTCGGTGGATTGTCCGAAAACCTGAAAATATTGAGGTGTTTTTTCAGCAAAAAGGAATTTCTGAAAGCATAACTGCCACATCAATCTCACCCATAGAATTAAGGCAGCCAGGAATGGAAATTAAACTTTCTGTTTTTAAAAAAGAGCCTTTTTATGAAGTTACAGGTGAATTAATTGTTCATGATAAGTCCTACCCAATCAAGGCCTTGCCTTTGGTTTTTTCGTATTTCGTTCAATTGGGAAAAGTTTTAAACCTGGTTCCGGATATCGCCACACTCCGGGTTTTGGATTACTTTAAATCCAATCACGAAATCGTTTTGATGCATTCTTCTCAGTTTGAAGATTTTAGGAAAAACATCCTTTCTGAGCTTGAAAACAAAATCACGATCCGGTATTCTTTTATTGCCCGTGCCAGTCAAAAACAAAAGGCAGAATTATTTCTGGATGGACCACCCAAAAAGCTGCTTTATCTTTCTGAAAATCAAGATTATATTTATTTAACTCCAGTCGTTTTGTATGGTCAGGTTGAGATTCCGGTATTTTCCAGAAAGCAGATTTATGACAAAGATGCCAATGGCAATCTGTTTTCTGTGGAAAGAGACAGCGACCTGGAAATTCAATTTACCGCCATCCTGATTCAGCAACATGCTGATTTTGAGGAACAGATGGGCGAACGGAATTACTTCTATCTGCATAAATCCCGGTTTCTGGATGAAAACTGGTTTCCAGAGGCTTTTGAAATCTGGAAAGATGCTGATATCCAAGTTTTAGGATTTAAGGAGATATCTAAAAACCGACTGAATCCTTATCACGGAAAGGTGTTGGCCCATGTGAGTAGTGGAATGGACTGGTTCAGGACAGACCTCACAGTCCTTTTTGGCGACCAAAAGGCATCTTTGAAGCAGGTGAGAAAATCCATCAAGAACAAAACCAAATATGTAACACTTGATGATGGCAGCCAGGGAATTTTGCCCGAGGCCTGGATAAAAAAGCTGCAATCATGGTTTGAAGCAGGCGAATTGGGATTTGATGCTTTGCTCTTTCCAAAAAGTCGATTCAGGGAAATAGAAACACTTTTTGATGCCGATGTGATTTCCAATGAAACCAAAAGAGAAATCAATTTGCTTTCCAACCGGTTTTCCCAAATGCACGCTATTTCTGAAGTTGAAATTCCAGCTGAATTGAATGCTACCCTTAGATCTTACCAAATCCAAGGTTTGCAATGGCTTAATTTTTTAGATGATTTTAATTTCGGTGCATGCCTGGCAGACGATATGGGGCTGGGAAAAACGATTCAGATTATCGCTTTTATTCTTTCTCAGAGAAAGAAACAAACCTTGAACTGCAATCTGGTTGTGGTGCCTACTTCACTGATATTCAACTGGCAAGCGGAGGTACACCGGTTTGCACCCTCTATCAGACTATTCACACACTATGGCCCAAACCGGATAAAAACAAACGAAGATTTTGACCAATATGAAATCATTTTAACCACCTACGGAATGTTGCTTTCAGACATTGGTTTTTTGAAGGCCCACCGGTTCAATTATATTTTTCTGGACGAATCTCAGGCCATTAAAAACCCTGAATCACATCGATATAAAGCCGCCAGATTGTTGCAATCCAGAAATAAAGTGGTGCTTACAGGTACGCCAATTGAAAACAATACATTCGATATATACGGCCAGTTGTCTTTTGCCTGCCCTGGTTTATTGGGAAGCAAGCAGAATTTCAGAGAGTTATATTCTTCCCCAATCGATAAGTTTAAGGATTTGAAAAGGGCAAATGAGTTACAGGAAAAAATAAAACCTTTTATACTGAGGCGAACCAAAAAAGAGGTTGCCCAGGAACTGCCCGATAAAACGGAAATGGTGATTTACTGTGAAATGGGAGAGGAGCAAAGGGCCATTTACAACCTGCACGAGCAGGAGCTTCGCGATTATATTTCAGGTAAAACCGATGAGGAAATTAAAAAAAGCAGCATGCATGTGCTCACCGGTATCACCAGACTGAGACAGATTTGTAACGCCCCGACTTTGGTAAAAGGGGAGGAGCATTTGGGTGATTTGTCATCAAAAATTGAATTGCTGATTGAGCAGATTGAAAGTAAATCAAGCCAACATAAAATACTGGCTTTTTCACAGTTTGTGCGCATGCTGGATTTGGTAAAGAAACAGCTGGAAGCCAGAAAAATTCCATTTGAATATCTCACAGGGCAAACGAAAGACAGGGCTGGAAAAGTAAATTCCTTTCAGGGAAATGAAGAGATTCGTGTATTTCTCATCAGCCTGAAAGCAGGGGGTACAGGATTGAATTTAACCGAGGCAGATTATGTGTATATTATAGATCCCTGGTGGAATCCAGCGGTTGAAAATCAGGCCATTGACCGCTGTTACAGAATTGGCCAGAAGAAGAATGTAATTGCCATTCGCCTGATTTGCCCAAATACGATTGAAGAAAAAATAATGAAACTTCAGGCATCCAAAAACAAATTGGTCAGCGATTTAATTCAAACAGAAGATGATGTTTTCAGGTCTTTGACCAAAGAAGATTTGATAGAAATGCTGGGTTAGGTTGAATAAAAAAGCCAATCATTACCAAAAGAATAAAAACTGGTTTTTCAGGTTGTGGAATTGGAATTTAATAAAAAATTTGGGTAAAACAATTCAGTTGTTAATTCCTGGACTTTCACGTAAAAATTTGTGAAATAGACAATTGGTTTTTTCTGGTTTAAATTAATCGAAAATGAAAGTTTATTTGTTAGCATAGATATCGGGTATCTATCCAGCTTTTCTAATTTTGCAGGAGATTTCAAAATCAAAAAAAGAACCTGAAAAAAATGCAAGGAGAGCCAACCGAAAATGACTTTAAGCTAATGCAAAGGGCAGTCCAACTTGCTTTGCAGGCCGAAAGCAATGGAAATCTTCCCATTGGAGCCGTCATAACACTGGGAAATGAAATCGTTGCAGAAGGTTTGAATTCGATTTTGGTACCGGAGTTTAATCCCTCGAAACATGCTGAAATGAATGCCCTGGATGCCGTTCCGGTCCAATTGTGGGCCAGGGCAGGGGAAATGACTTGCTATTCAACTTTAGAGCCTTGCTGCATGTGTTTTGGCCGGTTATTGCTTTCCGGAATTGGAAATATTGTGTTTGGTGCCCATGATTTACAGGGAGGTTCCATATGTTTAACACCCCATTTGCCATCCTATTATTCTCCGCAAAACTCACCTAAATGGCTTGGGCCCATAATGCCTGAAGTTTGCAATCTGCTTTTTGAAAGAGCCAAAGCCAGGTACAATGAACTGTAACCAAATCGTTATTTTTTATCTTTTCCTTTTTTTAAATATTCTTCTGTAAAGTGCTCTTTGTGTTTGGGTTTAGAGAATTTTTCTGCATTGTAGTTTAGAGAATTTCCTTTTGGGATTGATAGAGATTTCCATTCCCTGGCGCACATTTTTCCAATAAAAACAATCTGCCCCACATGGTAAGGATAATGGGCCAATTGCCTGTTGATGGCTTCCACCACAGAATGACCCTGATTTCGGATGTAAATCGTTTTTGATAAATCTTCAGTCGTCAGAGATTTGAGGGTCTCTAAAAAAACCTTCCAGCCAACATTCCAGATTTGAAGCATTTTATCTTTTGTAAGCGCTTCATTTTCAAATTCATCATCTCTGTCTCTGGATTCTTTTTCACCATCGGTAGTCAGGAAATCCGTCCAGCGGCTGAGCATATTTCCGGAAAGGTGTTTTACTATGGTGGCTATGCTGTTGCTATCCTCATTGTATTGCCAGAAAAGTTGTTCTTCGGTAACCTGTCCAAAGGTTTTTTCTCCCAAAAGTTTGTAATATTCAAACTGGCTGATGGTGCTTTTTAAGTAGTCAGATTCCATGGTCAAACGATTCGTTTTTAGATAGTGGTAAATATAGCTTCTCTGGTTAGTTTTGGAATGAAAAAACACGAAATTTTTAGTTCTGGTTTATGCACAAAAAACTGGTCAATAACCATCCTTAAGTCAATTATCAGAAAGAAACTTTGGGGACAGCTGAATCTGAAAAGCGGGCGTTAGCATTTTTCATTGGAACAATGCCCGTGGAAGGGGGTCGAAGTTTTGATTGATATTACAGGAGGCAATAATAAAGGTTTACATATTTGCGAGGCTAAGCTGGACTTGGTTTGAAAATATGATTTCGCCGAAGGTTTTGGTATAGGCCAAGGTTATAAGGATTATAAATTCCGGATTATATTTTGAATATCAGATTCTGAAAGCGGATCCAGGTCTCCCTTGTCATAAATTGAAATGAGATTGACAACAGTAATTTCTTGACCAGGATTTTCGGTCAGAAACTCAATTTCAAGATAGGTTATAACTCTGGCACCTCCACTTTTACCTCGTCCTTTGCTTTTTATTGCCAACCTGATATTAAATATCTGTGCACCAAGTGGAGTTCCCAAAGCTGGATTTTGAACTAATTCCTGCTCTAATGCAGCAAGTTCAACCTTGAGGGACCGATATTTTTTAAGGAGGGGCTTTGCTTCTTTCTTAAAATTTTCAGCAACACGAATGCTAACTTTCATTCAAAAAATCAGACAATGATTGAAGAGGTTTACCATTTGCTCTGGCCTCCCTAACTTCCTGAATGCCCGTAGCAATTCCTGTTAGAATCTCTAACTTTCTTTGTAATTGTTGGTTTAAAGCATTTATTTCTTCCCATTTTTTTATCGGTACGAGGGCTGATTTTTTTCGCCCTTTGCTGTCCGTAACAAACTGAATGGTGCCTGGC
>JAIXQU010000170.1 GCA_027485575.1 Cytophagaceae bacterium
AACTCCGGGTTCACGTTGTGGAACAGGTTCAGTTGTATTAGGAGGCGTATCGAGTACAGTAACAGTAAATTGGTATGCCGCACTTATTTCCATTGTTCTGCCAAAAACGTATGACTTTGAAATGGATTGATCATAGCTATAAAAGATGTTTAAGCTATGAACTCTAAAGCCAAAACTCATTACAATGGCATCATTTTGTACGGATTGATCCGGCGTCTGGCGAATTGGTAAACCTCTGTACCAGCATCCTAAAATTAGTTGTATCCTACTCCAACTTTTTCTGGAATGTTGAATGAAAGCACCACAATCCCATTGCTGTGAACCTGCTTGCTTTTTAAAAGTAGATAAGATGAAAATTCGACTTTTTTGTTGGGAAGGTCTTCCAAACCATGTCATTTTCGGCGAAATTATTATCGCTCCTTGAAAGGAAAGCTTATGATTTAACCGGTCATTTCCATCCCACATAGAAATATTTGGTCTTGCAATGTGATGCCAGGCAGCGCCTAAAAAAAAGTTTTTACTCCCAAACAAACCTCCAATCGATCCCAGGTCTCCATAAAACATATTGTTGCCTTTTGCAGGGACTTCTGTTGTTGAATTATAATTAAACCCTGCTCCATTGAATTCATCAGGCCAATCGAAATTGGTTCTGGATATGGAGCGATTTCCGCCCGCAAGCTGGTAGCCAAACTTAAGAGATTTATCATCATCACCCAGCGGAACATCAGCTGAGACTGTTACACCTGCATATAGGCTATTAAGTTGGGCCTTTGATAAATAGTCATTATTTGCGAATGCTCCTAAAGACCAAACTAAATTGTTAGTTTTTTTCCTGCCAACTCTTCCCCAGGAATATTCAATTGCAAGTAACCCACTATTATAAGTTCCTGCTGAACCTCCAAACCATTGGTTCCTATTTTGTCCGGAAAATCTGAAATTTTCTTTTTGATGCCATTTTTTAGAGTTTTCGCAATCAACCATTCCATTGCCAGTAAAAGCTGGGTTTGTATAAAAAGGGATGGAGTATGGTTGAGAATACTGAAAATCCTGACCATAAACACCAGTGCTAAGTAGAATACAAATGATAATGCTTTTTATATTTTTCATTCCATTATCTTTTTATTGATACAACTTTACTGATGGTTTGAATTGCACCTTTTTCAGCCCGAAGCCCACGTAATCTGTAGCGAACTACGAAATTATAGCTTCCATTTGGACATTCACGCCCTTCGAATGTGCCATCCCACTTAAAGTCGAGGTCTCTGGTGTAGAATATTTGTTCTCCCCATTGGTTGTAAACGATGGCCTCAAAGTCCTCAGCATTGCGGTGGAATACCTGCCAGTATTGATTTTCAATAACTGAGCTGCCAGGGCTGAAAACATCAGGTACCCAAAGACCCGCCAGAAAAGCTTCCATTGTAGGCTTCAGTCTGAAAGTATCAGGACAACCTAATTCTGAAATACTTACAAGTGAAATGGTATACTCTCCCGGAATTGTATACTTGTAGGTGGTATCAAATGCTTCAATTGTGTCAAATGGATTTTCTCCAAAGTTCCATAAAAACCGCGATCCGCCAATTGTGGTATTAACCGTTCGAATCGGATCCGATTCTTTAAAAATGGGGTATTCGAAAATATTTGGCGAAATTGAAAAAGAAGTTTTGGGTTTTGGATTGACAATTACCGATGCCTTTTTAACCAGTGTATCTACACCCTTTTCATTTTTAACCAACAGACTTACCTGATAAACTCCTGGTTCAGGATATACTATTTTCTGGTTTTGGTAACGGTTGGGGCCTGTTAAACGAAGGGTTCTGCCGTTTCCAAAATTCCAGAAAGACGATTGAGTGACGAACCTTGACTTGTTGGTAAATGTAACCGTATCGTCTTCGCATACAATGCAGCTATCTTTTCCATTCACCTTGAATTCAGCTATTGGTGGAGATTGAACAACGGATACATAATTGTAATCCAATGTAGATGAGCAAGTGTCTTGATATCTCCAATCCATTACTTTCTGTTTAACAATGTAGGCCCCAGTTGTATCGTACTGATGCTTAATTTGAGAATTTGAGCCTCCTGTGATAAGAGTGTCTTTGCCGTCTCCAAAGTCATAATAACGCACCCATTGACTGCAAAATGGGGTTACTTCTTCGTTAATGTTAATGAAAGGTTGTGCTTGATTAATGTTCGGGCCAAAGCCAGTAGTAAATGTAAAGCCAGATTTAGGAACTGGAAAAATTACGACTTTTCTTGTGGCGCTGTCTATGCAGCCCATATGAGAAACCTTAAGTTTTATTATTCTTATCCTTTCTATTGTATCGGGATTTGTAAATACCAGAGGGGTGAAAGACAAATTTCTGGAAGTTGAAGTCCGATTGTCGCCAAAATTCCATAACACATTTTCTTGCCCTCCAAAATTTTCCGGATTTCTTGAAAAAGTAATAGAAATTGGGGAGCAACCTACACTATCATTCATAGAAATTTTTGGAGTAGGTTTTGGTCGAACAACAACACTCTTTGTAATTTCATTAAAACAGCTATTGCGGCTTGCAGAATTGTAGGCAATAAGGCGTATGCTGGTATTGCCATTCCCGGGTTGTAAAAATGTATAATTAATGATGGGTGCTGCTGTGTCGATGGTGGTTACAAAGACTCCCTCTGTAATTTCCCACCTAAAAAATTCTGCATTTTGGGTGTTGGTTCCATCCAGTACGACTTCTGAACCAGCACAAACCGAATTCGGTGAAATGTTGAGACTTAGAATTGGAAGTGGTTTTACCCAGACTATTTTTCTTTCCTCAGAAATGCAACTTCCTGAATCTGAAATTGCCTGAAGCGTGACGCCATAGTAGCCAGGATTTATATATTTCCTGCGGTCAGGGTTTATTCCATTAAAAAATGTACCTGATTCAGAAAACTTCCAGCGGTAATTGACGCCATTTTGGAGCGGCAACGAATTGTGAAAACGGACGGTATCATTTACACAAATTACAACAGTATCGGTAATCCATGTGGGTTGCAACATTGTCGATGCATAAAATCCAGCCTTAGGAGATGGCCATATGCGGATGCTTGGTCCTTCTGATGTATCCCGGTTGCACTGTCCTTCGGCAATAATTTGCGTTTTAAATCTTCCAGTATCCGGATAGGTAAATGCAGCGTTCGGATTGCCGGAAGAAAACGGCAGGATAAGGTTGTTATAGCCCAGCCTAACCCAGGCAGAATCTGCATCGATTGATAAGTTTTTGAATCTTACGCGGAGTGAATCGCAGCCTTGGTAGGGTGGAATAACCTGGAACCGGGCTATGGTCTTTTTGACATTGCTCACATTTAGGTAATTTGTATCCCACGAAAAACATGACGTAGTAGGATTAAGGACCTTTAGACGTACGGCAACTTGTCCTGCAATGCTTACCATTGTTAACGGTGGATCGAATAATGTAGAAAATGGGATGTTATTATTTGCCAAATACCATGAATAACTCAATCCAGGGCTGGAGCTATTCAATATTCGCAAAGAATCGTTCAGGCAAATACTGGGATCCTGAATGGTAAAATTCGAATTCGGTTTTGGGTGTATCAACAGAGGTTTATCAAGCAATGAATTGCAACCAGTGCTGTTCATCAGGCCATTTGCTTTCAGACGAACCGTATAATTACCAGCTGATTGTGCTGAAAAAGTCCACGCAGGAATATTGATAGCAGAATCCAGAATGGTATTCCCTTGCAAAAGATACCAGCGAATACTATTTGAATAGAGACTGTTGTTTTGAAATGAAACAGGCAATCCCTCACAGGCAACAACAGGGCCTGTAAAAACAGCCTGGGGCTGAGGCTTTACCAAAACCCATTTTCTTTTGCTGGCCTGGCAAAAAGGTGGGTCTGAATAAGTTTCTTTTAAAACAACTGGAAACAGGCCGGTTTGGTTGTAAGTGTGCTGTGGAGATTCCAAAGCTGAACCTGGACCACCATCGCCAAATGCCCAGTTATGGTCAAGTCCCAAAACGGCGGGGAATTGGTTGATAAATTGCACGGTTTCACCCAGGCAAATTGTTATGGTATCACCAAGCCATTGGGGATTCCCAGTGGTGGATGCCCAAAAGTTTGCCTTAGGACTTCGCCTGATTCGAATCGTTTTGGATTCTGTTGTGTCAAATGTGCATTTTCCATAGGTAACCAAAAATGCCTGGACCGTGTCTGGCTGAAGAAATCTTATAACAGCTTGATTACCTGGCCTTGGAACGGAAACCACCGTTCCATTACTAAACCAAACTCTGCTGGAATCTCCGAAAATAGAGTTGTCCCGAATGGTAATTTTTAAGGAGTCACACCCTTCTAAAGGTGCAATTGTCCAGGCGGCAGCCGCTTGCCTTGTAGAATTTACATCCACGAAGGCCGTATCATATGCTCTGCATCCGGTAATTGGATCGGTAACTCGCAATTCAAATTGATAAATACCAGACGAATTGAAATTGGGTGTTGGTCCGGGTGTAAACTGATTAATTCCGTTTGTCCAGTTCACAAATGGCGGACCGATTGATTTCCAAAGATATGCCATACCCGGACTGGATTGATTTGAAAACTGGACAAAGTCACCTAAGCAGGCAAAAAGGGTGTCCGGCTGAATTTTGGCAATTGGTGCAGGAAATACGGTTACTTGTTTATCAACCGAATCTCTGCATCCTTCATCACCAAATGTATTTGATGTAATGAGACGTATGGTGTATAAACCAGCCTGGTTGAATTTGATGTTGATCGTCTGATTGTATTTCTGGGAAGCAGGTGTGATTTCAAAATTTCCTGGGTCTAGTATTTTCCATCTATGTTGAATGAAATTTGTAGAAGCATTTTGAAAACTTGAAGTTCCATACTGGCAAACGGTATTGCTGTTTCCATTTATTAAAGCATTCGGTAGTCCTTTTACTTTTACCCATATTGACCTGGTTGAATCGCAACTGGCAGGACCGTTTGCCACAGCTTTTAAAGTTGTTAAATAAAGGCCGGCAATATTGTATTGTTTGGGTTGAGGCGAAATGGAACTTGAACCTGTATTATCTCCAAAATTCCAACTGTAATTTACACTTGCCTGAGTGGGAAATAAATTTGAATACCAAACCGTGTCTCCAACACAAATGTAAACCGTATCGATCCAGTTGTTGTTTGTTATGGTCTTGGTTAGAAATCCAACCCGTGGGACCGGATTGACTTTAACCTGGACTTTATCGCTTGTGTCATTCACACATTGGCCAAAAGCAATCAAGTACAATGAGTAAGTGCCTGGCGTATAATAGGTGTATTTTAGTTCGGTTTTAGTTGAACCAAGGGGATGAAAGAAACTATCCCCGGTATAAATGTCACTGGTTTGCCTGTTCTCAGATAAATCCCGGATTAGAATGGTATCGCCTGGGCAAATCTCATTTGGAATAGCCTCTATTTTCGCCCTCGTTCTAAGACCCGGCCTGACCGTAACTTTTGCAGAATCAGTTGCAAAACATCCACTCTGAGGGTCCCTAACGATCAATCGTATTTTTGTTATTCCACTTGCTGTTAATTGAATTACAGGGGGCTGGTAAGCAAATGACCATGGAGAGGTCTCGTTATTTCTATACCATTCATAGCTTAAACCCGCACTTGATCCATTTACAAACCGGATTGTATCCTCCATGCAAATGCTGGTGTCTTTTGGATTTACAATTAATGCCAGAGGGCTCGCATAAACTCTAACCCAAGCCGAATCAATCATACGATGGCAATCATTGAAAGAGGTTAGTTTAACTTTGTAAACTCCTGGTAAATTGTATTCATGACTTACATTCTTCTGATTCAGGACGACAGTCCCATCTCCTAGATCCCACCGGATTGTTACTCCAGGAATCATTGGAGAAGTACTGAAATTTGTCGTTCCTTTATCGCAATGGACAGTATCATCTGCTGTCATTTCATAGTTGAAATTCCTTCCGCGTATTTTGATTCTTATGCTGTCCGAACTGCTTGGGCAGGTGTTAATCGCCGTAACCTTTACCGTAAAGAAAAGGTCGTTCATGGTATTGTTTACATAGCCATGTTGAATGGTTTCCTGGAGATTGGCTGGATTTACAGCAATGGTCTGGGTTGTGCCATCTCCAAAATCAAAGAACATGGAGGTCGGCGCACCGATTACAGAAGAAGAAAAAGTTACAAGATTAGGTTCCGGGCAATGCGTAAGACCATTGGCACTTATGTTGGCCACAGGCAGGGTTTTCACCAGAATGGTATCGTATAAAATGCTGGTATCGCACTGGTTGATGATGCGGAAGCGAATCGGATGCAGTGTGTCTTGCCAAATGCTCATCGGGAAGAATTGGTTGAATACCTTTGGTTTCAGAACGAAGTTCCCATCGCCGAAATCCCAGGCGGTTTCAATGCGGAATCCGGTGGAAGAATCGGTGAAAGTTACGGTTAATGGCCCGCACTGGCTTGCCGGGTTAAATACTTTCCCGTATTTGGGAATTCCCCGGTCGATGATGTGAATGAGGATGCTATCGATGTCTTCACAGGTGCTGTTATTGCGGACCGCAAGCCTGACTACCTTAATTCCGGTATCCGGGAAAGCAATCAGGAGAGAATCCTGATTGGGCCATTGGGAAATAATGCTGCCATTATCAAGCGACCAGGTATTGACCAGACTAAGAGAAGGTAACGAAGACCTCGAAATACTGGCCACGCGGATGGGTTCATTCACACAGAAAATGGCAGGATTCAGCCCCCGGATTTCGGCTTCCGGCCTGGGGTTTACTATGATCCGTTTGGTATCCGTAGAATCACATCCGGTTACCGGATTAACTGTTCTGCAGAGGATGTTATAGGTAAACGCCTGGGGAATATTTGGAAAGCCGGTTGGATTCGGGTTGAAAATTCCATCCGGGCTCAAGCTTGCCGAAGCCCCTGCCGGACTGGAGCTGATGATGGACCAGTTGCCGCCAAATTGTGCAGAGGTACCGCTAACCAGATCTAGATCAAATGGATCGTCGTTGATGCAAATGGTATCCTGATTGCCTCCGGCATCGATGGCCGGAAGCGGATTTACCGTGATTTCCATGGTATCGCGACGGAGGCAGAGGCCTTCGCCAACGGTGTAAACAAGGTCATGAGCTCCCAAACCAGCCGCTCTTGGATTGAAGGTGGAATCGCTGGTTCCGGCCATGCCTGCACCTGTCCAGATGCCAAGTTTCGGTGTAAATCCGCTGATCAAATAACCTACAGAATCCAGACAGGTTGCCAGATCCGGACCTGCCAGCACAGTTTCGGGCTCGGTTACCGAAATAGTGACAGTATCCACTGATTCACAGGTCTTGTCGTTTTTCCAGATGAATAATACTTTATAAACCCCGACGGTAGCAGGAACAAAACTTCCGTCGGCATTGATGCC
>JAIXQU010000126.1 GCA_027485575.1 Cytophagaceae bacterium
AATGCCTTAAAACCCTTGACCGTTCACCCATCTCTGGCGTATGGCCAGGCATTCAGCTGCAGAGCAGCCAAATCTCTATAGAACGCCAATCAACCCAAACACCCAAGCTGCAGAGCAGTGGCATATATTGACGGTACATAGAACTACGCCAAACAGGATGATTTCCTGTTCTGCACCAAACGTCAGACCGGAAAATCAACATGAGTTCATGTTATGAGCTAAAAATATATCAATGCCTAAAAACCCTTGACCGTTCACTCATCTCTGGCGTATGGCCAGGCATTCAGCTGCAGAGCAGCCTAATCTCAATAGAACGCCAATCAACCCAAACACCCAAGCGGCAGAGCAGTGGCATATTTTTGACGGTCCATGGAACGGTAGTTGATGTTAAATCGACATTCCCGGTTGGCACCAAAGGTCAGACCTGTCTGCTCAGTTGGGCGTAGTTTTCAAACTACCTCCGTGCATTGACGAATCTTAAATTCGCATCAAATGCAATCCAGCACGGGGATTGTAAATCCTCGCTATCTGCGTTCGGGATGGGAGATCCCGAACAGCGGTTACCCTTCTCCACCTCTACCATCAGTCGGTCAGGACCAGTTTTACAGGGCCGGTACCCGAAACACCATCTGCAATTTGAATGTAGTGTACACCGGGTTGCAGGTGCGTGTTTTGTAAAGGCAAAGAGGAACCGGTGAAATTTGTATGCCGTTGGACCACAATTCCCATGGAATTGTATATCAAAAGGGTGGCGCCGTTCAGGGCTGGCTCAAACTGAATGGCCGATTGGGTAGAAATGGGATTGGGAAAAAACAAAGTGCCTGCCACCCCTTCCTTCGTTTTGGTATCCGTCAGATTGCAGTTGATCCTGAACGGTTTGGAACAGACTTTCCCGTTGTAGGAGGCTTCAAACATATAGGTACCTGTTGCCGTCGGATAAGTTCGGGTCCATGACCAATACGAGCGGGAAAAGTTATCCGTAAAGTCTTTTGTCCAACTGGAAAACACCGATCCATCCGGCCGAAGGATTCGCATCGCAGCCGATGTGCCCGCCCGTTGATTCCGGATAAAAATGTAAAACTTTGCAGATACCCCACCTAAAAAGCAGCTGTCTTCGTTGGGCGTTTCGGTCTGCGGGCATGCGGGAAAAACCGGGGAAATCGTATTGGTCGAAACTTTCATGATACCCGTGTCAATGTAGGGTAGCTGATTTATCCATAAGGTACTGTCATTCGATGCATTACAGATTCCGCCAAACGGATCCACGTAGTCCGACCTGTTAGATGTTCTCGAAACCTCAAAATGGAGATGTGGACCCGTTGACCTGCCTGAACTCCCTACGACCCCTAAATATTCTCCGGTTACTACGGTTTGTCCGACAACTTTGGAGGTTACCGTGTTCTTTTTCATGTGCCAGTATCGGGAGGTGGATCCATCCTGATGCCGGATGATAACGTAATTCGCATCTGAACCACTCACCCAATCACAGTTTTTGTCAAAACGTCCATCGGCCCTCGCAACTATGGTGCCTGGGGCAGCAGCCACCACTTCCACCTGATTGCTGTCCATTTTATAAAGCGAATATGGATACGGTGCTATGTCAACTCCTTTGTGGTCGTCGTAGGTACGTTTGCCACAATTCCAATCGCGGGTGCTGTCGGCTGTGGTATCCTGATCTACAAAATTTGTAATGTAATAATAGCTGCAGTCGTTCAGGCCATTTGCCTGACGCAGAGGCCAGGCAAATTTTGTCGTCATAGCCGTGATCGCCTTTTGATCGAGGCCCAGCATGAGGTAGTTTTCCTGCAGTGTTTTTTCCATGACCTCATATTCCTCTGCGGAAATGCAGGGCCTTTCGGGACCTGGCTCTTCTGTAAAGTCAGCTGAATGTCCTTCCTCCGGCTCATTCAATACCTGTGCCTGCAGCTGGAAAGAGGTGAAAATATAAACCACAAGGGCGAGGGTCTTCAGTTGTTGGTGCATATCGCTTGCATAAAAGGAGGCTATAAAACATCCGCAAACGGAGGAAAACAGCCTCAGGTTTCACATATGTTCAAATGTAATATGAATCTTTGAATCAGGGAATTGTTTTGGTTGAAAAAGACAAATCTGAAGATTTCTCAATACAGATCAGGATTATTGGCTGTCGTTTAAAGATGTAGGCCAGGTGAGTGCGGCTGTATGAATTGCACTCATCATCACCTAACCAAAAACTGGGTCAAAAGGTTCTCGTAACGTATCACCTGATTCCCGTTTCCTGATTCCTGATTCCTGATTCCCGTCTCCCGTTTCCTGATTCCTTTCTCCTGATTCCTGATTCCTGTTTCCTTTCTCCTGATTCCTGACTCCAGATTCCTGACTCCAGATTCCTGACTATGCCAAACGGGGAATTCACTCCTTCATCAGCCAATCTTTTCGCCACTCTGTAAATCGACTTTTGGAGGATTACAGAGTGGCGGGATCTGGGTTCGGGATATGAGATCCCGAACAGCGGAACCATTTCATCACACAAAGGAGAAATT
>JAIXQU010000063.1 GCA_027485575.1 Cytophagaceae bacterium
ATTTCTTCTAAAATTTCACTTACTTGCTGCTGTGTAAATCTCATGGTATATGCTTTTAAAATTTGTCGATTCGAAAATCGTAAACTTTTGAGCTTTACACACTTTTTTGAACAGTATCTATAAAGCATATATAATCAATCATTTAAAGCCTATTGCTTAATCTTGGTTTATATCAAAGTATTTGAAAAAAAACTATGAATCCGACTTAATTATTTCCTCAACTCCTTGTGAATAAGGCGTAGCAGACATACCGAATCTTTTTGTAAACTTTGAACTATCGAAAAAGTAGGGCTGGTCATATTGATACATCATTTCTGGCATTTCGCTCATAAAAGGAACAAACCATCCAATAATTTTTACCAACCAGGTGGGCAAAACAGAAATTTTATTTTTTACGTTCATTTTGCCCGAAAAAAGGGTAGTCCATTCTCTTCCTGTTAAAGTATTGGGGTCTGTGGGTAAATGCCAGACCTGATTCCAGTCTTCAATCGGAGAATTCCCTAAAATTGCAGTTGCCCTTGCCGCATCCGGGGTATATGTGAAAGAATGCTTCACATCAGGATTTGAAAACCAGTTTGCAGCCTTTCCCTTTTTAAAATTTTTATAAACGACTTCAATAAGAAAGCTTTTCTCATTTTTAGGGCCATAAAAATCTGCTGACCGGGCAATAATTCCAGAAAGTTTTCCATTTGTAATTTCCTCCATCATCATTCCCGCTATTTCTTTGCGGACTTTCCCTTTTTCGCTTGGAGGATTAATTTTTGAGTATTCGGTCATGTTTGGAATCTCCTGTTTATCATACAGATAGACGTTGTCAAAAAAGACAAGTTTAGATTTATGCTTAATACAAGAATTAAGAACGCATCGCATTAGTTTTGGCCACTTCTCTTGCCAGACTTTAAGGTTATAATCAAAACCTATCAACAGGTAAACGACTTCTGAACCAGCAATTGCTTTATCCACCTGAATTTCATCTGTTAAATCAGCCGGGAAAAGATTGTCTGTTTCATTTACTTTTTTTGGATTTCGACTTACCAACCTTATTTCGTTACCCAGGATTGAGAGTTCCTTTGCGAGCACCTGGCCAATGATTCCATTTCCGCCCAGAATTGTATGCATGATTTTTTTTTCAAATGAAAACAAAAAAAATCGTTAAAAAATAATCCCGGATTTGAAGCGTATTATTATTGACTTCAACCGTAGAAATTATGCCATTAAGAAGCAATAAGCCTCCCGATCCAATGGTTATAAACAGTCTGAAATGAGATTAATGCAAATGACCTTCTACCTGATAATTTAATTTCTTAATTCAGTCAATTTAAGACAATACTAGGAAAAAAGAAAGTGAATTCCTTTATTCGTGCCTCATCAAAACAATCAAATAATTTGGAAAAATTTCAGGGAGTTTTTGGCATTGTCTTAATTTTAGGAATTGCCATTGGACTTAGTAATAACCGGAAGGCAATTGATTGGCGGCTGGTCGGTTCAGGACTTGGTATTCAACTCATTCTGGCACTTTTTATTCTTAAGGTACCCATTGGTAAGACCATTTTTGAAGTTTTGGGTCATTTAATTGAAAAGGTTCTTTCTTATTCTAACCAAGGTGCAGAATTTGTTTTCGGTTCTCTTGTTAAAAAGGAGCTAATGGAAAAGGCATTTGGACCTGGAAATGATTTTATATTCTTTTTCAAAATTGTTCCCACCATTATTTACGTGGCAGTTTTGGTCAATATCGCTTATCATCTTGGCATTATGCAGAAAGTGATTGCCATTGTAGCCAAAATTGTTCATAAACTGATGAACGTTAGTGGTTCAGAGGCATTGAGTAATGTGTCCAGTATTTTTGTTGGTCAGGTCGAAGCGCAGATTATGATCAAACCTTATTTGAAAGGAATGACAAAAAGTGAACTTCTTGCTTCAATGGCAGGCAGCATGGCTTGTATTGCAGGTGGCGTAATGGCTGTTTATATTGCTTTAGGCGTTAAGGCAGAGTATCTGCTTGCAGCAAGTCTGATGGCGGCTCCCGGGGCTTTGGTTATTTCTAAAATAGTTTGGCCGGAAACAGAAAAGTCTGAAACCAAAGGTGTTGTCAAACTTGAAATTAAAAAGCAGCATTCCAACCTTTTAGATGCAATAGCCCACGGATCTTCTGATGGGTTAAAAATCGGACTTAATGTTCTTGCGATGCTCATTGGATTTATTGCTTTGATTTATTTATGCGATGCCATTCTGGGTTCGTTTGGTAGATTTCTTGTTTTTAGTTTGGGTATGCCTCAAGATGTTTTGGGCGTAAAATGGACTGGCCTGTCCTTAGATTATATCCTTGGAAGCTTTTTCTCAATTTTTGCCTGGGCCATGGGAGTTACTTCAACGGAAACCTTGACTGTAGGAATGCTTATGGGAAAAAAGATGGTAATCAATGAGTTTGTTGCTTACCTGAATTTTTCAGATATTATGAAGGTAAACCCCTTGAGCAATAAATCTGAAATAATTGCCAGTTTTGCCCTTTGCGGTTTTGCCAATTTTAGTAGCATAGCCATTCAGGTTGGGGGAATTGGAGAATTGGCTCCGGAAAGAAGAACAGACCTGGCCAAACTTGGTGTTAAAGCTCTTATTTGTGGAACTTTGGCCAGTTATTTAAGTGCTACTCTGGCAGGAATAATTTTTGGATAGAAAAAAAAAGGCCAGAATTTCCGGCCCTTTTCGAATTTAGCGATGAAAAAGAGAATTAACTATTTCCTTTTTTGATAGGCACTTAATATGTTAATCAAATGTTTGTCACTTACTTCTTTGAGCGGAGTGATATCCATTTTTGAACTTTCCAGCTGATAGTATTTGCCTTCATAGGCTAAAAATATCTTTTTGGAATTATCCTGATTAAGCTCTAAAATTTCATAAATCTTGTCTGCAAAATCTGCATAGAGTATGAGTTTGGAGTCAGAATACTGATAATGAAATTTATCTTTATTTTCTCTTTTGACGATTACCTCAGGATTGACCGTTTCTAATTTCGATTTATTGCTTATTCCATCTTCAGGAATTTCAATGTCATTTGCATTAGCAGGGTTTACCGTTTTAACCATTGGCTCATCAAGCTCCGATTTGTTGTTTTCAATTGCCTTTTCTTCAGCATTTGAATTCATTTTCATTCCGGAAGGCTTTGAAGGCAATTGAAATTTAGTTTTGGCATTGTTTTCAGAGGAAACAGTGGTTGAAGGCTCAACTGAATTTTCGGCATTAGATTCAAATACAGTTTGATTTGGAACATCCTTTGTTTCTGAAGAACCGGGGTTAGAATTCCATTTTGGTGCTTCTTTCCTGTTATCGGCTTGTTGTTTTTCAATTACCTGTGGCGATGCAGATTGAGAAACGCTGTTTGAATTTATTGGACTTTCAGGATTTGAGCTTTTATAAAAATAGTACCCACCCAAAGAAGCCAAACCAATTCCGGCGACAATGGCAGCGATTTTGGCTGTTTCCATTACTGTAACAGACCAAAGGCTGATGTTTACCTGGCTTAAGCCTGCTTTTAAAGCCAATACTCTTTCTTTTCGAATAGCCTCCATTGTGGCTTGCTGAAGTTCAACTTCATCATGAATATCAATATCATCATGAATCTGTTTTTCAAACTTTGAACGTTCAAAGTCATTCATTTCCTGGTTAAGGTATGCTTCAATTTGTTGTTGAATCTTGTCGTCAGTTATCTTCATGGCTAAGGTTCAATCTAAAAAGTCAGATGGTTTGTAGTTGGTTTTAATCATTTTATCAAGCTCAATTTTGCACTTGTATTTTTTGGTTTTCGCTGTATCCGCATTGGCAAATCCCATTTCTTTCGCGAGGTCTGTCATGGACATTTTATCAAAATAATACAGCATTAAAATTTTTCGGCAGGTTTCCCCCAAAGACTTTAAACACTTTTGAATGATTTCAACCCTTTCTTTGTTTTCCCATTCAATATGGGTTGGATTTTCTACCATTTCTCCTGAGTTCCTGGCCTTTCTGTCAAGCTCTTTCCTCCATAGATTTTGCGATACGCTGTAGAGGTAAGTGCTTATTTTAGAGGTTAATACCAATTTATTACTTTTTATTTTCTCCCAAAAAACAATCAAAGCGTCCTGAAAAATATCCTTGGCTTCATCTTCAGAACCACTATTTTTCATAATCATTTTAACGATCATGCGATAGTTTTTTTTATAAAGATGTTCAAGGGCCTTTTCGTTTCCAGATTTGATTAACTCAACGACCTTTTCATCTGTCATATTTTGAGATACTTAGCTTATATACTTAGGTGAATATAATGGTAACCTTTTTATTCCAATTTTTATGGATTTTTGTATTTGTTAATGTACCAATCTACCCTTGTTTTTTACATTTCTGAAAGGATAAAAAGAGACTCTTCCAAATAGTAATCCTTAGTTATTCTTTGTAAAAAACCCTTTTCTACTTCTTCTTTCGCCGGATTGGCTTTGTTAATATCAATGTTCGCAACAAGTTGTTTTGCAGAGAATCCTGTAATATTTTTATTAAACTCAGATGCTTTTTCCTCCGGATCCTTAAGCAAATTCTGGTTTGCCTGGAATGATTTCAGGTCCAACGGATAGTTTGAGGCATCTTGTCTTTGTTTCAGTTTGGAAGCCTCATTTTTAACAAATGTGAAATATTTGCTTTTTGAAATTCTATCCTTGCTTTTGGCTTTCACTTTATCCATTGATATTTTTCCTGACCAGGGACTATATTTCGCCGGAGTCGTTTGGTCCCAGCCCATCACAAAATCCAACTCCTTTTCTCCGATTTCTATCTTTTCGAACAAGTCTGGAATGACTATGTCTGGTGTAACACCTTTTAATTGAGTCGCTCCTCCGTTAATTCTATAGAATTTCTGAGTTGTCAATTTTACAGTTCCGGAAGGTCTTTCTGTAATGTTTGAAATTGAAAATCCCATTTGACCAAGGTCGGTCATTTTTTGAACGGTTCCCTTACCATAGGATTGGGCACTACCCACAATAATGGCCCTTTTGTAATCCTGCATTGCGGCCGCCAGAATTTCTGAGGCTGATGCTGAAACGAAATTGGTCATGATAACCAGTTTGCCATCAAATTCAACTCCCGGGTTGGGATCGTCTAATACGTAGGGCATTCCTTCTCTTGTCTTTACCTGAACTACCGGCCCCTGATCGATAAATAATCCTCCCATTTTTACAACGTCCTGGAGCGAACCACCGCCATTGTTTCTTAAGTCAAGAATGATTTTGTTAATCCCTTCCATCTTCAATTTTGATATTTCTTTTTTGATGTCTTCATAGCAATTTCTGCCGCCTCTGTTTTGACTGAAATCGGCATAAAATGAAGGGAGGTTAATGTAACCAAATCTTCCTTTAACATTGATATGTTCCAGAATTGCTGATTTTGCGTAGGTCTCTTCGAGAACTACCACATCTCTCACAATTGGAATAATAACGATTGAGCCATCTGGTTTTTTTATTGTTAGCTTTACGGTTGTACCCTTTTTTCCCCGTATTAGTTTTATGGCCTCATCCACCTTCATATTTACAACATCAACAGGGTCGCCTTCAGCCTGGGCAACTTTCAGGAAAACATCATCTACTTTAAGCTGACCCTGTTTCCACGAAGCTGACCCTGGAATAATGTTTGCCACTTTGATAAATCCATCTTTTGTTGTCAGGGTAGCACCAATTCCTTCGAACTGCCCTGTAAATGCGATATCAAAGTTTTCTTTGTCTTTTGGCGTTTCATAATCCGTGTGAGGGTCATAGGTTCTGGCAATTGAATTCAAAAATTCTGCAAAATTGTCATCCTCACTGTCCTCCATTAATCTTTTGAGGTAATCCCTGTTGTTCTTTAAAGTTTTTTCTCTGGCGGAAGCTTCAAGCTCATCCAGTGTTTTTATTTTTACAACAGTGTCCTTTTTAAGACTGGCTTTTTCCTGAATTTCCAAGTCAATTGCCACAGAACTTATTACCTGGTACCTGAAATAATCTTTCCATTCCTGAATAAGTGCATTTGTGTCCGCAGGATAAGTTCGCTTTTCCGGGTCTACTTCAATGCTTCCTTTTTGTTGAAGATCAATTGGTTTTGATAAATAGCCTTCGAAAAACCGATTGACAATTCCAAGCCTTTTCTTGTAGGTACTTGAAACCAGATTGTAAAATTCAAACTTTCCATCCCTGATTTCATCATCTACTTTATTGTCAAAAGTATGGAAGGAAGCCAGGTCTTCCCGGGTGAATATCCTCTTCTGAAAATCAAGAACCTTCAGGTAGGAATTAAAGATTTTTTCTGATGTGGCATCATTTAACTCCAGGGGTTGATAATGCTCCTGGTTCAGGGTTTGTAAAACAGACTTTAAAAGCGCTCTTTTTCTACCTTCTTCTCCCTCGGGAGCAAAGCAGGATGAAACCAAAAAGATGCTGTAAAACGGAATTATTAAAAGAATTCTTTTCAAAGGAGTATAAAAATAAAAGTTAAAGAACAGCCAAAATTTCTCCATCAACATAAATAAATTGATAATTGACGAAATAACAGGCTTTAGAGGCTAAAAAAGAAGCAGTACCGGCAAGTTTATACGGTAATCCCCATCTTTTTGAAGGTGTTTGATTGATAAAATTTGATTTAAAATTTTCGTTTTCCACAATGTGTTTTGTCGGTTTTGGAACAAAAAATCCAGTTCCAGTTCCATTAACAACCAAGTTAAAGATGGTCCATTTTTTTGAAATATCAAATCCCATTCTCAGGAGTCCACTTTTGAAGAGGACTTTTTTGTTTTCCTGATTGAATAGTACCAAGCTCATTTTTTGACTTAAATCTATCTTTTGGTTAAGCTATATCTCGATTACATGGGAGTACCTGTACCTATTTTTGTGTTAAATCCATCGCTTACTAATGCCATAAAGACATTTTTATCACCCCAATATTCCATGACAAATGGATTTTGTCCTTCGCACTTTAGGGCGTCGGTTCAACATTGACTTTTGGATTACCCTCAAAACCGATAAAATGTTTTTTTTCTACCCATTTCATTTCGTCTAAAGCAAGAAGCATGCCCAAAGAAACAATTTTATTAAAACGAAAAATCGCATCCATTTTTATTTTCAGAATTTGACTTGAATGAATTTTTGCCATTTCAAAAGTTGGGTATTCCATTTCTTAAATAGACACTATTTCTAATCCGGAGTTTTTTGTATTTCTGACATAAAACGAGAATCTATACCGTTAAGTTAAGATTTTTATGTGAACCTCATCCCTTCCCTTCTCC
>JAIXQU010000026.1 GCA_027485575.1 Cytophagaceae bacterium
AGCTGACCGGTGAATGGGAAGTTTGGTTTTCCCGGATGGGGAAGGAATCCCATCAATGGCCTCGCCAACCACGTTAAACAATCTACCTTTAATATCATTGCCAGTAGGCATTGATATTGGGGTTCCTAAATCCAGAACCTCCATACCTCTTAACAGACCTTCTGTTGAATCAAGGGCAATAGTTCTTACCCTATCCTCTCCAAGGTGTTGCTGGCACTCCAAAATAATTTTTTGTCCATTATCTTTGGTGATTTCCAGTGCATCAAGAATTTTTGGTAATCTGGCATTTTCTGAATCGAAAGCCACATCCACAACCGGACCGATTACTTGTGTTATTTTTCCTTTGTTTGAAGACATAAATGATGAATTAGATTTTTCTCTAAATCGGACCGCAAAAGTATAAGTCTATTTTAATAAATAAAAGGAAAGATTAAATAGAATTTTTTTATTGTAAATCAGGAGGTTAAATGTGGATTCCTGCGCTTTTTGAGGTTTCAGGCGTTGAAATGGCTCCATTTTGCCAAAAATATTTAGCAAATTGGTAGTATGAAATCAATTTTCTTGTAATTTCGCGGTCCCAAAAAGGGAAGGAAATATGAAAAGGACATATCAGCCCAGCAGGCGAAAACGAACAAATAAGCACGGATTCAGACATAGAATGGCAACCGCAAACGGAAGAGCTGTAATAGCCCGTCGTCGTGCTCGCGGAAGAAAAAAACTGACTGTTTCTGACGAACGGAAAGGAAAGTAATTTTCATTTTCCCAAAAGCATCAAAGCCATCAATATTGATGGCTTTTTTTTTGAGTATTGATAATTTTCAGATTCAGGTTTAAAAATTAAATGCAATCAAAATCATTTGTTCCTTTATTTTTCTGGTTTTTGATTTCCAGCAATTTCATCTCGGCCCAGGTTTATATCCGATCTGCCGGCGTTAGGTTAGATGCAAATGCCATTGGTTTTTCGGTAGTTCAAAGGGTCTTTAAACCGGTATCCATTGAAGGAATAGCAGATTTTAGAAAAAATGATTTCAGTTTGGGATTGGTTCCACGGGTTCATAGCAAAATCTTGGGAAGAAGGTTAAATGCATTCATCGGGTTCGGAGCCCAGGCTGGACTTTTTACAGAACTCGGAAAAGAAATTGCCCCGTATTGGGGTGTTGGTGGAATGATTGGATTGGAATATAAATTCAATCTGCTCCCAATCCACATTTCATATGACATCCGGCCTTTAATTCAATTGGGTGGCTCTCAGAATTCCTTTGGAGTACAATCTGCTTTTGCCATCCGGTTGGTAAAAAAGTCAGAAAGGAAAGCCTGGAAAGAAAAACTTAAAAATTGGAGGCAGGAAGCTTTTGATTGGTTTGAAGGGGATTGATTTTTTAAAAATTGGAGGTTGGTTGCTTTGTTAAATATTCAATAAACCGTCTTTTGGCAACAGGCAGCAAACTTTCTTCCCAAGGAAAGTATAATTCTGATTCAATCAGATAGGTGGCCAGGCCGGAATTGGGTTTTGAATTTTGAATAATGTCTTTTTTGATGCTTTCAAAAGTTGTTGAATAACTGAGTGGAATATTGCTTAGATGAGTAACCTGCAGGGCTTTATAGTTTCCATCTTCCAAAACAATATTGGTTAAGGCATATTGGTAAACTTTGGTTTCCTTTTTTGGCGGGGCGCAAAGGAAGAAATATCCGTTTTTGGTAAATGGAGCACTCAGTCCTATTTCTGAGATGTTAAGATTTTTATCTACCAATTCAATTAATTCTTTTCCGCTGTCCAAATGAGTTTTTATGGCAGGAATTGAATAATCTATGATTTCGTCCACAACCTGAAAAAAGTCATTTTCTGTAACCTTGGTTTCGTACTCAAACCTGAGGTTGGTCCAATCAGCTGCATTTAATGCTTTGGGAAACGAATTTTTCATTTGTTCCCTACCTGTCTTTACAGAAACCAGATTCTGATAGTGGGAATAAAGGTCGGAAAAACCCGGATAGATTTTACTCTCATTAAATTCCTTTTCTATATCTGATAAATAGGCCAATAGCAAATAAGTTTTGTATTCCACATCTATTAAGCCTTCTGTAATCCAATCGTTACTCAATGATTTCATATCACATTTAGAAATTAGGTAAAAACTAAAGTCAATGCCTGAAAAACATAAATTCAGGATAAACGAATTTACAGTTTTAAAATATGATAAGGAAAACAGTAATGGAGAAAACCTACTTTGTAAGAAATGTTGTAGTGAAAATTCCCAATCCAATTTTTAGATTGATCTAAACAAAGTCCTGCCTTACCATCTCAAAAGATTGGCTCCCCAGGTAAATCCTGAACCAAAGGCAGTCAGGCACACCAACATCCCCTCTTTTATTCTTCCTTCCTGCCAGGCTTCGCTTAAAGCAATGGGAATAGAGGCTGCAGTTGTATTTCCATACCTCTCAATATTGGAAACCACTTGCTGGTCAGAAAGTTCCAATTGACTTTTAATGTAATTGGTTATCCTTAAATTGGCCTGGTGGGGAACCAAAAGGTCAAGGTCGTTTTTAGTAAATCCATTTTTCTCCAAAATTTCCAGGGTTACTTCAGGGAATCTTTGCACCGCATGTTTAAAAACCTGATTGCCATTCATATAGGGCCTTGTGTCTGCCAGATCGAGCGCAAGTTCTTCCAGTTTTCTTTTCGGTCGGCTGCTTCCAGGGTCTTTTAAAATCAACTCCTCAGCAAAATTTCCATCTGAATATAATTTGCTATCTATAATGCCTTTATCCGGGTTTTCTGACCTTTTCAATAATACAGCTCCGGCTCCATCTCCAAATATTACAGCCATTCCACGTCCTTCAGTGCTAATGTCTAATGCAGAAGATTGAATTTCTGCCCCTATGACTAAGATGTTTTTATAGACGCCGGTTTTTATAAATTGGTCTGCGACAGAAAGCGCATACACAAACCCCGTACATTGGTTTCTGATGTCAAGGGCGGGAACAGAACCCAACCCCAACTCCCTTTGAAGCAAAACACCGGACCCGGGAAAATAATAATCAGGCGTGATGGTGGCAAATACGATACAATCAACTTCACTGACTTCAGTTTTGGCATTATCTAAAGCCATCCTGCTAGCCTTTGCAGCCATATTGGCTACAGTGTCTACACCAGGAGTAAACCAGCGCCTTTCTTTGATTCCTGTCCTTTCTGCAATCCAGGCATCATTTGTATCCATTAACTCTGAAAGATAATCGTTTGTGATAATCCTTTCCGGGGCATAATGGCCGGTTCCGGCTATAAATGAGGTAAACATTAATTAGGTAAAATTTATTTTTTTGCAAGGGCAAAATAGAAGAGTGAAATGAAAGTATTTTGAAATTCTTAATTTTACATTCAACAATCCAACTGAAACCATACTTTTGACCCTTTCAGAAGGTGTAGAAATGGGCAAAATAAGATTTCCATTTATTTTTTTCGTCTTGTTATCCTGGGTGATTTTGATTCTTCCAGGCAATGCCCAGGACTTTGAATTGGTTGGTGGAGACACCATTAACAGAATTGATACCTCTGGCAAAAAACAAGGTCTTTGGAAATACTGGGATAATAACCTCTCCCTGGTTCTGGTTTGTAACTACAAGGATGATGTCCCTGTCGGTAAACAGACTTACTATCAAAAAAATAAAACCATACTTGAACTTGAGCCACTCAAAAGTAAAAAGGAAATCTCCTGGAAATATTATGGTGGTGGGAAATTGGTTCAGGGCAGACTAAAAAAAGGAAAAAGAAATTTTGAGTTTGTAAATATCAAAGGCAAAAAACTGACCCGGACAGAAATTTCAATTCTAACGGATTTAATGGAATTGGATGCTTCTTTTGTAGGCGGATTTTATGAACTTTTCAGGTACTTCAAAGCCCATATTAAATATCCAAGAACTCCTGAACAAGCGAAGTTGGAGGGCATTGTAGAGATTAGCTTTGTTGTAAAAGAGGATGGTAAAATAGGAGAGGTGCGGCTTTTATCCGGATTTGATGTTGAATGCAATGAGGCAACCCTTGAATGCGTAAAATCCATGCCCAGATGGCGGCCAGCGACTAAAATTGGTTATGCTTTTGAAAGTATGGTTAAGGTACCCGTCCAGTTTAAGCCTCAATAAAAGGTTTAATCCCCAGGTTTTTTTATAGAATTGGGAGAAGACTGCAAATGAAAAATCAATTCTTTTTCTTCCCATGCTTTTAACCTTAAAATAAAATTAACTGGTGGGTATGAATCCTTAAATGGAATATTTTTGCCAAAACATTTTAGACAGAAGCAATAAATGAGATCGAAATTTACTTCAATGAATCGCCTTTTGATTTTTTGTACTTGTACCTTGGGGCTAATGTTTGCCAATATAGAAATGGCAAAAGCCCAAAGATTTACGGGAAAAATTATTGCAGGATTGAATGGATCTCAATTGGACGGTGATGGTTTTGGAGGTTATAACCAAGCTGGGCTTTTGGCTGGCTTTGGGGCAGATTTTCAAATTGATGACCATTGGAGTGTTGGCCCCGAATTTTTATATTCAGGGAAAGGAAGCCGAACTACCCTTGAACAAATGGAACAACTTGGTTTGAATAGAATTATATATCGTGTTAATTATGTAGATATTCCTATAATAATATCTTATAAAGTTAGAGATGGCTTTCGGGGTTTGGCTGGTCTTTCTGTTAATTATCTTTTAAATGCCAAAATTGATGGTGGCGGCAATCTTGGGTTTATTGATAGCAGGTATTTGTTTGAAGATTTTGATTACCAGGTGCTTGCAGGCTTGGAATATGAGGTTTTTGATAATGTTTGGCTTCAGGGAAGATTGAGTTATTCTATGATTTCTACAAATAAAATTGGCCCTAACAATGTGAATTTTCCATCAGCCTTTGGTGCAAGAGGCGGATTTTATAATAACCTTCTCCAATTTTCACTTCGCTTTGATTTAATGCGAGGAGAAAAAACAGAATAAGCGCATTGTGGTTATTAAGCCCCTTAGCCTCAAAAAGAAATCAGGTTTTCTCCAGGTCTTTGTATAATTTTTGGTGTTTTCACCAACAATAACTCTTATGCCAAAGGAACCTGTTCTTGGGGGAAAAATTCCAGCAAATCGAAGCAAATTTCTAAGCGATACATCTGAGAAAGTCTCGCTGAATATTATGGTAAAGGCACGTTGGTTTTATTTGCCGGATGAACCGATATGATTTGACTTAATACAAAACAGGAAAAGGAAATTGCGACTATCCTTCACCAGAAACTGAAGGCTATCTATTATCATTTCTTTGTATTAATCAGGTTTCGGCAAGTGCTTTATCTCATAAAATAGAAACTGTAAAAAACTGAAGGCATTGGGATATGATATCCATTAACCCATAAATTCTGTGGGTTCAAAAATAAGCTTCGATAAGAATTATTGTTGGTGACCGCGTTCGCCCTGGCCAAACCTGGAAATCCGGGTAGAAGCAGGAACAATGGCGAGGGAATCATAATGTATGCCTTTGATTTATAATCTCCTTCCAAATTGATTTTTTCTTTTTGCAAAGTGTTTTCATGATGGCCTTGAACGGTTTGGGAAATCAGTTCTTTGTTATTTTTCCTTTTTTACATTTTGGTCGGGTGAAGAATAAAAGGTTTAACAAAACATATTTGTATCATTTAAGAAACTAGCTGTTTAATTGCTGCCGATTTAATTCATGCTCGAGGTCCTTTTTGTTTGGGTTTTATTTGGTCTTGTCTCTGTTTTTTGGGGAGAGAAATTTTGTGCTCTGGTCAGCAGGCAATTTGTTCCGGAATATGAAACCAATTTATGGATTTCTTTTTGGGTCGGATTGGTCCTTCTCTCCATTTTTCTTGGCCTTTTTTCTTTTGTATTTCCCTTTCTTCCTGTCGTAAAGCTGATACTTTGGTTAACCTTGCTATTGCCCATAGTAATCTCATTTTCATGGAGTAAACGATTTGCCAATTCTTTTTTTCTACAATTAAAAACAATAGGTCTTCCCGCTTTGGCTTTGGTACTCCTTGGCTTCGGAATTGCATTGTTAAAGTCTATTGGAGATCCGGAAATTTTTGATGAAGGGGCCTACCATCTGCCTTTGATTAGAATGTGGGAGAATCAAGGTTTGGTTCCAGGAATTGCCAATCTGAATGGACATTATGGTCTGAATTCAAGCTGGCACATACTGAATGCATTTTCAAATTTTACATTTTTACCGGGTTGGAAACTGGCCATCTGTCTGAATGGGTTGCTACTCGTTGTTCTATCTGGCTATGCAGGTTTGTCATTATCTCATATTTTGAAAGGAAAAGCCATTTCCTCGGATTGGATTGTTCTTTTTCTTCCCTTTTTTGTTTTCAGAAATCTGTTAAGCTCTCCTTCAACCGACATTCCTGCAATTATTTGTACCTGGTTTATTTTTACCCTTTGGTACCGGAATATTGAATATCAGGATTCACCATGGAAAATCTGGCCGATATTAGGTTTGATTCCTTTTTGGGTGGTTATGATTAAAGCATCTTCGTCTGCATTGTTAATTATCCCGGTTGGTTTTTTTGCTTTGGCCTGTTTTGAAAAGACTTCATGGTCTAAGCCATTATTGATTTTGGTATTTGGGGCTGTTTTGCTTTTTCCCTGGATTATTCAGAATTGGCTTTTGACAGGGTATGGCGTTTTTCCAATCAAAATTACAGCCTTGGGAACTCCTGAATGGCAGGTTCCAATTGAATCTATAAACAGAAAATTTTACCTGGAACAGTTTGGAAAGTTTGCGCCCCCAAAAGAGTTTACCTGGGTTTGGTTTGTTGATTGGTTTAGGGCCCACAACAAAGACACTCAAATTATTTTGGTGTTAGTGCTATCGTCCCTTGTTTTTGTGGGAGTAGCCCTGATTAGAAAAACTGCAGAAAGGGTGTGGTCAAAAGTCTTTTTGTACATAACCATCATATCTTGCCTGACATCCTGGTTTGTGACAATTACAGAACCAAGATATGGATTTGGCGCTTTGGTTTTCAGTGCTTTATTTCCAATAGCTAGTTTTTTGTTTTTTCTTTCAAGGCAGTTTTCTATCCTCAGGTTTGCGGCAATGTCCATTTTAGCCCTTCAATCCTTTAATATGTATAAAACCTGGAGTGAAGCCGAATTTTTTGCTTCCCGGCTTTTTATTCCTGCTTCCCGGCCCGTTCTGGAATATCGAACCCTTCATTGCGGAAATTTTTCAGGGGTTAGTCCTGTTTCTTATAAAACTCAGGTGCCAAAAGAAAAGCCTCCTTTTTGTTGGGATTGTCCATTTCCCTGTATTCCAAAAGAGTCTTCAGCAGATTCATCTTTTATTTTTCAAATTCAGGTATTAGGAAAGTCTGGATTTTCTTTCCGCAATCCAAAATGAAGTTTTATGTTTGAATAATTTATTTTCCAAAATTATTATTTCCAAAAATTATGATTTTTACTTATGTGGTTATTGGGTTGGTTGTTCTGACCTTGTTTTTAGGCCTTGTCACAGTTCAACAGGGAACCATTTCGGTGGTTACCATGTTTGGGAAGTACAGGCGAATTTTATATCCGGGATTGAACTTTAAAATTCCCTATCTGGAAAGTATTTACAAGCGAATCAGTATTCAAAACAGGTCGGTAGAGCTTGAATTTCAGGCGGTTACTCTGGATCAGGCCAATGTATATTTTAAGGCCATGTTGTTGTTTTCAGTGTATGACCAAAATGAGGAAACGATAAAAAATGTAGCTTTTAAGTTTGTTAGTGAAAACAACCTGATGACTGCTCTGGTAAGAACCATCGAGGGTACCATTCGGGGATTTGTAGCATCAAAAAGACAAGCAGAAATACTTTCCTTGAGAAAAGAAATTACTGAATATGTAAAAGGCGAAGTTGATCAGCATTTAGAAGGTTGGGGGTATCACCTGATGGATCTTCAAATCAATGATATTTCCTTTGATCAGGCCATAATTGACTCTATGAGTAAAGTAGTAGCAAGTACCAATTTGAAAGCAGCAGCAGAAAATGAAGGGCAAGCTTTGTTGATTACCAAAACGAAATCAGCTGAAGCAGAAGGGAATGCCATTAAAATAGCAGCAGAAGCCGAAAGGGAAGCAGCAAGATTAAGAGGCCAGGGTGTTGCCTTGTTCAGGGAAGAAGTAGCCAAGGGTATGACCAATGCTGCCAAAGAACTCCAGGATGCCAATCTGGATACCAATGTGATTTTATTTTCGATGTGGACTGAGGCCATTAAGTATTTCGCCGAAACTGGAAAGGGAAATACAATCTTCCTTGATGGAAGCGCCGACGGGATGCAAAAATCTATGCAGCAGATTATGAGTGTATTGGGAAAAGATAAAAAGTAGCTGATTTTCAGGAAGTGACCTTACTTCAATGGTTTTTTTTACTTTTTTTTTAAAGTTTTAAATCCCTCAAAATCAAGAATTTAATTTAGTTTTTTTCGATTTCATATAAAATTATTTACGCCATTGGTTGTTTTTCAATCTTTTTGGCGCAATTTCGTAGCAGATTTTTGGTCTTTAAAGATTTTTAAGAGTGGTAAGTTTGGAACAATTTAGTTTTTTTCGTCCTATTCTCTTGGTCAAGACTCCAACGATCAAGTTACAAACAGTTATTATTTATTAGTTAGTTTTATGAATCTTTATGTTTCAAACATCGCTTTCAAGATGAGAGACGATGAGTTACGCCAGGCTTTTGAGCCATATGGTGAAATTGTATCCTCCAAAATCATAATGGACAGGGAAACCGGTCGTTCACGTGGATTTGGTTTTGTTGAATTTGCAAGTCGTGATGCTGGTCAATCAGCTATCGATGCGTTAAATGGTGCTGAACTTGCTGGAAAAGAAATTTCAGTGTCAGAAGCTCGTGCAAGAGAAGAGCGTCCAGCCAGAAGTTTTGGCGGTGGCGGTGGCGGTGGAGACCGTGGCGGTTACAACCGTGGCGGTGGCGGTCGCTATTAATTTAGACGATATTCCATTAAAAAGGCCCTTTCAGGGCCTTTTTTTTGATCTTACCAGCTCCTTTCAAAATGGAAATGGAAGGTCTTCAGCCCACCGCTAAAAAATCCCCAAAATCCAAATTGAAAATCCCTTTTGTAAACCTATTTTTGCGAAAGTTTTATCAAGTAATCAATGGCAACAACTGCAGACCTTTCAAGAGGTCAATTTTTAAGATACAATAATGACCTGGTTCAGGTTTTGGAATATGAACACCGGACTCCAGGAAATTTAAGGGCATTTTACCAGGTTAAAATGCGAAATATTAAATCCGGAAAACTTCTTGAAAACAGGTTCCGGGCCGGGGAAGAAATCTTCCCGGTAAGGGTTGACGTTAAGGAAATGCAATATCTGTATCCTGAGGGCGACTCATATGTCTGCATGGACACTGAAACTTTTGACCAGATTCCAATCGACGGGGTTCTGTTTGGAGATGCAGTGTCATTCCTGAAAGAGGGCATGAATATCAAAATTAGTTTTGACGACCAAACGGCTTTAATGGCAGAACTTCCTCAAACAGTAGAGGTTGTGGTCACCTACACTGAGCCGGGCATTCGGGGCGATACTGCCACCAGAACACTGAAACAAGCTACCATCGAAACGGGAGCTACGGTTAATATTCCCCTATTTGTTGAAATGGGTGAGAAGATTAAAGTCAATACCCAAACGGGTGAGTACATGGAGAGGGTTAAGTAGTCTCTTGAATCCAAATTTTCAGAAAAGCCTTACCAGTTGATATGGGTAATGTACTACCTGTAAATGGCCTTTCACCAGAAATTGGAATGGGTTGCCTGATTGCATTAAATTCCACTATTTCCGGAGATGTTGTTCTTGGGGTTAATTGTAGCGTTTGGTTTAATGCCGTGATAAGGGGAGATGTTAATCCAATCAGGATAGGTAATCGAACGAATATTCAGGACCATGCGGTGATACATGGTTCATTTGGCGGTCCAGAGACTTTTATTGGATCAAACGTAACCATTGGACACAGGGCCATCATTCATGGTTGCAAAGTTGAGAACACCGTTTTAATAGGAATGGGTTCCATTTTGTTAGATAATTGTGTTGTCGGTTCCGGATGTATTGTTGGTGCCGGTTCTCTGGTTTTGGAGAATACAATTTTAGAATCCGGATTTTTATATGCCGGTTCTCCGGTTAGAAAAATCAAGCAGGTAACGCCAGAACAAGTTGAGACCATTCAAAGAACCGCAATTCGATATCCTCAAATAGCTTCATGGTATGATTCCAATCAGTTTATTAGAACTTAGCATTAATTTGTTTTAATGCAAATCATTAATTATTAATAAGATACACTAAATGAATAACAACAATTTTGTGGTAATAATGGCAGGAGGTATCGGAAGCCGATTCTGGCCTTTTAGCAGAACCAATTTTCCAAAACAGTTTCATGATGTTTTGGGAACGGGTAAAACAATGATTCAACAAACTGCTGAGCGATATAGAAATGTTTGCCCCAAGGAAAACATTTATGTTGTTACCAATAAAGACTATAGCAATCTGGTTAAAGCACAATTGCCCTTTCTTTCTGATGACCAAATTCTCCTGGAGCCAATGGGCAGAAATACGGCTCCGTGTGTTGCCTACGCTGCATTTAAAATTTTTAAGAAAAATCCGGACGCCAATTTAGTCGTTTGCCCGGCTGACCATATTATTCTCAGAGAGGATATTTTTGAAACCGTTATTTTAGAAGCACTTTCCTTTACAGAAAAGGAAAACAAATTGCTTACACTTGGAATGAAACCCACAAGGCCTGATACCGGATATGGGTACATCCAATTTATTGAGAGCCAATCGCACGTTCAAAAAGTAAAAACCTTTACGGAAAAGCCTCAATTGGAAATTGCCAGGAAGTTTTTGGAAAGTGGAGATTTTGTATGGAATGCCGGGATTTTTATCTGGAATGCCAGGTCCATAATCAATTCTTTAGAAAAGTATCAGAATGAGCTCTATGAACTCTTTCATGAAGGTTTGGCAAACCTTGCAACCGCTGGCGAACAGGTTTTTATCAACAACATTTATCCTCAGTGCAAAAATATTTCCATAGACAATGGAATAATGGAAAAGGCAGATAATGTCTATGTTATGCTTGCTGATTTTGGATGGAGTGACCTTGGAACCTGGAAATCACTTTATGAGCTTGCCGAAAAGGATGCCAATGGAAATGTTGTTCATGCCAATGCCATGTTGTATGATACATTTAATACTGTCATCCGCGTAGGAAGAGATAAGTTGGTTGTTGTTGAGGGTGTGGATAACCTGATCATTGCAGAATCTGATGGCGTTATCATGATTTGCCAGAAAGAGCATGAACAAAAAGTTAAGGATTTTGTGGCTGATGCAAAGCAGTCAATTATCAATAAAAAGTTTATTTAAGCCACGACTTAAATCGGAAATCAAATCAAAAGGAAGTTATTTTCTGGCAGTATCAGGAAATAACTTCCTTGCTGTTGTATTTTTTAATAATCCGCTAAAATGGAAGGAAGCTGGCCAAGGGCTTTTTCCAATTGCTCATCATTAGGAGCAATTCCATGCCATTTATGGCTATGCATCATAAAATCAACGCCAAATCCCATTTCTGTTTTCATCAGGATCATTACAGGTTTTCCTTTTCCAAGCAGTGCTTTGGCTTCTTTTATTTTAGCAATTACACTTTCCAGATTATTCCCGTCTTCCAATTCAAGCACAAGCCAACCAAAGGCTTCATACTTTGCTTTGAGGTTTAGCAGGCTTAAAACTGAATTTACAGATCCATCTATTTGTTGGCCGTTATAATCGATGGTGGCAATAAGGTTGTCAACATGGTTGTGGGGGGCATACATGGCTGCTTCCCATACCTGACCTTCCTGTTGCTCTCCATCGCCCATGAGCACATATACTGTGGATGAATCTCCGTTTAGTTTTTTGGCTTGTGCGGCACCTATCGCAACTGATAGTCCCTGACCGAGGGAACCGGATGCCACTCTGATTCCCGGTAAATGCTCTTCAGTTGCAGGGTGCCCCTGAAGTCTTGAATTTAATTTCCTGAAAGTACTTAATTCCTCCGTTGGGAAATAACCAAATCTTGCCAAAGTACTATACCAGACCGGAGAAATGTGGCCATTGCTTAAAAAGAACAAATCTTCACCTTTTCCATTCATCTGGAAATCAGTATTATGATTCATCTCATTCCCGTACAGGGCGATAAAATACTCTACACAACCCAGTGAGCCTCCCGGATGGCCTGATTGGCAAGCATGGACCATTCGTAGAATGTCTCTTCTTACTTGCGGTGTTAAATTATGTAATTCGGAAATGCTTTTCTTTGACATAGAGATTTTTTATGGCTGCAAAACAAATCAAATTGGCTTGTTTTTCCAGAAACAAAATATAGAAACCAAATAAAAATTGAATGAAAATAAAAAAGGCAACCTTTTGAGTTGCCTTTTTTTTGTGGGGACGATTGGAATCGAACCAACGACACAAGGATTTTCAGTCCTTTGCTCTACCGACTGAGCTACATCCCCTCCGTTTTGGGACCGCAAAAGTAAGGTTCATTTTTCAATCTCCAAATGGTTTTTAATAATTATGTTGCATCCGTTTTACTACCTACCAAATGATTAGTCAGATAATTTTCGCTATTGTATTGATTCTCATGGGTTTTCTTATTCAAAAGAGGATCCGGTTTATTTCAAGAAATATTAAATTAGGTCGAGATGTTGACATTTCTGACCGTAAAAAAGATCGTTGGCGGAATATGTTTTTGTTGGCTTTGGGTCAAAAGAAGATGTTTGACAGACCTTTGGTCGGTTTTTTACACCTGATTATTTATGCCGGATTCTTCATTATCAATGTTGAAGTGCTTGAAATTATCCTTGATGGGCTCCTGGGAACCCATAGAGTTTTTGAACCGATTCTTGGTTCTTTGTATCCGGTACTTATAAATTTCTTTGAAATTCTGGCTGCCGGAGTTATTCTGGTTTGCATCATTTTCCTTACCAGAAGGAATATCTCCCAAATACCCAGGTTTAGGTCTTCGGAACTAAAAAGTTTCCCCGCTTTGGATGCCAACATAATTTTGATAAGTGAAATCATTTTGATGATGGCTTTTCTGGGAATGAATGCCGCAGAGGCAATTTTACAAAGTAGGGGAGTGGAGCACTATCCGCAAATTGGCAGTTTTTGGATAAGCGGAATGTTTAGTCATTTGCTTGAAAACTGGTCAGATGGTACGTTGATTTTTTATGAAAGAGGCCTTTGGTGGTTGCATATCATCGGTATTCTTGGATTTGCACTTTACGTTACCTACAGTAAGCACCTCCATATCGGACTTGCTTTTCCGAATACATTTTTTGCCAGGCTGAACCAGAAGGGCGAAATTTCCAATATGGCAAATATTACAACTGAGGTAAAAATTGCACTTGGGCTTTCTCAGGATACCGGAGCTCCACCAGTGGCTGGAAGTTTTGGGGCCAAAGATGCCACTGATTTGAATTGGAAACATCTTATGGATGCCTATTCGTGTTCTGAATGTGGGCGTTGCACCTCTGTTTGTCCTGCGAATCTGACAGGAAAAATGCTATCCCCAAGAAAAATAATGATGGATGTCAGGGACCGGATAACCGATATCGGCACAGCCATAGACAAAGATCCCAATTGGAAAAGCGATGGAAAATCACTTCTTGGAGATTATACAAGCCAGGAAGAGATTTTAGCCTGTACCTCATGCAATGCCTGTGTTGAAGCGTGTCCAATTAATATAAACCCTTTAGATATCATTTTAGAAATGAGGCGTTATTCCATAATGGAGGCGACTCAGGCTCCTGCTTCGTGGAACTCCATGTTTAACAATCTGGAAAACAATGGAGCGCCCTGGGCCATGCCAGCCAATGACCGCGGCAAATGGATGGAAAAGCTCAAAGAAGAAAACTAAAAAATAACTGCACAATTGGCCTTAATTCTAAATTTTAAGGCCAATCATGCAGTTAAAAACTGAATTATTTTTTGTTTCCAACCATTTGGAAATCTGAGACAATAATTTCTGTAATGTACTTTTCAGCTCCGGTTGCGTCAGTATAATTTCTATACCTGATTTGCCCTTCAATGGCAATTTGAGATCCTTTACTTAGAAATTTTTCTGCAATTTCAGCTTGTTTGCCCTTGATTACCACATTGTGCCAATCAGTTTCTTCTACGCGGTTGCCATCTTTATCTTTGTAAACATGGGCGGTTGCAAGTCTGCAATTGGCCACTTTGCCACCATTGCTAAATGTTTTTATTTCCGGATTTTTACCCAGGTTACCCAATAATCGAACTGAATTAATTAATGCGTTCATAATTTTTTTTTGTTTTTAATTTTTAGAATTGAATTTGAAATTCTGTCGATGAATTCGACGATGCAAAAGTGCAGGGCCTGATTTTGAGGATTCGGTTATTAATCACTTAGTTTCGTTTAAATCCATTTGTAAACGTTTAAAAACGATTTTATATTTGAATTTCAGAAACTTATAAATTCAAGTAAATATGGGTGAAAATGTAGCCAGCAAGGCTTGTCTTGAATGTGGTGCAGAGATTAAAGGAAGAAGAGATAAAAAATTTTGTGATGATCAATGCCGGAATTCTTTCAATAACAAGTTGAATGCGGATGGAAGTCCCGAAATGAGAATTATCAATAACATCCTCAAAAAAAACAGGAAGATATTGGAAGATGTATTGCAGGGTGAGGGCAAAGCCAAACTAAGCAGCAAGCGCTTGTCAGACCTTGGGTTTAACCTCAACTATTTAACCCATACCTATACTACACAGACCGGAAGCATATATCGGTATTGCTATGAGTATGGATACTTGCCTTTGGAAAATGAGTTTTATCTGGTTGTGAAAAATGAAAAGAAGTAATGTTCTGTTTTTTTCAATTCTAAAATTGAATTTGCTCAAAGGATTCTATTTGTGACGCTTAATCTTACTTGATTCTATTTCCCATCTACCTCCCTAAAAGTAAAGTTTACCGCAAGCTTTTCAAATGAATTCCATCCTCGTTTCACCTTTGCAAGACAACAGTAAGTTTCGAACTATGGCTGGATACTACACCTTTTTGTTTTTGATTTCATTTTCAGCTTTTTCCCAATCGGGTCTAAGGGGCGAATATTTTTCAGGACGAAATTTTAACAAAAAAGTACTGACAAGAATTGACCCCCAAATCAATTTCAACTGGGATCGTGTTCAACCTGCAGCTGGGATGCCTATGACAGATTATTCCATCAGGTGGACCGGAAGGCTTTTGGCACCCGTCAGTGGGGATTATGAATTTTCCGCCTTGGTAGATGACGGAATGCGGCTTTGGGTGGGAGGAATCAAGGTGATTGATGCCTGGGGCCCACATGATCATGAGAATGTTTCAGGCAAGGTGGGTTTGAAAGCAAATCAGATGTATGAACTGCGAATTGAATATTTCAATGGAATTCTTGAAGGCCAGTTTAAGCTTAGTTGGGAAATCCCTGAAAGCAAGAATACTACATTTTTAGAGCGATTAACAGGTAGATCTTCGATTGTGGACAGAAAGTACTTTTTACTACCCCCTGTACCACAACCCCAGGTTGAACCAATTCCCGCTGCAAAACCTATTGAAAGCCCAAATACTAATCCTGATTCTTTTGCCGAAAAGCCAGTTTCAAAGAATGTAGATGTCAGGCCAAAGGAAAAAGGAGATGAAGAACGAGAAATTAAAAAGCCTTCAGAAAGTAAATCAGAATCAGTTGCCAATCCACCCATTGTAAGCCTTTCGAAAAATTCTAAAATGAAGGATACAATCGAGAAATATACCCCCAAAAATATTCTTTTTGAGGCTGGAGAGCCTTTTATCAAACCGGAATCGTATCCGGAACTGAATTTATTGGTAAAACTTTTAAAGCGATTTCAAAGGCTGAGGATACAAATTGATGGACACACCGATATTACCGGGGATCCCAAAATTAATCTTCAACTTTCCAAAGACAGGGCATCTGAGGTTTCATTTTATCTTACCGAACAAGGAATTGACGAAGGAAGAATAAGAACCAATGGATTTGGCGCAACCAAACCTTTATTCAGCAAGGATTCGACCCGGAAATATCCGCAGAACCGTAGGGTTGAATTTAAAATATATTGATTGTCAAAGATTTACGTCAATCTCTATGGTATCGGGACCTTCAAGTTTAACGACATGGCAGCAGTCGTGGCCAACTTTAAACGGCAGGCTAAAAATCTCTTTAGTTTTTATCATTCCAACAACCCTGATGGTTTCTCCATGTTTTGAACTTGTTTTTAGCTGGAGGTCATTCCAAATGCTGTAACTGCCTTGATATGGAGGTTCTTGAAATGAAAGATCATCCACAATTATCTTTTCTTGTGTGGATTCTTTGTAGGTAAATATGGCATCCAGAACTACCGGCTTACCTTGTTTATCCTTGACATTTAATACCAGAGAACGGAATTCCTTGGTACAAATCATGTTTTTATCGCAACCACAGTGGCCATCTTCAACCAGTTTGTGATCTGCCTTTTTGCACGATGCAGAGGCTAAGATTAAAATAAGGAAAAAATATTTAAGCAGTCTCATACCAAAGTTGTTTAGAACGAAGATATTTACAGAATGACAATACTTCCAAATTTAAATAAAGAGGTCAATTTCAAAATTAAGATCCGCTTCATTTTTGCGACTATTTTTCTTTGGGTAAATGCGTTTATTCTATTTGCTCAAGTGCCTGATTTAAATTCAAAATCCCGAAAAGGGGCACAAAATTCAAAGTTTTATTTGGGGGCTGACCTTTCATATGTGAATGAACTTGAGCATTGTGGAGGCCGGTATTTCGTAGATGGCAAGCAAAAAGACCCATTTCAGATTTTTGCTGAAAAGGGTGCTTCAATCGCTCGTTTCAGGCTTTGGCATAGTCCGGATTGGACGAATTATTCAACCTTGAAAGATATGAAATTGAGCATTAAACGTGCCCGGGAAAAGAAGATGCAGATTCTTCTCGATTTTCATTATTCAGATACATGGACAGACCCATCACGCCAAAACATTCCAAAAGCCTGGGCCAACATTCAGGATCAATCCATTTTAGGCGATTCGGTTTACAACTATACACGGAATGTATTGTTGGAATTGGAAAAGGAAGGACTTCTTCCCGAATTTGTTCAGGTAGGGAATGAAATCAATGCCGAAATTCTGCAATCTGTTGAACCTGCCGTGTATCCCATTCGATGGGAAAGAAATATTGCTCTTTTAAATCGGGGCATTGGCGCAGTGAATCAGGTATCGGAAGAAAGGGGAAGAAGAATAGAAACAATCTTGCATATAGCACAACCTGAAAATGCAAATCCGTGGTTTACAGAAGCAAAAAGATATGGGATTCAAAATTTTGATTGGATAGGGCTGTCCTATTATTCGCAATGGTCCAGCTTCGACCTGAGTCAATTATCTGCTGAAATCAAAAAACTAAAAACCAATTTTGGAAAAAGGGTGATGGTTGTTGAATGTGGATATCCAAATTCGCTTGAAAATGCAGATTCTGCCATCAATTTACTTGATACCATTTCTCAGCTTCCGGGATTTGGGATAAGCATTTCTGACCAAAAGCGGTTTATGGTCGAACTGACAAAAGCTGTTCTCAAGGGTGGGGGAGAAGGGGTTGTATATTGGGAGCCAGCCTGGATATCAACTTCTTGTCGAACCCAATGGGCAAAAGGCTCACATTGGGACAATGCAACTTTTTTTAATTCCAAAACAGGAAATAGCCTGCCGGTCTTCGATTTCTTTACTTTTCCTTATGAGTAAATTTTTGATTGCCGGCTTAAACCAGAATTTTGTTTTGCCAACCATTTCATCTTAGAGCCAGGCAATGAGTTTATAATACTGAAAAAGAATAGCCATCGTTTTTAAGATGCCTTAAAATTTCAGGTAATGCTTCTTTTACATTTTTTGATGCTTTCAGGTTTTCATGCATTACGATGATTGAGCCTGGAACAACATTTTGAACCACATTATTTACGCATTCAGAAGGACTCGTTTTTGGGTCATAATCCTTACTAAGGACATCCCACAAAATTATTTTAAAACCTCTTTTTTTTAGTTTTACGATTTCTCTTGGGGTGAGCCGGCCATAGGGTGGACGAAAAAGTTTTGTTTCATTGGGGTCTAAATATGGTTCCAGTCCTTTTTCGCATTTTTCCGTATTGTTTAAATATTGAAGAATCGAAACCTTAAATCCATTCAAATGATTGTGGGTATGGTTCCCAATTCTATGTCCATCTATCAAAATAGATTTTACCAGTTCAGGGTGTTTTTCAACATTTTCGCCAACCATGAAGAATGTGGCTTTTGCATTGTGCTTTGAAAGTTCTTCCAAAACCCAGGGTGTTAAATCAGGAATGGGCCCATCATCAAAAGTCAGAAATACTTCTTTCTTTTCCGTTGGAATCCGGAAAGTAAGACCAACCCCCAGAAGCCGTACCCATTTAGGAATTTTAGCCGGAACAAGGTTCATGGTTATTTGTTGGGAATTAACTTTTTAAACAAAACGGATCTTTGCAGCCAGATAACCAAACTGAGGAAAAGTAAGGGTAAAAACATTCCCCAAATAAAATTCAGGTAGGTTGAACCTGGCTGCCATAACTGTGAAACAATGCACAGAAAAATGGCGAAGAAAATCATGGTAAAAACTTTTCCATAAGCCCAATCCACCGAAAAAATGCTTCTGCTTTTGTACCAGGAAACAAGGCACATGAGGAGGTAACAAATAAGTAAGGCCATGGCAGACCCGCTCATTCCATACCGGGGAACTAAAATAAAGTTTAACCCTGCATTAATGGACAAGCCAAAAACAGAAATCATTGTGCCCCAATAGGTTTTATCAGAAAATTTGTACCAAAAAGAAAGATTATAATAAACCCCAAAGAAGAAGTTGGCAAGCAAAAGCAAAAAAATGGCATTCAAACCAAGCCTGAATTCCGGCTTTCTGAGAAAAATATCAACGATAAGGCCTATGTTACATTCTATCGCGACCAGAGCGAGAAGGCCTGTGGCAACAAACCAGGTAAATGATTGTGAAAGGTATTTTGAGGTGTCTTTTTTATCCTGAATCGAAAAGAAAAATGGGTCAGCGGCATAGCGATAGGCCTGGATTCCCAGATTTATGAAAATGGCAACTTTTGCGCATCCTGAATAAATTCCGATTAAATCTTTGTTTGCCAGATTTCCATAAAAGCCGTCTGGCGTTAGATTTTCAAGCCAGATTCGTCCAAAAATATCGTTGCTTACACCCACGATACTAATCATCACAATTGGAATTGAAAATTTAAGGACTTTGGCATACAGTATTTTATCGAAGAAAAATCTGAATTGGCTAAGGGTCCTTGGCATGAGCAGAAAAGTCAAAAAGGAAGAAGCGAAGTTGATATAAATAATTAACCTGTAATTGATTCCTACCGGATTTAAGTTGTCCAGCCACGAAATGCCACTTAGAAAAAGAAGATTAAAGACAATCGTAAAGCAAATTGAGCCCAATCTAACCATCAGAAAGGCCCCGCTTCGGTTTTCATTTCTGATTCTTGCCAGAAAAATGGTGGCAATACCATCAAATGCAAGGGTTAAGGCAATTACAAATACATCTGTAGCACTTAGTTCAATCAATCTGCCAGAAAGCCAAAACCATGAAAGTGGAAGTAAAATTCCTGCAACAAGAATTTGAAGAGAAATGATTTTCTGTTCGGTTTCTTTTTTTGTTGTAAGGTCATCGTTGCTGTACCTGAATAGTGCTGTTTCCAAACCCAAAGGGAAAACCACGGATAAAACTGCCGCATAGGCCAATACTTCGGAAAGAATAGAAAAATCCCGAAGGCTTAACATTGACGTTTGAAGTGGCAAAAGCAAATTGCCAATAAGCCGCCCCAAAATACTGGTGAGTCCGTAAGTAGCCGTTTGGCTTGCAAGGCGTTTCAACATCCTGGTTCAAAAAAACGATAAGAAATGTTTGGAAACAATTAATGCTAAAAAAAGAAACCTAAGCAGTGAAAAGAGGACCATTTTATTTTGGATGAGAATCCTGCCAAAATCAGGTTAATTCTCTGTCTTCGATAAAGTAGGAGGACAAACAATTTTTCTTAACCTTTTTGGGGACGGATTAAGGTTTTTTTCTGGACCTGTTTTTAGTACTTCCTTATGAGAGGCTAACCTCGACATCAAAGCTGTGCAAGCGTACAAAAAATCAGGACCTTTTACTCTAAATTCGTGACGGCGGCGCAGATACAGATTTAAATTTGTCAAAGCTTCTGAATTGAAAGAGTTTAGCCTCAAAAAACCTGCCCGGTAGCAGACAAGGATTTCCAAATGGCTATCCTGGGTTAAAATTTAATAATCCAGTTTTTTGGTGGTTTCAATCAGAAAATTTCCTGAGGTAATTTCTTTTCTTCCTGGGTTTAATCCTATTAGGCAGAGAAATTAACCCGATAAAATTTAATCTTTTAAGGCAATACCGTTAGGCTTACTTCCAACCACAATATCCTGAATTTTTGAATAGGTTGAGGTGTTGATTACAGACAATTTTCCCGATCCCTGATTGGTAACGAAGGCTTTTTTTCCATCTTTACTGAAGGCGATTCCATGGGGATCTGAACCTGTTGGGATGTTTTTTTTGGTCCAGTTTCCTCCGAACAGATTATACACCGCTATTTCTCCATTTGTGGCATCACTTACCCATATTTCTCCATTTGTATGTTGCGCTACATACCCTGGTTTGTAACCCAATGTTATTGTGTTGGTTACGGTTCCTGTTTGGGTTTCAATTACTGAAATAGACTGGCTTTTTTCATTGTCTGCATACATGTTTCCATCTATTCCTGGCCAGGCTCCAACCGGATCTAAACCCACGGTAATTGTTTTGACGACTGTTTTGGTTTAGGGATCAATCATGCTTACCGTCCCATCCATGGTGTTGGCGGCAAATGCCATAGTTCCGTTTCCTGAAAAAGTAACTTCCGACAAGCCTTTACCCACTTTAATTGTATTTTTTAGAAACCAATCGGTGGTACTGTAAACCAAAACAGCGCTTTGGACAGTATCAAACTGGCCTATCCAAAGTTCAGACCCATTTGGATTAAAAATTCCATTGTGAGGAAGTTTATTCAAGGCAATCTCTTTTTCAATCATTCCTGTTTTGCAGTCAAGAATCTGGACTTTCAATCCGGCGGAACTTCCACCATGATCGCCATGTCCACCGCTTAAGTCTTTTGAAGTTATGGCTACTGCCAATTTGGTTTTTTCAGGATTAAGATATATGTGGTGTGGAAAAGTTGCACCATTCAAGGATATTGTTCCACGCTCTTTTCCTTCATTCAGGTTGATTACAGAAATGTTATTTGACCCGCCATTGACTACAAATGCAGCAGGGAAATCCACATTCAGCATATTTTGATGGTCAGAATGGTCCTCTGATTTATGGCAGGAACATAAAGTAACCAAAACAAAAAAGGTGATTGCCCAAAAGGAAGTTTGAATCAGTTTCATGGTTATGCAGAACAATATTTTATAGAACTATCCAGGTTTTTTGCGATGATTTGGACCTTAATTAAACCAAAGTTAATGTTTAGAAATTTGAAAACATCAAGGCCAAATCAAGAACAAAAAAGCACGCTATTTGTTGAAATTTTTTCAGGTGGCTTTTGAAATTTTTATGCAATTCCAAATAAATTTTATCTGGATTATTGTTCTAAAATCTTGCTTTGACCAATCCCTGTGAACGTCTATTTTTTCATAACCTGGAACGTGTCTGTCTTTTCCCCTGAATCTATTTTAACATAATATTTTCCAGCAGGCTCCTTTTCAATATTCAATAAAAATACATTGGAAGCTGGTATTCCTTTTTTAATAAAAACCATTTTTCCAACACTGTTAAAAACCTGAATTTTGAGATTTTCCTTTAGGTTGTCGGCTTTTATTTGGTAAATTCCATTTCCCGGGTTTGGGAATAAATAAAACCCTGATGACCCTGATTTTCTATTGGTTGTATTGCAGGATTTAATACCTACTAAAAAGTTCCTGGCACTTGATATTCCGCAGACATTGCTGGCTTTTACCTGAATGGTTCCAGGCGCAGGACCCCAGTTGGCTGTTATAGAAGGAGTTCCCTGACCAGATTGAATGGTGGCAGAACCAGGCAATGTCCAGGTGTAAACTTCATTTGGAAGGGAAGGAATAGAAAATGTTAAGCCCGTTTGGTTTGCGCAAACTGCTGTATCGCCACTGATTGGACCTGGTGTTTCCGGATTTAACCCACTTAAAATGAGGCCAATCGTATTGGAAGAAACCTGACCAATTGGAAGGGTTTCATGTTTAAAAACCCGGACATAATCTACATCAAAAATGGCTGGAAATTGGGTTCCAGCATTGGGAGGGCCAGGCCATTGCCCGCCAACAGCCAGATTGAGCAATATAAAAAACGGTTTGGTAAATTCGTCAAGACTGCCATTGGATGCAGAAATGAAATGCTGATGATATTGGGTTCCATCTACAAAAAAACGGATGCTGAGGCTATCCCATTCCACACTGTATTCATGAAAGATATTGACATCCAGATTGATGGAATTCCCAAGATAAACCCGTCCGTTGTTATTCCAGTGGCAGGTTCCATGGATTTTTGGTTCTGCATTGACATGCTCCATGATGTCTATTTCTCCGCAACCCGGCCAATTGACTTGATCGATATTGGCACCAAGCATCCAAAACGCCGGCCAATGTCCCTGGCCATTTGGAAACTTCATACGACCCATTATTTTTCCATATTTGGTAGAAAAAAGTCCTTTTGTGATCAACCGGGCAGAGGTGTATTGCTGATTTCCTGAACCCGTATTTCTGGCAATAATACGCAGCTGGCCGTTGTTCAACTGTATGTTGTTTGGGCTATTGGTATAAAACTGAAGCTCGTTATTTCCCCATCCGCCTGCACCTATTTCGGGTTTCCATTTGGTCAAATCCAGAGAACTACCGGAAAATTCATCTGCCCAAATTAAGGTCCAGGGTTTGGATTGGCATGGGGCATTTGAAGTCATTAAGCAAGTGACATTCGCATTGGCTGTCAGACTGTTAATGGTAAAATTGCTGGAATTTGTACCGGCATTGCTTCCATTTACCTTCCATTGATATATTGGATTGGAACCCCCAAATAATGGCGTTGCAGAAAAGGAAACTGTATCTCCCCCACATATTGAACCTGTAGTCGTTCTTGATACGGTAACAGAAGGAGTGACCAGGGAAATTACGCCCATTGCAATGGAATTAGAAACGGAAGGTAGTGTTTGGTTGCAGTTGCAGGTCACTTCGCAGGTCACAATTTGACCATCGCTTAAGCTATTGGTTTTGAATATTGAACTGTTGCTGCCAGCAAAAGCCCCATTGACTTTCCATTGATAGAATGGTGTGGCGGGTGCATTGATTACAGTGGCCGTAAAAACAACTTCGCTTTCCTTGCAAGTAGGATTTGAACCTGCAGTTTGGGCAATGGAAATGGTTGGGATGACGGGTGTTCCGGTGGCAGCATTGCAGGTTTGCCAGCAAACGGGCGGCAGCGTTATGGCTTGGGTCAGATTTAAAAACCGGTTGGTAAATCCGCTTGTCGTTATTGTGCAAGGACTTCCCGGAGTCAGACTTTCTGATCCAGCCCAGTTGTCATAAGAAAATTTGTATTCGTGGTTTCCGGGAAAAAGGTTGATGGTGGTGGTCCAGATTCCATCGCCATTGGCGTCTGTCATCAGGTCGCAGTTGCCGCACCAATTGTTAAAACTTCCACTCACATTGGGTGCTGAATAGCCTAAAATTCCATTCAGATTAACCTGAAATGTGACTGGAAAATAGGTACAGACACCACAGGAGCCCCAGCACACCAAAGGTAAAACAACATTACCCGATACGTTTAAAGTCCTGTTTGTAAATCCATTGGATGTGATGGTACAGGGGGAGCCGGCAATCAACGTTTCCTGGCTTGACCAATTGTCTGCTGAAAATTTATATTCATAATTGCCACTGTTCAAATTTATGGTTGTTTCCCAGATTCGGTCATTATTTGCATCTGTCATTGGTGCGCAATTGCCACACCAATTGTTGAAAGTTCCATTCAGTTCGGGCCTTGTAAATCCCGAAATGCCATTCATATCCACCCGGAAAGTGACATTGAATGCCAGCAATGAAAATCCGTGGACCAGAAATCCGGCAACTAAAAACAGCTTTTTCATTGATTTAATTTGATTGTATTGAATCTTGGAGGAAAAATATTTCCTTTTATAACCGTTTCTGTTCAACATTTTTAAACCGGATTTGTCTTTAGGACTTTGTTATGAGAGGCCAACCCCGACAGCAATCTTGTGCCGGCTAAGTTTGCAAAAAATCAATACTTTTCACTCGAAATTCGTAGCAGCGGCACAGATATTGAAGAAAAGGTGGCTAAGCCAATGATTTGAAATAGTTTAAATCCGGAATTGATGATTGTTGGAGGGCAGGGCTTTCCCAATGGCAATTCCGGGATGATATCAACCGCTGATATTTTTTTAATTGACTCTTTTTTAGAGTTTTGCAGGAAAATGGGAAAGTTCAATTATGGTGGATAGTTTCGCATGTTTGTGGGTAATAGCCTATACCAGAAAACCAACACCTCTTACTTCAAACGATAGAAAACAAACGATTTAACAACAAAAGAAAATTTACACAAAAATGGATTTTAGAGACCAAATCAAACTTCTTGGTGAAAGAGTTATTAAACTTAAAGACCAAATCGCAACCGAAGAAGCAACGAAAAATGCTTTCATTATGCCCTTCCTACAAACTTTGGGTTATG
>JAIXQU010000048.1 GCA_027485575.1 Cytophagaceae bacterium
GAAACATTGGCCGTATAATCGAGGGTAAGGCTTCTTACAGGGGCATACCTAACGGCATAGTTTCTGTTGAAAAAGAAACTCTTTTCAAAATTCAATAAACCCGGAGGTAGAAATTTACTAAAAACATCAGAACTCCTGAGTTGGGTTCTGGTGTACGTTCTGTTTATATCTCCCCTCACAGTTATGTTGGAAGGCATATATGAGAAATTCAGTTCTTTAATAAATTTCAAATATGGAGATTTGAGGAAACCTGCATTTTTGAAAGGTTCTATCGGTGCGGCCGTGGAATTGAAACTGTAGCCCAGGCCATAAAGCTGGTTGGTTGAGGAATAAGATTGAATGTTGACGTTGGTTCTTTTAATTTCTGATAGTGCGAAAGTCAGGTTCAGGTTTTCAATATCCCATGGATATGATTTCTGATTTGTCCCCGTTTTGACCTTGGAAACATTGGTAAAGTTCAACGCTCTTTTTTCCGTCCGGTCTTGAATAAACCGTTTATAACCTCTGTATTTTTCATCTCCCGTTAAAAGGTCAACCCTAACATCTGGATTTAATGGGTCGAATTTTGGGGTGATAACCGTGTTTTCATAGGCCACATACATTGGCAGACGAATCCCTAATTTCTTAGGTAAAAATTTATCTAAAACCACATTGGATGAAATATTAAATGACCCGAAGGTCTCCCGGGTTCGTTCCGAAATTCTTTGTTCTATGGAACCAAAACCTGGCGTGGAATATTTCCCGGAAACATTCACTACAGCCAAATCAGCAAGTTTTAGGTTTACACGGCCAGTGGTGGCCCAGCCATCGTTCTTGTCATAATCGGTAACCCGTAGCTCATTTAACCAAAGGCAAACGGATTTATCCAATCCATCATTTCCAGCTATGCTGGCTGGATTCCTAACCCCAAGCATGATGGTCACAACCGCATTCAGATCCGGATTTCCTACTACTGAGATATAACTGGTTTGCTCTTCATTCTGAAAAATTTTGGTAAACTTCCTTTGGAAATTGGTTCCGGCAAGATTTCTTTCCAGTTTGGTCGAAACCAGGTCCTGAAAAGATAGATTCAGGGCATTTATTTTGGGCCAGATGTCATTTTCATTGCTTGTTCCCAACGGTGTAAGCTTCAATGGAATGCTTACTTCATAATAGTTTTCATTAAAATCAGTCCCCAGGCGAACAAATAACTGGGTTTCTCCATCTTTTGTAGTCGATCCCAATGGTGCTTCCGCATGGACAAACATTTGTAATCTTTTGTAGTTCAGAAAATCAAAGCTTACGTTTTTGAATGCCGCCTTTGAGTCTCCGTCAGCCAGATTGTCTCCGCATAAAAGAAGAGATTGCTCATTTAACCTTCGGTTAACCCCTGAGGTAATGTCTCTATCCCTTTGTTGCGCTCCGGGAGGAATCACATAAGGTGTTTTCTGATTTACAACCCCATTTCCATTTTCTTCAATGTTAACTGTTCCAATCCTCAATGCGCCCTGATCCTCATTGTCAAAGGTTACTCCATCACTGGTTAGTTTTTTTGGAAATGGCCTCCATTGGCTACCAACATATTGGAATTGAACCAATCGTAAAACAACAGGCTCCTCCATACCTGTCATTCGCATCCGCATGAATCTCAGGGTTTTGAAGTCATTTATATTGCCGGTCACACCCCCGAAATTGGGATGGGATCTGTCTTTTATCGGTATCCTGAATTGATACCAGCTGTAGCCTGGTCCATCTATTTTATCAATAATGTAGTTTTTCCCAACCTGCATATCGGCCTGGTTTAACTTAATGTTATAGCTGAAATAAGCATCTAAATCGCTCAGGGTATTGTCCTGATTGATGTCTTCCATGTCAGGTTGGTTGGTATAGCTTGGGGTGAAATTTCCGGTTCCACCAGTGGGAGAGTTGGCCTGGAGGTTGTTGAATTTTTTGTACCGCTCAAGAATTTTTACATCGGCTGAGTCATACTGCCCATTAAGATAGTAAGTGAAATCGTCATTGGATGGGTCAGTTTCTATTTGTCTGACTACCGCAGGCTCAATGTCTGGTATTGATTTTATTGAATTTACATAGCCCGAAAACTCGGTTTTTTCATCCTCATTTGCCAGGCCATCCAACCCAACATCCTGAAATGGCCTTGCGGCTGGGTCATTTTCAAAAGCATATTGAATAATCTGGCCTTTGGGAACCCTTCCAAAAGGTGTTTCTTCTATGTCTGTTTTTCCTCCACGAATGGGAAGGCCTTGTTCAAAAGATAATTTATTGTCTTTTAACACGTCTTCAGAAATATTTCCAAGGTCAAGAGTTACAATTCCTTCCCGCCCTGTTCCTGTATATTCCTTTCCGGCAATGGCACCCAGCGGGCCGGTAATGAAAGGATCCATCATCCAGAACTCTACATATTCAATGTTTGCGGCATCAAAATCGGTGTCAGTGCTGATTGACCGCATCAAACCTCCCCAGTTGTTTTTTGGATTTTTTAACTTTCCTAGAGGGGTGAGGTCTGTATTGTAGTTGTATTGGCCTCTTTCATCCGGAAAATAAGCGATATCAAAAACAGTTTCATTTAAGTTCACAGCATTCAAATCCCGGTTTCGAAATATTTCCTGAGGACCAACCGCTCTGACATAATGAAGTTTAATATCCTCAGGGCCAAGGTTTGAAGGTTTTGGTCCTCCGCTGGCTCTATAAAATAAGTTGTCGATAATATACCAGGAAGTGTGTGCCCTTCTGGAGTTAATTCTGGTCCAGGTTTTATTGTCTGATGGCACATAGCCAGCACCTTCAAACCCTACCGGAACCGAAGGAAGTTTCCATCTGGCTGCCTGGCCACCCATCGAATATGGTGTTCTTACACCTTCAAAATCATCAAGATATGAAATGCCTTTTCCTGAAGCATCCACAAATTTATTGGTTCCGGGAATGAGATGGGCATATTCAGCAGAGGCTGTAATACTGGAAGTTTCCTTGGTTTGGATTAACGGAAGAGCATCCACAATTTTGGTTAACAACCGGCTATCAGATTTATAATTGGCATCAAATCCAATCATTACGTTTTGAGAGGGTTCATTTCCGACCTGTACCCTTCTGATAATTGGTCTTTCATTCAGGTAAAGTAAAGTACTACCAAAATTGATGTTTTTTGAATAGGCATAGTCAAATCTGGAACCAAAGAAGGAGCGCTGTTGAAATGAAAAAAGGTCGGCCTGCTCATAATCAACTCTAATTTCCTGCCCGGAACTTAAAATCCCCTGGTTGGTGATTTTTACTTTGCCAAGACTATAGTCAATGGTGTAATCATCGTTTTCAACCAAAAGAGTAGTTCCTGCAAAAATCTTAACAGAGCCTGGAGCAATGTTGACGCCAGGGAGCGAAATATCTGCTGAAGAGGAGCTTTCCAGTTTTACAGAAATAAAGAACTTTGCCTTATTGGCTGCCTGCAAGGCATCTGGCTGTGTGAGTCTGTAAAGGTCCTTGAAAACGTATTTCTCTGCAAGCAGCAATTCATCCGGAAATTCAAATTGCTTTTCCAAAGTGGCGCCAAAAGGTTCCAGTACCGGAAAAATGATTCTGCCATTTCTGGAATCAATTGTGATGTCTTCTATGAAGTCAAAATTTCCGTCTGATTGAAGTTCGTTTCCAGGATTGAGCCTATCCAGATTAAAAACCTGCACAAGGGGTTTATCTTTCAGATTTTTACCTTTTGGCATGGCGGGATTGTCCACACCTGAGGAGTCATCTCTGTATAAAATCCGGAGTTGAAAATTCGTTTTGCTTATTTGTGAGGCTCCCAGGGAATAAATATTTTTCATTTGCAAATCCCAGGTCGGAAGCTTGGTATTGATTACCGCTGGCCTAATTAACTTCAGGACTGCCATTCCGGTATCTCCTCTGACGGCATAGTCTTCCTGTAGCTCACCCACTTTATAGGTTCTGCCATTGATGCTGTATTCGTAGGATACGCCCAATACTTCATCATCTCTCAACGCAAAATTCAGGGAGATATATCCAAGTTGTCTCTGGACTTTAAAATCCCTGTCCTGAACTAGTTTTCTGGCTCCTTTCAAAAATTCATAATCTGTACTTCGGACCAATCCAAGGCCTTCAAGGGTGGCTTTTGTTTCGTTTCCTCCCAATATTCTATTTCCCTCGGAAAGAATTCTGGAATACAATCTGTTGTTTTTGTTATCCCCTGCGGATCTGATATTTACCCTCTGGTCTTTCCAAATGGCTTTTGTGGGATTGGCTTCACCCAGATCCAGTAAGGGTAAAACGTTTCTTAAATTCTGGGTATTTCCGGCCCGGTTGGTAATGTAAACTTCAACCCTTGTGATGTTGAGGCCAGAGGTGATTTGAGGTAAATTCTTTAACGATTTTTCGAAATTGTTTCTAAATTCCTGGCTTAGGAAAAAGTGCTTGTTCGCTTCATATTGATTACAGGCAATTAATAAATTTCGTTGCTGACTACCGCCTTTCAAATTGAGGGAATTTGCCCTTCCTCTTTGGTTTGAAGCAACGGAGGTAACTTTCAATTTACCGAACTGCAGGGTTGTTTTTATTCCGAATAGATTTTGAGCGCCGGTTATCAAAGTCGAACTTATTGGCATACTCACATTACCCGCCTCCAGTTTCTGAATTATCTCGTGGTCTTTTCCGGAATAATCCAACTTGATTTGGTTGTCAAAATCAAAAGCAGCTTTGGTGTCATAGTTGAGGTTCATTTTCATTTTCTCACCTATTTTTCCTTGAACGCTTACATTGATTTGCTGGTCAAACTGGAAATTCCCAAAACTTTGCTGCCTGATAGGGACATTCGGGTTGGCAATTTTTTGGAACTGACCTCCAAAATCCAGCATGACAGAACCATTTGGCCTGATATCGATAAAGTTACCGCCAAAAATTCTGTCAAAAATGGGGCTTAAATAAATTTTTGGAATCAAAGAACGACCCGTTGTCGGGCTTTCACCATCCTGACCTTCAGCCTTTGCTTTCATGTAGCCTTTTTGGAGTTTGGCTTCCATGTACTTATCATATTGCTCAAACGTCATTGTGGAAACTGGTCTGTAATCCAGATTTCCAACTTGCTCATAAATTGTATAAGTTCTTGATTGCGAGTCAACCTCAATCTTTGTTTTGATGTTTTCCGGGTCAGGAAGAAACAAGGGCGACCTGCTGGGTGGGTTTGAAAATTTATCACCTAGCCTGTCTGACCAGTTTAGCTTTGGCCTGAAACTGGGTTTGTAATCTTTTACCTTGGTAGAGTCATCGTCATCCAGCAAACCCTGCCCGAAGGAAACAGAAGCAAATAGCAATGAAAACCCCATGAAAATGAGGCTTATTATTGAATTTCTGCTATTTCTGTTAAATGAATACAAGTCCTGTTTCTGGATTGTTTTGGGATTTCGGACTTAATTCAAATTGGTTGATATATAGCTTACCGATAAAGTTGGCTTGTATTTGTCTGTTTTTGAAAAAGTTACGGTCATTTTAAAATATTTTTTTGCTCAAGTTAAATAGGGTTTCTATGTCCAAATGTCAAAATTTAATTACTCCTTTTTAGCGCCAATCTGATAAGTTCTTCCGTGGTGTAAGTTTTTTCGGCCAGTTTTAAAATTCCATCCAAAGTTTTTTCTGCCGTTGCCCTCGGGATACCCAAGGTAACAAGTGCCGAAAGTGCATCATCTTGTTGGTTGTGTTTCTTTGGCTGGCCTGAAACAGATTGCAAGCTGATATTCAGCTCTTTCCTGATTTTATCTTTCAGTTCGAGGATGATGCGTTGGGCAGTTTTTGGCCCAATTCCTTTCAGACTTTGTATCGTTTTTACATCCTCTTTTCCTATAGCATCGGCGAGCTGTTCTGGCAAAATTGAACTTAGTGCAACCAGTGCTGTACCCGGCCCAACGCCATTGACTGAAATAAGATGCATAAACAAAGCTTTTTCCGACTCCTTAAAAAAACCAAATAAAGACATTCCATCTGTCTGACTATAATGAAGATAGGTATGCACCGTGCAGTTTTCTTTTTCGTCTTTTAAAGCTGAATATGTACTCAATGAAATGCGCATGGTAAATCCAACACCACCATTATCAAGAACCATAAACGTTGGTTCGATGGTATTTATTGCACCTTTTAAAAAAGAAATCATCAGGCTGAGTTAAAATGCTGTTTTAGTTGCTTGTAAAAGAGGCGCAAAATAGCATAAAATAAGGTTTTAGCCGACAGTACAATTTAATAGAATTTTACTTTTTTTTCTCTCAAAAAAATAAAATGGTTGTGGAAAATGTAGTATTCGAGAACTACCTATGAAAAGATTTTGTCTTTTGATATTCCGTTTTTAGCCAGAAAATAAAGACAAGAAACTTTTAAAACACCCAAACCATAGGTTACACTTCTGGAAAAATTTATGGAACTGGCCTCTTCAAAATATTTGGTTGGACAGGTAACTTCACCAATTTCAAATCCTTTATAAAAGATTTGGGCAATCATTTGATTGTCAAATATGAAGTCATCTGAGTTTTGAGCCAAGTCAAGTGACCTTAAAACTTCACCGCTGAAAGCCCTGTAGCCAGTGTGATACTCAGATAATTTTTGGTTCATCAGAATATTTTGAAAAAGCGTTAGAAACCTGTTTGCAAAATATTTGTAAAGGGGCATTCCTCCCTTCAAAGCACCTTTGCCTAAAATTCTGGAACCAAAAACCACAGGATAAAGTTTGTGCCCGATGATGGACACCATGGCTGTGATCAATTTGGGTGTGTACTGATAATCCGGATGCAACATCACAACAATATCGGCATTGAGCTCCAATGCTTTTCTGTAGCATGTTTTTTGATTTCCACCATACCCTTTATTGGCCTCATGCCTTATAACATGCTGTATTCCAAGTTTTCGGGCAAGATCAGATGTGTTGTCTTTACTTGCATCATCTACCAAAACGAGTTCATCAACTATATCAAATGGAATCTCTTTATAGGTTTTTTCCAGGGTCAGTTCTGCATTGTATGCAGGAAGAACCACTATCACTTTTTGGTTTAAATACACGTCTGTTTTAAAGTTGGATTGCAAAAAAAGGATTTAGTTTTCAGGAACAGGATAAATTTTTAAAAAATTCCTTAGGTTTCTTTTTCTTGCTTCTTCAAAAATTACTTTCCAACCACAAAAAGGATTCATAACCTTTAGCAGATTTTTTAATGACTAAATATTTATCTAAAGAACTAATAATTGGGGTTTTAGCTGGTTTGTTATTCATCCCTTTTCTGGGAAATGTTCATTTATTTGATTGGGATGAAATCAATTTTGCGGAATGCGCAAGGGAGATGTATATCAACAAGGACTATGGGCGGGTGTATATCAATTTCATGCCTTTTTGGGAAAAGCCACCTTTGTTTTTCTGGCTTCAGGTGGTTTCAATGCATATTTTTGGTGTAAACGATTTTGCTGCCCGTTTTCCCAATGCCGTTTGTGGAATTGTGACTTTGATCACCATTTTCCAGATAGGCAAAAGACTTTACGGCGAAATATTTGGCATTATTTGGGCATTGGTTTTTGCGGGTTCCATTTTGCCTCAGCTTTATTTCCATTCCGGTATTATTGACCCTTGGTTTAACCTGTTTATATTTTTAAGTCTTTATTTTTACATAGTTTATTTTTGGAAAAAGGAGAATTATTTATTGACAGGCTATATCGGAAATAAGTGGTTTTTCATCTTATACAGTGGCATTTTTCTTGGGCTGGCGTTAATTACCAAGGGACCGGCAGCTTTATTGATATTTGGTCTTACAGTTGGATTACGGTGGGCTTTTCTGAAATTCAGAATATATTTCAGTGTTGGGGAGATTCTTGTTTTTTTGATTTCAATCGCCTCCATTTCTATGCTCTGGTATGGATATGAATATTTTAAAAATGGTTCATGGTTTATCAAGGAGTTTTTGAAATATAATTTCCGTTTGTTTTCAACCCAGGATGCCGGTCATGGTGGATTTCCAGGTTACCATTTTGTGGTTTTGCTGGTGGGTTGTTTCCCAGCCTCTTTGTTTTTTATACATGGCCACTATTTGAAAATTAGCGAGCGCCAACATCTGAACGACTTAAAAGTCCATTTGGTTATTCTTTTCTGGGTAGTTCTGATCTTGTTTTCAATTGTCCAATCTAAAATTGTTCACTATTCCTCCCTTTGTTATTTTCCTTTAACTTTTATTGCATCTCTCTCCGTTTTTCACATTTATAACGGTGACAATCAGATGCCCAAATGGTTGAAATTTAGTATTTTGATCCAGGGAATTTTAATTGCAACAGTGGTTTTTTTATTTCCATTTATTGCGCAGGACAAGCCCCTTCTGGCTAAATTATTTTCAAAAGATGCTTTTGCGCTAGCCAACCTGGAAACAAAGGTCGATTGGTTGGGCTGGGAGTGGTTTCCAGGCGCATTTGCGATTTTTGTAGTGTTGGTTTCATTTTTTCTTTTTGCCTATAACAAGTATAAAACCGGTATTTCAGTCTTGTTTGGAGGTAATTCCTTGTTGATAGTTCTTATTCTTTGGGCCTTCATTGGAAAAATAGAGGCTTATACCCAAGGCACCGCCGTTGATTTTTTTAAGTCACTGGCAGATATAGATTGCTATGTTTTGGTCCACAATTACAAAAGCTTCGCACCCTATTATTATGCAAGGGTAAAAGCACAAAACAGACCGAGGAATGTAAAAAAGGGTAATGCAAGCGAAAGCAATTTTAAATGGACAGACAGTTTGTTGTTAAGTCCAAATACCCGAAAAGATGTTTATGTCCTTACAAAATTTAATCGAAAGGATGGCCTGGAAAGATACCCTGAGTTAACCATGCTTTGGGAAAAAAATGGATGGGTAGCCTACATGAGAAAAAAGCCGAAGAAATAAAACCTATTTATCTCTGTAAGCCAATTGCCGGCAGAGGGATTCAATCCTTATTTTTGTTTCTTCATTGCCTTCCAATCCAGCCAAAAGGGTAAGTCCATTTTTTATCTCTTTGTCTATCAATTCAATGCAGATTTTCGGGATTTCATTTTTGTGCATCCATTTCAGGCATTGATCTATTCTGGCCTGGCCAGATTCTGGGTTTTGATTCCAAATCGATAGAAATTCAGACCCTTTCTGATGGGCCATACTACACAATACAGGATATGTCAGTTTGGAATTTCCAATATCGCCACCTAGTTTTTTTCCTGTAACAGATTCCTGCCCAAATAGATCCAGATAATCATCTCTGAGTTGAAAGCATCTGCCCATGGAAGCACCAAATTCCCTCAATGACTTACGGATTGATTCATTTTTTTCTGCCAGAAATCCTGCCATTTCAAATGAGAATGCGATAAGGGCACCGGTTTTTAAATCTATCATTTTCAGATAATCTTCCACCGGAACGGAGGGCAAATTACTGAAATCCATGTCCATTTGCTGGCCTTCGCAAACGGCCAATGACATTTCGTTAAATCTCATTAACAAGGATTTAAGTTCCTTTTCGGGCGCAAATACTAATGCCTGATAGGCAAAGATCATCAATGCATCTCCGGTGAGCAGGGCAGTGGGTTCATTCCATTTTTTATGAACCGTTTCAAATCCTCTTCTCAGGTCGGCTTTGTCCATGATGTCATCATGAACCAATGAAAAATTATGGAAAAGCTCGGTTGCAATTGCTGCATTAGCGTCCTTTTTTTCTGGCTTTTTAAACAACTCCAAAGCCTGAAGCACAAAAACAGGTCTGATTCTTTTCCCGGGAAGGCCCATAAAATAATTTACAGGCATGTAAAGACTTTCAGGGTAAACTGGAATTTTAAACTCTGATATCGCTTCTTCTATCAGAGGGAGCAGGTTTTCTATCTGGTATTGCATTAAAAAAAGTATCCAAAATTAAATCCCAATCTGAAAGGGATTGTTAATGTATTTGTTTTCAATCTGTTGTAAATCAAAAGCTGTTCAGGGATTTGTGAAAACCGATATCCGAAACCAATTCCGGTGTACAAGTCCAAGGTGATGCTATTGTGTTTGTTATAGTATTGAAAAAAGCGGTTGCCAACCAAAAGTGTAAGTTCGATTTTGGTTTCCTTGCCTTCAAAGTTTTGACCCACGGTTACAGTGTCTATGGTTTCAATAACCAAAAGTTTATGGCTATAGTTCGAAAATCTTAATTCCTGGCCGATGTACAGATTGCCGCTTCCATGGTCCGGACTGTAAAGTTTTTGCCTGAAGTCAATTGAATTTCCTATGGTATAAATCCTTTTGTTTTCAATTTCCTCTCCGTGATTGGCAAAGAAAGGCTGGCGGTAAAGCGTAAACATGAGCTCAAATCCCAGGCGGTCATGAAAAAAGTATTCAATGCCGATTGGGAATGAGCTTAACGCTGCAGCAAAAGGATTGGCAGAAACGATGAAGCCTTTGATTTCATTTACTTTAGAAATAAAGTGCCGGCTTCTTTTTTTCGATGACATATAATCGGGTCTCCCTGTATTTCTTGGTTTAGCAATGGTTGAATCCCTTCTTTGTTTAAATTGAGCCGTTGGTTGAACAAGGTCATAAAAGGTTTTATAATGACCAATCAGTTTTCCATCTTTTCCAAGCAAATCCCATGAACCAACTTTCTGACCATTCCGCATCTGGCCTTTCATTTTGATACTTCCATTTTCATAATAGCCGAAATACTGACCATATCCAGCCACGTAGTTACATTCACCTTCCAGTCCACCATCTTCAAAAAAATAAGTCCAGGGCCCTTCATAAAGATTTTTTGAAATTTTTCCCTTCAGTTTTACTTTTCCATTGTCATAAAATTCCTGGTAATCTCCGTTGCCTTTGGTAAAATTTCCCTCACCCATGAGTGTTCCGGAGGGTAAATAAAATTTCCAGACACCTTCCTTGTCATCATTTTCCAAAGTCCCTTCTGAACTCAGTTTCCCATTTTCGTGAAAATACTTCCAGTGCCCGATTTTCTGATTTTTCTTGAAATGTCCTTCCGAACTTATGGTGCCATCCTGGTGAAAGAACCTCCAAAATCCTTCCCTTTCTCCGGATTTTTCACTGCCCGTTGCCTTTAAATTTCCATTCTCATGATAGTATTTCCAGGTAGAATCGCTTAAGCCATTGACAATTAACCCTTCCATTCTTAGCGTTCCTGAGGTAAAAAATTCTTTATAAATTCCTTTTCCCTGATTGATGATTGACGTGGCTTTTAATGTGCTGTCTTCATGGAAATATTGCCAAAGGCCCTCTTGTATCCCGTTTTTGTAGTATCCTTTGCTTTTGATTTTGCCATTCTCAAAATAGAACTTCCAAAGGCTATCTTCTTTATCATTCTTGAAAATTCCGGATTGAGAAAGCTTTCCATTTTCAAGGAATATGCTTGCTTTCCCGGTTAAAACTCCATTTTTATAATTGAACAAGCTTTTAAGATTTCCATTTTCATAAAACCTTTCCCAAATTCCTTCTGCCTTGTTTTTTTTGTAGTTTCCGGAAATTTTTACTTTTCCACTGGAATAAAGTCCGGTGAATAAACCTGTTTTGATTCCCCGTTTTCCTTCTTCTTCAAAATATATCTCCTTAACTACCAGTTTGTTGGCATCATAATATTCAGTCTTTTTTATCAGTTTTTCTTGTGAAAAACCATCCATAATAACCAAAAAGAAAAAGCAGGCAATTCCTACATTTGCAGTCCTTAAGAGGGACTGTTTACATGGGAAAAAGAAAAAAAATGTTTTACGCCTTTTCAATTTGATCGACTGAATGGCAAATGTATTCCGAATGTTTCTTTTTTCTCCAATTGCTGTTGTTTATGGCTTTATTATTTGGATAAGAAATCAACTTTTCGATTTTAAAATCCTTAAACAAAAGGAGTTTTCACCACCGGTTGTGGTGATTGGAAATCTGGAAATGGGCGGTTCGGGTAAGACGCCAATGAGTGATTATTTGATTGATAAATTGAATCATTCCTACGAAATTGCTTATATATCAAGGGGTTATAAAAGAAAGTCGAATGGATTTGTATTGGCAACCAACCAATCCGGATTATACGACCTTGGCGATGAAGCCTATATGATTTTTAAAAAATGGGGCGAAAAAATAGTCCTCGCAGTCGATTCTGACAGAAGAAGGGCCATATCAAAAGTTTTGGAAGCCCATCCTGAAATAAACCTGATTTTACTGGACGATGCCATGCAGCATCGGTGGGTTAAGCCCAGGGTCGTCATCCAGCTGTCTACATTTTATAAGCCATTTTTTAACAACTACTTATTTCCGATTGGAACGCTCCGCGACTTTGCAATGGAATTTAAGAGGTCAGATTTTTTGATTTTCACAAAATCACTTTCGGCTGACCAAGAAAATCTGGACAAAATTTCTGCAGAAATGTTTGCATCAGGGCTCTTTCATCCATTCATTTTTGTTTCTGATATTCAGTATCTCAAACCAGTGAATTGCAATGGAAAAATATTGACAGAAGGGGAGAAGGTTGTGGCAATTTCAGGTTTGGCAAAAAATGAAATATTTTTTCAACAGGTAAAAAATGAGTTTTCTGTCTTAAAATATATTTCAAAACCGGATCATTATAGATATTTGCCGGGCTTTTTTGAAATGGAGAATATTGCAGAAGCCAATATTATTTGTCCGGAAAAGGATTTTTATAAGTTAATCGCCATTGCGCCCAAGCCAGAACGAATCTATTATTTGCCAATTTCGATTCAGATTTTCCCTGAACAGAAGTTTATTTCACAACTGGATGAGGCCATTCGGAATTAGTGTTTTCTTTTGGTTTGTATCCATCGCTGTTTTACAGGCGCAGATTCTGGACGATAGCACCAAAGAAATCTATTCATACAAAACAGTAAAATATAAGTATGAGGCCAACCTGCTTTCTGAAAAGAAGAGTTTTTTAGGAGATACAAGTCTCGATAAGTTTTCAGAACGTGGGGATTTTCTTTATCAGGGAAATGAAATGTATCAAAATCTCGGTGTTTTTGGCACCTCTGCCAGGCCCTTGTTTTACAAATTGCCAGGTTCAATTGGTTTGAGAAATGGGGTCAATATGTTTGATTATCTCATCCCTGGGCCAAATCAAATCAAATACTTTAACACCTTATCCCCGTTTACCGAGGTTCAGTACACACAAGGCGCAAAACAACGGGCAAGCATTCGGGTCACTTTATCACAGAATATTTTGCCCCGGTTGAATATTTCTGCACATTATCAGCGGTTTACTGCGTTAAGAATTTTGAATGTTACTGAAAGTGAAGAGCGATTAACAGACCATCATTCGGTTTGGCTATCTTCCAACTATATTTCAAAAGACAAACGATATAAAGTTTGGGCCTATTACCAGCATTTGAATAACCTGCAGAATGAAACAGGTGGTGGGCTTAAAGAATCTGTCCAGGCCCAGGATAGCTTATTTATTTCTCCTGATTTACAAGCAGTTAAATTGTTTAATTTTGCACGAAACAGAGATTTGAGGAACAACTGGTATGCAAGTCAGGTGTTTAAACCATTTGGCAATTCTCTCTTTTTTCGAACCACCCATTCAAGAACCCGGCAAATCAACACTTACACAGATCCAAAACCTAATCTTGATTATTATGGGCGAAACAGGTTGTATTTTCAAAGCCAGAGGGGAATTGCTTCGAAGGTGCCAGATACCTTATCTAGTTTGAGACAATACCAACTTTGGGAAAATACGATTTCTGCGGGTTTGCAGGACTCGATTCGGGAATTTAGTTTTTACCTCAAACGAAGGGATACTGATTTTAGAAATAATCTGTTTGCGATTCTTCAAAACAAGGTTGAAATTTTGTATGGATTTCAATATTCCGGGGTTCTGGCTTCTGGCGAAACAGAGGTTAAAGCAGAATTTATCAACAACAAGGAGTATGATATTTCCGCCCTTTGGAGTAAAAAGAACTTTTCGGGAAGTCTCCGTTATATCTCTTTTCAACCTTCCATAATTCAATCCGAATTTTTTAGTAAAAACCTTGTTTACTTTAAATCATTTAACAATAGCCAGTCGCTTAATGCAAAAATTGAATACACAATCCGGTTTGGAAAATGGACTTTGGTTTCAGGTTTTGAGCATATAGATGTTGAAAACGGGATTGCTTTTGATACCAGCTTTTCTCCTTTTCAAACCAATGAGAGAAGTAGAATGCAATATGCCAGCATCAGCTTTTATGGTAAGATAGGAAAGCGATTTAACACCCAAAACCGCTTTATCCGTGTTTTTCAGGCGGGCGCATTAATTTCTCAAATGCCAGGTTATGTGTACCGGTCAACCCATTGGTTTGATGTAGTGCGCTCCAAAAAGGGATTTGAAGTTCAGGTGGGTTTCAATTTGGATTGGAGATTTCTCTGGCCATCAGAGAATTATAACCCATTAACTGGTCAGTGGTTTTTGCAGAAATCGACAGTAATCCCACCCTATTTTCTTTTTGATGCCTTCACTCATATCAAAATTGACAGAGCCAGATTATATTTTAAGGTACACAACACACTGCAGAAAGTAGGTGGTTTGGGCTACTTTGCTGCACCAAATTATCCTGGCCAAAGGCGTCTGTTTGAATTTGGTTTGATTTGGACATTTTTTGATTAAAACCATTGTGAATAATGCTTCATTAAACGAGATATCAGATTCTGTTAACATAACGGTAACATAGCAATAAAAACCTTTCCTCTATATTTGACCGCCTTTGCAAGGCAAAAACTCTATGTTTGGACTTGAACTGGGTGTATTTACCCTACTGATAATATGCCTGTTAGCTGCCTGTGCTTTTGAATTTGTCAACGGTTTTCACGATACGGCAAATGCAGTAGCTACTGTCATTTACACCAATTCTTTAAAGCCCTGGCATGCAGTTATCTTATCTGGCATTTGCAATTTTATAGGTGTTTTTCTTGGTGGCATAGGGGTGGCCATGGGCATAGTAAAACTATTGCCTACTGAAGCACTGGTAGATCCCAATTTGTACCATAATATAGCTTTGGTCATGGCATTGCTGCTTTCTGCCATTATCTGGAATCTGGGTACCTGGTACTTTGGATTGCCATCCAGTAGTTCCCACACACTTATTGGAAGCATTCTGGGTGTTGGGCTTGCTTTTCCATTTATAGATGAGAAAAGCCCAACAGCGGTAGATTATACAAAGGCATATGAGATAGGTGCATCTCTGGTGATTTCTCCCCTTGTTGGTTTTAGTCTGACCATTTTCTTAATGTTTGTATTAAAGAAATTTGTGGACCGGGATGATATTTTTAAAGAACCCAAAAAAGGAAAGCATCCACCATTTTGGATTCGGTCTATATTGGTGGCCACCTGCACAGGAGTTAGTCTTTCGCATGGTGCAAACGACGGACAAAAGGGAGTTGGACTTATGATGTTGATTCTGATAGGAATAATGCCCGCTTATTTTGCGCTCAATACCGCAAAGCCAATCAATATAACATTGCCTCACATCAATAATATTGAGCATGTGCTGGCAAAAGTAGATACCAATCTTTTGGGCGTGAAGGAAAAATCTACCATAGAGTCATCCTTTGGATATCTTTCCAAATTGAGAAATGCGGCTGAATCCAGCAGGCTAACCAAAGAACTAACGGCCGCAAAAAAGCTGGAAATCAGAGGATTACTTATCAGACTGAATAAATCAGTTACCATACTCCAAAAAAGTCAGAATGTAGCCATCAGTATTTCCGACAGAAAGTTGTTAAACGTGAGTTTGGATGGATTGAAACCGCATACTGATTATTCTCCATTTTGGGTAACACTTCTTATATCTATTTCGCTTGGACTTGGAACAATGATAGGCTGGAAGCGAATCGTGAAAACTCTGGGGGAAAAGATTGGCAAAGAACATCTTACCTATGCACAGGGCGCATCTTCTGAATTGGTTGCTGCTTCAACTATCGCCTTTTCTACCTATTTAAGTTTACCGGTAAGTACAACCCATGTATTAAGTTCCGGAATCGCCGGTAGTATGGTTGCCAGTAAGGGTGTAAAAAACCTTCGAAAGGATACAGTGAAAAACATCCTGCTTGCGTGGCTTCTCACATTGCCAGCATCAATGATCATTGCCGGAACATTGTTTATTTTGTTTAGGTCTTTGATGTAATCAAGGCCTTTGCCACATTTTCTTCTTTAGCAGTCCAGTGTTGAAGTAGGGGAGGTGTCTGAAGTTTAATTGCATCAGATTTCGCTTTCTTCATCCGAATATTCAGTGCTTTTCTCAGCTCCTTCCGCAGCTGGTGATTTGAGGTCATCTGTCAATTCAGTATGTCTTATCTGTCCTCCCAGATACCCGGTTCTAGCAACCAGACCAAAGGAAATGAGCGAAACGAAAAGGACAAAGAAGTCGAATGACCGGACAAAAGTTGAATTCATTAAAGTAAAAAATATACCCAGAATGGAAACCAGGCCCAAAATGATTAAAGAAACCAATGCATACATGGCAAAATCTTCGTGTGCTTTAATACTCGACTCCAAAACACTTGCAATATCCTCTACAGTTTCTTCCGCAGCTTCGCCTGTAAAATAGGCTATGCCTGCCCCAATAGAAGAAAGGATAAATAGATTATAGGAGGCAATAATGGTTTGATTGCTTTTCATCCCAATGCCATGAATGAGCACTAGTGCACCCAAAAAAGAACCAAAGATGGGCAGGTGGGTAATGACTAGATGAATATGCGTTTGGTTCATGGCTGGGTTATTCAAATTTTATAAACTGTTTTCCCTCAGTCAATGAAAAGTCGCAATGCCTGGGTGCTGCCGTGCTGTAAGTATTGCCGCAAGCCGGGCAAACAAAATAAAGGGAAGGCAAGCTGTTTAATGTGTTGCTGTTGATGTCTCCCAAAGCCTGCTCAAAAAAGAACTTGTGTTTTTGTTCGGTTTTCATGGCATAAGTCAAGCTCAAAACAGCTATTTGATTGTTTGCCTCCTCAGCGGATTTTAAAAATTGAGGATACATGGTTTTAGCCTCAAAGGCCTCCCCATTGATGTCTTCATTAAGATTTTCTTTTGTGGATTTTACTTCAAAATTTGGTTTTATTATTGGAATGGTGGCGCCAGCATCGTTTAATACTGCCAGGTGATTTATGGCGTGGATATTCTCGGCCGCTGACACAGCATTGTAAAGTAAGGCAATGTTATGATAGCCGTCCGATTCTGCTCTTTTTGAATAGGCATCGTATTTGGCTGTCGCAGTTACTTCCCCTTCGAATGCAGATTGCATATTTTTTATGGTTTGGGCTTCTGCTTCCATGTGCTGTTTGGTGGTGAATTTTACTTGCGGTTTTTCATTGTTGCAAGCCCATGCAATACAGGCATAACCCAAAACAATACCTATGGAATAAACAAGTGGCGATTTTTTCATTTGCTTCATTTTTAAAATTGAGGCAAAGCTAGTTTGGTGCTAACTGTAAGCGTTTTACAATAAGATTCAAGAGTTGTAACTTTCACAGATAGGAGACTGGGTTTTTATCCTTGATTTATGGACCATTGAAAAAAAAGATCTTTTGCTATTGTAGTGTCTTTTGACCAACAACTCCAGGATAAGCGAATAATAAAGTGGAAGTATTTGCTGTTGTTGTGTCCTTTGACCAACAACCCGGGGTGGCCATAAAATCTGTGGAATCAAAGATTGGCTTCGGCAGGAATTATTGTTGGTGACAACACCAACAATGGCGAGAGATGGTCATAAAATCTGTGGAATCAAGGATAGGCTTCGGCAGTAATTATTGTTGGTGGCAATACCAACAATGGCGAATTCCCTTGTAGTCTGAGCTTTGCCTTTGAAACAATATTGCTTTAAAAAAAACAAAGGCAGCCCCTGTATTTAGGAACTGCCTTATTTAAAGACAATTACAATCGGATTCTAATCCCTTAGGGAATTCACTCTTTTATCAATTTGATGTTTTTACTAAGGTTATCTGATTGAATTTTGACCAAATAAACCCCATTTGCCTCATTTTCTAAATTTATATCCTCCGTTAAATTTGCATCGGAAACCTGCTTGGCAAACACAAGGCCACCCTTCATATCATAAATTTGTACGCTTACCCCACCGGTTATATTTTCGAATGATAGTTTAAATTTTCCATTTCCCGGATTTGGATAAACAGATATTGATTCAGTCAATGGTACTTCATTATCCTGTTCAGAATCAAGCCCTAAGCGGCAAGCAGTTACGCTTACAGATTTGCTTCTTTTTGGTGAATTTCCACATGCGTTAACGGCACTCACCATTACGCTTCCTGCAGCTGTTCCCCATGTTCCTGAAATTGAGGCAGTACCTTGACCACTTAGTATCGAGCCAGTTCCTGGTAAAGACCATGAATAAGAAACTCCTGAAACAGGAACAACGGAATAATTCAGGTTGTTTTGTAATGGACAAACACTTGCCGGACCGGCAATGGTACCTGGGGTGGCAGGAATTGAACGTACTGTAGAACTTCTGATGGTACTTGACCCACAACTATTATTGGAGACAACAGTAATGCTGCCGCTAGTGTAAGAAGCTGGAAGCGTAATGTTTATGGAGTTGGTTCCCTGACCACTATTGATGATGGATCCCACAGGTCCTGTCCAAGTATAGCTGGTGGCCCCGGTTGTAGAAATGGGGCAAGTATAAATTTCTGTTGTTCCGTTGCAAGCCCCATTAAAAAGACCGCTAATGGTTGAAGGTGCTACAGGAACTGAATAAACTGTAATTGATCTGTTCGTACTTGTAAAGCAATTTGTACCTGCATTAACCCTCACAGAACCATTGGTAAAAGTGCTTGGAAATGAAACATTTATTGAATTGCTACCTTGTCCGCTATTTATGACTGCATTTACCGGTACGGTCCAGACATATATACTTGCCCCCACAACCGTTGGGCAGGTATAGGATTGCGTAGAACCAGCACAAACAGCATGCACAGGTCCGGAAATTGAGCCTGGTACTCCTATGTTTCTACTCATTGAAATGGTTCTTACAGATGAGGTTCCAAGACAATTACTTGCTGATACACTTAAATTTCCAGTTGTAAAACCAGACATAAA
>JAIXQU010000104.1 GCA_027485575.1 Cytophagaceae bacterium
GGCCGGAAGCGGGAAGGAGCATTGGAAAAGCTAGAGTTTTTTGCATACTTTTTGGGGCAATGCCAAAAAGTATGAATCTCGGAAACCGACAATTAATTGGAAGGAAGGATTTTGTGCGTTAGATTTCTACTTTTTCAGTGGACCCTACTTATTATCAACTGTTTAAATTTGGAATTTAAGATAAATATGAAAGGCTTTTTAAAAAGGCAGGGAGGATGTTTTTCCGCCAAAGGCAGATGGGCAGGAAGGAAGCTGGAACATTCGAAAAACAAGAGTTTTTGCATACTTTTTGGTCCGCCATTCGAGGAAATAAGTATGAACTTCACAAGCCGACAATCAATCTATTATAAATCAGCCCATTAAACAAAAAACTTGAATCCGGATCAGAAATGTCTTTATTTTGCCCCATCATGTCGAAGTACCTCGCAAGGGTTTTATTGTTTCTCACCATCGCACTTTCGGCAGGTCCGGTTGATTATTCTTTTTTGACTTCTGAAGTCAGTACCGGTTGTTCAGACAGTTGTTGTAATTCCGGTCCTTCCCAAAAAGATGAAGACTCCTCCCCTACCGGGATTTGCAATCCTTATCAATGCCACAATTGCTGCTTTGTAGTTATCCCTTCAATATCATTCCCAATTTTTGAGGAGAAGCTTACAAAACCAACTTATTCCCCATTTTCTGGCGAGCGGTATTTATTGCCTTTTTCGTCCGAATCCTGGCAACCTCCCCGTTTATTGTCTTGAATTTCATGCCTTTACTTATTTTAAAAGGCGAATTTTATAACAATTAACAAATCAAAAACATCCTTCTTTATGTTTAAAAATATGGCGTTGCCTTTCGCAATTGCTGTCTTCCTCTTTTCTATGTTCACATTCAGCAGCGTACAGGCACAAGTGCTGAATGGCCAGATAACGGATGAAGAAAATAATGCACTGGTTGGTGCGTGGGTAAAATGGCCAGGCCAAAAAGAGAATGTCAGCACCGGAAAAGATGGTAATTTCAAAATTGACATTATCGACAGCGCTGAAATTTATCTGGTGGCAGGTTGCCGGGGATTTCAAACAGATACTTTTCTGGTGAAAGATGTGAAGTTTGCCAACATTGAACTAACCCTGGTGGCCAAAGATCTTGCCGATGTTCATATCGTCAAGCGCAAACAAGGTAGTTTCATTTCATCTGAATCTACCATAAAAACCGAGATAATCACCCAAAAAGAGCTTACCAAGGCGGCTTGCTGCGATATGTCTGGCTGCTTTGAAACGCAGGGCACCGTCCAGCCACAAACCACAAACGTCCTGACCAATTCCAAAGAGCTTCGAATTTTGGGTCTTTCCGGTGTTTACAATCAGGTTTTGATGGATGGACTTCCACTTTTTCAAGGCTTGACCTATACCTATGGAATCAGCGCTGTACCTGCCTCTATTATTGATAAAATATTTGTCTCCAAAGGTGCCAATTCTGTCATTCAGGGATTTGAAAGCATCAGTGGCCAAATCAACGTGATATCAAAAAGCGGAGAAAAAGAGCCCCGGCTTTATGCAAACGGATATATAAACAACTTTGGAGAAAAACATTTGAATGCCAATTTTTCTACCACCCTCGGGAAAGAGAAAAATTGGGCCTCCTTGTTTGGAATACATTTGGTACAACCCGGCAATAAAAGAGACCGGGATGGTGATGGATTTATGGATTTGCCCTTGCTCTCCCGTTATTCCATTTTTAACCGGTGGAATTACAGCAAAGAAAATCTGGCAGGCTGGTTTACCCAATTGAGCTTCAGGGCAACGAAAGAAAACAGAATTGGTGGTCAACGGCTTTTCAACCCGGAAACTGACAAAGGCAGTTCGAAGGTGTATGGTCAAACATTGGAATATTTTCAGCCCGAGTTTATCGCAAAAACCGGCTATCGCTTTTCAGCAATTCATGCCGTTCAAAGCCAGATTTCGGCATTTGGGCAGGAGCAGAAATCCTGGTTCGGAACCCTGCAATTTAAAGGAAAACAGCAAAACTTAAATGTCCTTGTCCAGCACCAATGGAATCTGACAGAATCTCAAACCCTCACCTGGGGAGGTAGTTTCAAGTACCAGAAATTGGTGGAAGACATTTCGTTTTCAGATACGATGCCCAATAGAACTTTTGCCGGGCGTTACAATACTGATCTCAAAGTTCCGGGGATTTTTTCTGAGTATTCCGGAAAATTTCTGGATGAAAAAATCACATGGATCGCAGGAATAAGATGGGACCGGCACCAAACCTTTGGGTCATATTTAACCCCAAGGTCCATGTTGAAGCTTGACTTATTTCCAAACCATACTGTCCGGGCATCTGTTGGAACGGGTTGGAGGCAGGTAAATCTGTTTACTGAAAACATTACCCTACTGGCAAGCAGCAGGGATTTGATTTTTGAGGAAAAATTGAATCCGGAGAAAGCACTGAATTGGGGGGCCAACTATACCTGCCTTTTGGAAAGGGAAAAAGTAACAGGCACATTCTCCATCGATTTCTATCAGACCCGGTTTACAAACCAGTTTTTTCCAGATTTTGAATCCAGGCGAGGTAAAGCGATAATCCGAAACTTTGGTGGCAATTCAGTTTCAAATGGTTTTCAGGCTGAAACAAATCTGAAAATCAACGAAATATGGGAGTTCAAAACGGTTTACAACTATGTAGAAGTCTACAGAGAAGAGGCCAAAGGGAAATTTATTTTGCCTTTTAACCCTACCCATCGGGTGATGACTGCCCTCTCCTACCGCCCAATAAATGGCAGGATTTTCATTGACCTGAATGCACATTGGTTTGGAAAACAAAATCTTCCCTCAACTCAGGGAGAGAATGGGGAATTGGGGCCTGAATTTTCAAAGCCTTTCGCCACTTTCAATGGGCAGGTTACCTGGATTTGGAGAAATCTAGAATGGTATGGGGGCATAGAAAATATTCTGGATTTCAGGCAAAGACAACCCATTGTGGGCTGGCAAAATCCTTTTGGTCCCAATTTTGATACCGCCACTGTTTGGGGCCCAACCCGGGGACGAGAATTGTATATGGGAATTCGCTGGCGAATGGATTAGTGGGTCAGAGAAAAAAACCGGGTGAACGGATTTTAGATTGAAAATCTTAAAAACCTTGCACCCAAAATTTTTTTGTAACTCTCACTTCCGCTGTTGCACTTCCCTTTCTAACCTCACCCCAACCCCTCTCCAGAGGAGATGGGCTTGAAATTCAGTGAGTTATAATTAAAACGTTATAGTCCTACTTTTTCAGTAAGCCCTACTGCGTTGGCCCTGGCGAGGCTATTAAGAAGCTTACAAGCTTTTTATGCTGTTTCTTTATGGTTTGGTTTTAAAAGTAAGCTCATTGCCATATCCGGTTCCGTTGGCACTTGTTGCATAAGACCTGACATAATATGTTGTATTGGCTTTTAACATAGTCATTTTGCTGATAAAGGGGCCAATTCCTGCTCCATCTATTGTCCATAAAAAATCAGATTTGATGGTAGGCTTTGGGTTAGTTGACCAACAAATACCCTTTAAAACAACCAATGATTTTCCTTCATCTATAACGTTTCCACCTGAGGTCGCTGAATCTATCCCGATCAAACTTACTGCTGCCGTTTCCAGTTTAGGCACTGCCAGGGTGAAAAAAGAATTTTGTTCGCCATATGAAACCCCCTTTTTGCTTTGTGCATAACTTCTGAAAAAGTATTTGGTATTTGGCACCAGTTTCCTTGCTATCGATTTAAAAGTTGATTTTCCTGCAGGCATGGTATCATATGTGACAAACTCTGAAGAAAAATTTGGGTATTCTTTGGTATCCAGGCATACACCTACAACCAGATTCGAATCCCCTGATGAGGTTAATTTACTTTCAAAAACCGCGCTGTCAGAATAAATGGAATTGACAGAAATGGAATTGACAGAAGGTAATCCCGCAACCGGAGTAACAGGCGTGTCTTCCTGGGTGTCTTCTTTACATGAAAAGCTAAGAACTAAAAATGAGGATATGATGCTGTAAAATAGAAGGTTAATTTTTTTCATAAAGAAAGATGATAATGAAGGACAAAAAAAGCCTGAATTATTGATTTTTCAAACCAAATCATTTTAACAGACTTTTATTTACTGAGGGTTTACAACCAATCAGTTACCAATAAAACACAGAAATCAGGCTGGTAAGGAAACTATATCCTGATTGGCCCAAGCCTGAAAAAAATGCTATGGTTCCTCGTAAAACAATGATTTGGCGAAGAGTTTCTCTTCGCCAGTGTGTTGTAAACTTAGCGTCGGCTATATGCCTGGATTCAGAAAGATAAATCAAAATTTGTATTGATTCGTGCAAATACGACTCAGGCAGGTTTTTAAACTCCAGCCGGAACAGGATTCTGAAATATTTTAAACTGAAAATCCGGATTGCTTTTCAGTCAAAAAATCAAAACAGCCAGATTTCAACACAATTAAAATAAATAAATTCTGATAAAATACAAAAATATAATACTGATTATCAAGCCATTTCCATATCTTTATTAAAACTTTCAAAATAAAAAAAACAGAAGATTAAACCTTATAGAAGTTTTGGTCTTCAAAGGGCCAAATTCAATTATTTAAAAAAATGAAAACAACATCATATATCCGACTCGCCATTTTAGGCTTAGCCATTTCAACTTTTGGTTGCAAAAAAGATGACAAAGACCCCGATACATTTACAGCTGACCAGGAGGTGGCCGTGGATGGAAACAGAGCAGAAGCAGAATCTGAGGATGTATCAGAAATAGAAGATGACATAATGGCCAAAGAATCTATAAATTTTGGAAGGGTGAATACAGGCGATACGGTAACCTATCCTTATGGATGCGGCACATTTACAGTAGTTAGAAAAGGAAATAACTCAACGGGAAAGGTGACGGTAAATTTTGGAACAGGCTGTGTTGGAAACGACGGAAAAACGAGAAAGGGAATTATCGAATGGACCTTTACGGATAGAATCAGAAAGCCAAATGCTGTAATCGTGACTTCATTTATCAACTATGGCGTGAAGAAACCAGGCGGAGAAGATTTTGTAATGATTGACAATGCAAGTAAAAAAACGACCACGAATACCAGCCAGACAGAATCAGCCAATTCCTTGGATATCAAAAGAGAACTGGACATGAAGCTTAATTTTTCTGATGGAGCAAGTTTTACCCAGCAAGGAACCAAAAACATAAAACTGGAACTCAATGTACCGGGCAACCGATGGGACAATGTCCACACCGTTTTGGCTGGCAGTGTAGTAACAGGCATTGACAGAAGAGGCCGAACCTACACCTGGACAGCGACTTCAGACATCGTCAGAAAATCTGCATGCGCTTTACAGGGAATTTACAAACCAGTCTCCGGAATTTTGACCATTGCCAATGACAGCAAAACCAAGGTTATAGATTTTGGAAATGGCAATTGCGACAATGAAGTGACAGTGACCATCAACGGAAAATTGAGAAAAACCCGCTGGCAGTAAAAAGTAGCACTTTAAACTACAAAACCTACAAAAAACGGGACCTTCACAGGGTCCTGTTTTTTTTTATTGCAGGTTTGAACCTGACAAGCAATACTAAATAAAAGGATAAATTTCTTTGGCTAGGGTACTAAGAATCTTCTATTAAAACTCCCTTTTAAACCTTATCCGGTTATAAACCTGAAAAAAAACCCATAAGCGCTGCGAAGAGCTTATAGGTTTGGTGCATCTCCAGCAACATATCGTAAGTTGCATTATATTCCGCTGTCCGCCATGTTAGCGAAGCGCATGTCGGACGATAGGTTAGGCGGATTTGCAATCCGCGAATACTTCTTGTTTAGAAAATATTTAAAATATTGCAAGTTCCAACAAACCAATTCTGGTCCCATAAAAATCTATTCAGCTGCTTAACAAATATTCTTTTTCAACAATACCTGCTGCAACTAATATAAAATACAAATAAAATTTAAGATTGGCATCTAAAAAGCTTTTCGCCGATTGCAAATCGGCTTTATCTGTAGTCTGACATTCGCTTCGCTAAAATGTCAGACAGCAGGATTGGGGTATTCATAAACAATTTGTGAATTTTGCCTTACCTTTGCACAAAATGCATGAAATGAATACAGTTGTGGAGCAATTAAGCAAAGTAAGCCCTGCCATTCGCAAGCGGTTCAAGCTACAAAGCCTGGGTGTATTTGGCAGTTTTGCAAAAGACAAATATCACGTGGGCAGTGATCTGGATGTACTCTATGATTTGGAAGAAAATGCAAGTCTGAGTTTTAAGGATTTTATTTTGCTGGAGGAAACCATAGCAAGCCATACTGGTATTTCTGATATTGATTTGGTTCGCCTGCAAAATATCAATCCATTGGTTTGGCTTACAGTAAAAGATACGGTGATTTATGTTTGAAAAAACTTCCTTACTTTACATCTGTACGACTCTGGAAGCAATTGAAAAAATTGAAATTTATTCCGGTTCTTTTCAAAATGGACAGGAATTGAGAGAAGCCAATGACCAAATGAATTTTAATGCCATCAGCCGGCTATTGTTGGCCATAGGTGAAGAAACAAAGAAAATAGAAGAGCCCTTGCTAAATCTTCAGCCTCAGATCAATTGGATTTCTATTGTTGGCCTAAGAAACAGAATGGCTCACGATTACAGAGGGATAGACGCTGATATTATTTTTGATATTGTGAAAGTAGAGTTGTTGCCTCTGAAAAATGCACTCCTGTATCTGCTGCGTCATTTTTCAATTCCAAGGAAAGATCTTAAAGATTTGGTAACCTCTTCCTATTTTAAGCATATTGGCTACGTTTCAACTTATTTACAAATTATTGATTGAACTTCGCTGCATGGGTTCGAGTCTCTCGAACCAACACAAGTCGTAATATCGAAACTAAGTTTCTAAAATACTCCGACGTAGAGTAACTCTACGCCGAACAATAGCAGTGCGCCGAACCAATGCACTGTTTGGCAAAGACTTAGTCTTTGTCAGTGTGGTTTCGAATGTTACATTCGACAGGCTGCTATATTTCTGCAAACCATACATGTCGAAACTAAGTTTCTACAACACTCCGACGTAGAGTAACTCTACGCCGAACAAAGACAAATCGAAGATCCCGACCTGGCGGGAGGGTCTTTTTAATCCTTGAGGCAGCGGACACTAAAACCAAATTGCTTATAGGTGTCGCTCCGGTCCGAAACGCCATCGTAGTAATTCAGGGCCCGGAACCAGGCCGCTGCCGCTTCGGACTCCGTAGAGGTCCACCAGTAGCCGAAGTAGCCAAGGGCAGCGTAAGTACCATTGTTGTAACGGCGGTCGCCCGCAAGGCCTGAAAAACCACTCTCGTTCGTTGCTCCGAAGTTGGTGGGGGCGGTCCAAAGGGTTGAGGTGCTTTTAAGCTTGCCTCCAGCCACAGAATAGCCGCCAAGGAAGTTTTCTAAGGTCGCCCATTCAGCATCTGTGGGTACATGCCAGCCAACTGGACATAGGTTTCTGCTGTCTGCAACGGCATACCAGTTGTACAGTTTACCATAGTTCGTATTGTTGGCAGCATTGTTGTAAAATATTGCATAAGCTCCTGTAGTTGTGTTTTGCCAAGATGTATTGTCCAGATTCGTTGGTATTGCATTTCCGTTCCGGTATTTGGTAGTTTTTAGATTCTCTGCCATCCACGTTTGCGTGCCTATTACAATGGTCTTGTAGGTGTTACCATCGTTGTCACTCATCGTGCCATACGTCAGGTTGGGGTTAAATATACTATTTACCACTGTTGTAGTGGTCAATGTTTGTTGGTTTCCATAGGCCGTTCCCGCAGAATTGGTCGCATACGCACGCACATAATACACTGTACCTGGGCTAAGGCCTGTAATGCTGCTGGTAAAACTGCCAGTTCCTGTGCCATCAACGGTTTTGGTTGTTAAGGCTATCGTTGGGTTTTGTGTTGTACTCCATATAACACCTCTGGCTGTAATTGCACCGCCGCCGTCATTGCTGATATTGCCGCCGCTGCTGGCTGTCGTTGAGGTGATCGAGGAAACTGTCGTTGTTGTCAGGGTTGCAAGGCTGGCAGGGCAAATACCACCTGTAGTCCAGGTAAGAACGCCATTGCAAATCGTAAGTGTCTGCCCGTTGCTGCCCGGGTTCAGTGTCGTCCATGCGGTGCCGTTCCAGTACATAATCTGGTTGGTAGTTGTGCCATTGCTATAACCAGGACCAGCAGGGCCGGTAAGCGAAGTGCCTGTAGCTGGCCAGGTTCCTGAGGTTTTAGGGCCAAAGAGGGTATTGGTATTGGTGTTTAGGTAAAAGTCGCCAATAGTCCCAAGGCCTGCCGTTGGGTTGGCAGTGCCGCTCAATATCGTTTTTCCATTTAGACCCGCTGTACCTGCAGGGCCTTGAGCACCCTGTGGTCCTGTAACACCTGCAGTTCCCTGCGTGCCAGCAGGTCCGGCAACTCCCTGTGTGCCTTGAGGTCCTTGCGGGCCTATCGGGCCAGTTGGTCCCTGAGGCCCCGCTGAAGCTGGAGTAGGTTCCCATTTGCCGGTGCTTTGGTTATAGGCCAGAACGTAGCCATTTTGTGCGCCTTGGAGATTTACACCTTTTATCTCTTCTGCACTCCCCGCCGCAAAGGCATAAAAACTGCTGGCCAGTTCCAGTTGGCCCAGACTGGTAAAGGGTGTGTTGGGTACTGTCTGGTACTCCACCTCCATCCAGAAGCCCCCTTCTTTCCAGGGAATGGTTTCAAAGGTGGTGCTCGGTGCACCGTTGCAACCTGTACCCAGCACATTTCGGTTCAATTGTAAACTGATAAAACCATTGGCATTGCTCACATCCTGATGCAATGCACAATACACCAATGGGCCGGAAGCACCGCCTTTTTTAAAGGTTAGCCTTATGCTCACTGGCGTGTTTGCCAATGGCTGGTTGTTGGCATCGCGTACCACTGCCGAAAAGCTCACTACCTGGGGAATGGTGCTTTGAGCCAGTGCAGCGCTGCTTAAAATGGATACTAAGAATAGAAGATAAAAGGATTTCATACGGTTAGGAACTGATTAAATTTTTGAATGGAAATTATTTGGACTTTATGATTTTGTATGAGCCCAGTTTTTGAAGGCCCTTACTTATTTGAAGTGTGTACATGCCTGCTGCTACATCTTTTAGAGTTAGGCTCATTTGGCTGGATTTTACCGGCTCTTTTATCACCTCCCTGCCATTGGCATCCAGTAATACCAGAAATTGTCCGGCAGGGTCGCCCGATTTCCAGTCAATAAAAACCTCATCGGAACTGGGGTTGGGATAAACCGATACATCCACCGTTGGACGGTCCATTGTTTTAACCTGCAAAGGAATAAAAGTGTTTTTGCCATATTCGGAAGCTACGGTCAGCGAACCGGCGCCGCCACTCATATAACTTCCAAAGGGCGAACCTGCCACAGGTTGAAAATTGTTGTTGTCTGAAGCCAGACCCGAAAACTGGATTCGCTCGATGCTTTGGGCTTTTGCCATCTGGCAAATCAAAACAAATACGAAAACAAACGAAGATAGGTATCGATGCATAAAATAAATGTGACATGATCCCGGTAAAGGCCGTTGGTGTAATTCTGCAATATTCAACCAAAAATTTTAACCATGCAATAGTTTGGAACTTTGCAAATAGTTCAATCTCAATAACCCTCAAAAAAATAGCATGTGGGTATCGTAAAAACTTCTACCCAACTAAAATTTAAAACTCCTGATTGCCAGCAACCCTTATGGGTTGTTTTAATGTGGATGATGTGCCACTAATCTGTTCTATCTTAATTCAATGAATGACTTAATTCTAAGCCTCATAAATACTTACCCAATCTCTTTTCTCTGCCGGTATAAAGAAATAATTTTCGATTCTACTAATATTAATGTCCTCAGAATAAGGCTCCAACTTCAGCTTATTGTCCAAAAAAATAAAGGACAAATAATCTGAACCCTTCCAATAACCTTGAATTTTATGAAACATCTCTGTTGAAAAAACTTCACAAACTACAATAGGCCTCAATTTTTTTAATGTTTCAGCCCCTCCTTCCAAAACCAGATGTTCGGCTTCTTCTACATCAAGTTTCACCAAATCTAAACCCGTAATGTTATTTTCGGAGACAAAATTATCCAGTGTCTGAGCCTTCACTGTCACCAAAACAGGGCTTTCATCTGCCCTAAGGCCTGCTAAATGTCCTCCACCTCCAAGACTGTTGTATTTCAGATAGGTGTACTTTGGATTTATGGCAACCTGAAATGAAAATGACCCATTCTCATTTGACAAAGCCATTTGAAACGGAAATACATTTTTTAATTGATTCAACTTTACATTGTCAGACAAAAACTGAAATGGTCCGGGAGATGGGTCAAATGCATAGATTAACAGTGAAGGATTTGTCCTTCCAGCCATAATGGAGTAGTACCCAATATTAGAACCCACATCAAAGAACACTTTTGATTTTTCGAACAACTTTTCGAAAATGTCGGAATATTCATAGCTGCTACTTCCATTCCAAAAAACCTCTGAAGTAACATGGCAGGTTTGGTTGGTCTTAAGCTGAATGGTATTGCCATTTTTCAATTTCAAATCCATAACACCCGATGGAGGAAACCGGAGAGATTTTGGTAGGCCGGGAATTAGTTTAAGAATTGATAATAAAATCGGGTTAATGGTTGGATGGTAAATAATTTTATAAAACAGCTGCATCTACTCTGAAATTTGATGAAATAATTTGAATGGCTTCCTTACAAAGAACCTAATCTGTCATTCCTTTGCACAAACACTTAAAGCGGCAAAACTAAGTGAAATAGTTATATTCCGGCTTCAATGTCGGTAAGTTAAGGCCTTGCACCCTTCTTCCTTTGGAGAAGGGAAGGGATGAGGTTCACATAAAAATCTTAACTTAACGGTATTGATTCTGGCTTTAGAACAACCCATCAGAAGTTTGATTCCAGAAATGAAATAAAAAAAACGCCTTTCTATTGTTATTAATAGTTCCTAAACCTCTTGTTTTGAATTGAAATTATCCTTCAACAATTTTGAATTAAAAAAAATGAAAACCTCCCCAACAATTCTGATTGCTGATAGCGGTTCTACAAAAACTGCATGGCATCTGGCTGGCCCAGAACCCATTTCATTCTCCACACCCGGAATCAATCCATATTACCAGGATAGCCAATCCATAACCGCAGGCTTGAAGCATGAGCCGGTTTTTCAAAAGTTGGCAGGATTAAAAATTGCAGAAATTCACTTTTATGGTGCCGGCTGTTCAAGCCCTGAAAATCAAAACTCAGTAAAAAAAGCACTGTCGGTTTTCTTCCCTGATTCAGAAATACACATCAACCACGACATGCTTGGTGCTGCCCGGGCATTGTGCGGGCATTCACCCGGAATAGCTTGTATTCTTGGCACGGGCTCAAATTCCTGCTTGTTTGACGGCAAAGAAATTATTGCTGACTTACCCAACCTGGGGTTCTGGCTGGGCGATGAAGGAAGCGCTGGACATCTGGGCAAAACATTGGTTGTCAAATGGTTTCATAAAGAAATGCCTGAATATCTATGGCAAAAATTCAGCCAGAATTATGCTTTGGAAAGGAATGGCTTCTTGCACAAAATCTACCATGAGGAATACCCAAACAGGTTCCTTGCAGGTTTTGCACCCTTCCTTAGCGAGCATATTTCTGACCCCTGGTGTTCAGAATTGGTTGGCCAATCTTTTGCGCTTTTTCTTTCAAGATTTGTTCTACCTTATCGCCAATCAGATTTATTACCGGTTCACTTTTTAGGAAGTGTGGCGCTACATTTTAAAGACATTCTTCAGGAGGAGATAAAAAAATCAGGACTTCATTGCGGTCAAATTCTTTCATCGGCAATAGAAGGATTAGCCAATTTTCATGCAGGTAAGTGACTCGATAAAAGGCCATTAAATGCCGGTTAAGGAATCTATTTTTATCAAAACCGGATAAAACAAAAACAAAAATAAAATTTTAATTTTAATATTTGCTCTTACAAAAATTCGCTCAAAAACAGATAACCAATATTAATTTCTGGTTCAATTCGACCCGAATCAGTCTGGCCCATTTAGTTTCCTAAAACCTGATCAAACAATGTTTAAAACAGAGATTCAATCATTTAATGCATCTCAAAAAATTATTCTCTCCCACCAATCTGGAATATCTGCTGAAATACTTCCGGAATACGGTGGGGCATTAAATTCCTTAATCATTAAAACCAGAAACAACACCCTGGAAAATATCATTGATGGCTATAATGAAGCAGATGAGCCACATTCAACAGGTGAGTTTTATAAAGGTGTTTTTCTGTTTCCATTTCCAAACCGATTGAAGGATGGAAAATGGAAGAATGGCGATGAGGAACTTAGTTTTCCAATCAATGAACCAGCCAGAAATAACGCACTGCATGGTTTTTTATTCAATAAAAAATTTGAAGTGATGAATCACACTTCAGGTGTGGAATTCGCCAGTCTCCATTTAAGGTTTAAGCCAATGCTAAAGCCTGAATATTATCCATTTGATTATCAGGTCGACATTGAATATTTCCTAACTGAAAGCGATGGACTTACCATCAAAACTCGGCTTCAAAATCGTGGAAATGAGAATTTACCCTTTGGCATGGGTTGGCATCCCTATTTCAAAACAGGCTCAGAAATTAACAGCCTGATTATGAATGTTTCACATGTAAAGGCTTTGGAGGTAGATGGGCAAATGATACCCAATGGAAATAAAATATCTTACCGGCTTTTCGAAAATCCCCAAACCATCGGAGATACCCATCTGGATACCGGTTTTGAAATTCAAAAATCAGAAACCTCTACAATTCAGCTTTTCGACCCTGAAAAAAAACTTAAGTTTTATATCTGGCAGAAAGCAGGAAGCGAAGGATATGGTTATGTACAGATTTATACTCCTCCTCACCGCAATTCAATTGCCATTGAACCTATGACCTCCCGGGCAAATGCCCTTCAGGATAAGGATGGTGGCCTTCAGATTCTTGCCCCGGGAAGCGCCCAAACCTTTATTTGGGGAATCGGCTTTTAAATTTTTAAAATGAACAAACCTAAAAAACCGACATGGAAAAGGTAAAAACCAAAGAAATCGGGGATTGGGGCGAACAACTTGCGGAAGAGTTTCTTAGGAATCTGGGGTACTGGATTCTTGAAAAAAATTGGAGAACTGGAAAATCCGAAATTGACATTATTGCCATATTGGAGAACACCCTGGTGTTTGTCGAGGTCAAGACCAGAAAAAATGCATGGTTTGGAAATCCTGAAGATTTTGTAACCCAACAAAAAGCAACTAGAATCAAAAATGCGTCCGAGGAATATCAGATATTAAATCGATACGAAGGTTTCATTCGATTTGACATCATCGGGATTACGGGTAAAAAATCAGAATATGAAATTCTGCACTTTGTAGATGCCTTTTAAATTTCTAAATGGCATGGAGTCTGAATTTTAGAAAAACAACCTTTTTTTTAGACCCAAATCCCGGAAAAGAGCTTATTTTTTCCGTTTTCCCCTAAAAAGATACAGGGTATTTATCTGAAAAATATGGACTTAAGGTAAAACTACCACAGTCCAAATCCTGTATTTATTTAAAAAAATATAATAATTTTAAGAAATCCAAATAACCCTAAAAACAATTCTAAAAAATATATTATTTGGCAAAATCTGGTTTTAGATAAAATCTATTGAGATTTTGCTGTGTTATGGGCTCAAATTAACAAGAAAAGCAAATAAAATTTTGTTTTGAATAAATAACTTTTCAGATCTTTGCATCTGGGAAAATAGAAATATTCGAAGTTCCTACACCTATTAATACACCATTTTTTATACACCATTAATGAAAGAGCTTGGCATTAAGTCCAAACTGGAAGGTTTGGATGCCCTTGGCATTCATACCTCCGAACAGGTAAATTGGAATTTATCTCCGGCAAACCTGATAGAAAAAAGCCTTGATAAAAAAGAAGGCATTCTGACAGACACCGGAGCATTGATGTGCGACACGGGAAAATTTACTGGCCGTGCACCCAATGACAAATACATCGTTAGAGATTCCACAACAGAAAATCATGTTTGGTGGAAAGAATTTAACAACCCAATCAGCCCGGAAGTTTTCAAAAGCTTAAAAGCTAAATTAATAGAATTCATTTCTGACAAAGAGTTATTTGTAAAGGACGTTTTCGCATGTGCTTCAAATGATTTCAAACTAAGTGCAAGAATTGTGAATACCGAGGCTTACCATAACCTCTTTGTTCACAATATGTTCATCAGGCCAGAGAAAGAAGAATTGGAAAATTTTATTCCTCAATGGACGGTAATCAACGCCCCTGCCTTTGAAGCAAATCCGGAAACGGATGGTGTCAGAAGCAAAAATTTTGCAATCATCAATTTTTCCGAAAAATGCATCATTATTGGCGGCACAGGATATACAGGTGAGATAAAAAAGGGAATCTTTACGGTTCTTAATTTTATTCTTCCTGTTGACCATAAAGTGCTTTCCATGCATTGCTCTGCCAATGAAGGACCAGATGGACAAACTGCTTTATTTTTCGGCCTTTCCGGAACAGGAAAGACCACGCTTTCAACAGATCCAAACAGGAAGTTAATAGGAGATGACGAGCATGGCTGGTCAAAAAATCAAATCTTCAATTTTGAAGGAGGTTGCTATGCCAAGGTAATTAACCTCAGTGAAAAAGGCGAAGCCGACATTTTTAATGCAATTAAGTTTGGTGCCGTTTTGGAAAACACGAGGTTTATTCCAGAAACCAGAACCATTGATTTTGCCAATGATAGTGTAACTGAAAACACAAGGGTATCTTACCCAATTCATTATATCAAAAACGTAAAAGAAGTATCTACAGGAGTTTCACCTTCTCATATTTTCTTTTTAACGTCTGATGCACAAGGGGTTCTTCCTCCGATCTCAAAACTAACAGCAGACCAGGCAATGTTTCATTTTCTTTCAGGATATACCGCGAAAGTGGCTGGAACGGAAGAAGGTGTGAAAGAGCCAAAAGCGGTGTTTTCATCCTGTTTTGGAGCACCTTTTTTACCATTGCACCCAGGAAAGTATGCCAGTTTGTTGGGAGACAAGCTGAGAAACTCAAATGTAAATGTTTGGCTTGTCAATACAGGCTGGATTGGCGGTCCTGTTGGGGTTGGCTCAAGAATGAGACTTGCCCATACCCGATCCATAATTACAGCAGCACTGAATGGACAACTTTCACAGGTTGAATATACACCTCATCCTGTTTTTGGGGTTATGGTCCCAATTTCTTGCCCTGGTGTTCCGGTATTTGTTTTAAATCCAAAAGACAATTGGACTGATAAAAACGGATATGACATTGCAGCCAATAAATTAGCGGAACAGTTCATTAAAAACTTTGAAAAGTTCAAAGATGTGGCAGACCAAAGTATTTTAGCGGGGGCGCCAAAACCATTAGAATTAGCTTCATAAAAACCTGTTATTTTTACACCATGAAAGACGGACAATTCGATCAACTCATTCTGCCCATTGGTACAACACTGGACAGGTTTATCAATACGCAACAATCAAATTTTCCTTTTGCTAAAGGAGAATTTTCACAACTTCTTCGGGACATAGCCATTGCCTCAAAAATTGTAAACAGAGAAATAAACAGGGCGGGTCTAACAAATATTTCAGGGTCTTATGGAACTCAAAACGGCCATGGAGAAGACCAGCAAAAACTGGATGTTGTGGCCAATGTCAGATTTATCAGGGCCTTAAAAAATGGTGGAGAAGTTTGCGCCATTGCTTCTGAAGAAGATGAAGAATTAATAGACACAGGCAATCATAATGGAAAGTATGTTGTGGCCATCGATCCTTTAGATGGTTCTTCTAACATAGATGTCAATGTTGCTGTAGGTACTATTTTCTCAATTTACAGAAGAGTTACCCCAACAGGGACTCCTCCGACAAGCGAAGATATTTTGCAAGGCGGAACAAAACAGGTTGCCGCTGGGTACATTTTATATGGTTCCTCCACAATGATGGTTTTAACAAGTGGGGCTGGGGTAGATGGTTTTACCTATGAGCCTTCACTTGGTGAATACTATTTAAGCCATCCAAATATGAGAATGCCCAAAAAAGGCAAAATCTATTCAATTAATGAAAGCGGCTTCGCTCAATTTCCGCAAGCCATAAAAGAGTATCTGAGATATTGTCATGAAGAAAATTATTCTGCAAGGTATATCGGGTCTTTTGTTGCTGATTTTCACAGGAACTTGTTGAAGGGAGGTATTTTCATGTATCCTCAATCAACCAAGAATCCGGAAGGAAAACTTCGGTTACTTTATGAGTGCTTCCCTTTGGCTTTCATAGTAGAACAAGCCGGTGGAATGGCAATTGATGGAGAACAAAGAATTTTGGAAGTAATTCCTACGAAATTGCATAAAAGATCGCCTCTTCATATAGGCTCTGCCGATATGGTTAAAACGGTGAAAAAGCACTTTCTACTCGACCACGTACGTGTTTGACGTTTTGGTTAAATAACAAATTGAAAAGCCCTTTCAGCTTGAAAGGGCTTTTTTTTGAGTTTTCAAATACTACGTATTGCATGCAGAAATCCAAATTATGGTCTGGAATACAATCTCTTAATACTCCAAAACACCATTAGATTGTATAAATTAAAACCTGGTATAAAACCGGACCGCGCAACAGATATTTCTTAATATTTGAACTGGTTATACATTTATCTGATAGATTTGGCATACCCAACGGTTTCTCTTTATGGTTAGGCATTTAAAAAAATTATTTTTCGGAAAACCAGAACACAACACAACTATTGCCAAGTCTGTGGTGGATGGCCAGTTAGAAAACCTGAGAAAGATCTGGGAAAATGAAAATCACAACGATACTGGCCTCGAGAGAATCCTGAGGCTATTTTTACTCAGCATTCAATTTTTATTTCCAGGAATCTATATCAGGGAAATATTTAGCAAAAGGGGATTAACCTATAAAAACCTGGCAATTGAATCTTATGTTTTGTTCAAATTTTTTTTTCCCCTGGTTATTCTTTTTACAGAAAAGAGCCATAGTCCTGTTTTACTTTTTTTAACCGTTTACTTGTTGACAGAAACTGTAACCTACTTAGGCTCATTGGTTTTCACTTCTGATATTCAAAATCAAACCCGGTCAGCCAATAGAACCATTTTGCTATTGTTTGTAAATTACCTTGAAATAAGCCTTCAGTTTGGAGTCCTTTTTGCAGGATTTGATGCCTTAACTCCTAATGCCACAACGCCAATTGACTATATTTATTTCAGCTTTGTAACCTCGGCTTCAATAGGATTTGGTGACATTCACCCTACAACCCAATTGGGCAAAATGATGGTGTGCTGTCAATCTTTTTTATTCCTGATTTTTGTGGTCTTATTTTTCAACTATTTCAGCAGTAAAAGAAGGTAGTTTAGGTCTTTACGTTCTTTTATCCACCCAAATTATTTTTTAACCATTACCCAACCTGACCAGATTCTCCCATCAGCTGGATTGGTAACAGAATAAAAATAAATACTGTTATCAGCGGCCTCTTCGCCCTTCCATGCAATGTCATTTTCAATGATTCCTTTGTATATTTCTTTTCCCCATCGATTAAATATCTTAACCTCCATGTTTGGATAGGCATTTGCAATAAACCAGGAATCATTTTCGCCATCACCATCCGGCGTAAAAAGATTTGGAAAAAACAAAGCAGGTGTAACTTTTACAAATACTGAATCTGTGCTAAAGCAGCTTTTTGTAACATCAGAGGCAATCACTTTTATAACGACATTTTGTTCTGCTTTAAATTTTATTGGCTTTGATTCATCTAAAGGCAGACCTGGGACAGGATTGACAGTCCACGAATAGGGGCCCGGAATTTTGGGGTCAATTTCAATATTTTGACCAGATTCCACAGTGAGGTCTCTCCCCAGGTCTGGTTTTGGAGTTTCAATGATTTTGAAATTAAAAATCGCAGAAGATGAGTCAATGCATTCAAGGCTTGTAGCAGGTCTATAAACCGACTTTACGGAATAATTTCCAACAGTTAACCGGGAAGGTTTTATAGAATCAACTGATTGGCCATTCATAAAATATTGTCCCGGAGGGTTTGAAACCGGAATGAAACTCCTGTCTGAAGAACAATACGTTGACTTCAAATCTGGAAATAAAACTTTTGGTTTAAACTTTTCAAGGATATAAATAAATTGTTCAGAACTACTTGTACAACCATTTTTCGTAACGAAATTATAAACTCTGGTGGTAGTACTTTTTAAAATTAGAGAAGGAGAAAACCTAAAATTCGGAAATTGCCCTAAAACACCTTGATCAGCAAACTGGTAGGTGGTATTTAATGAATCTGCCGGTTTCAAAGGCAGATCTTTACTTCCTTCGCACACAGTGTCAGGTAAAACAAAACTTGCATTTGGAAAGTCAAATACGTTGAAAGTCCTCTTTGCAGTATCTACACAAGTACCGGAACCTACAATATATTGAACAGGATAAGAACCAGGATTCAATCCAACTACAGAAAGTGAATCGCCAATGATACCAGCCCCAGCTAAAATTCCTCCAATTGGACTTACATTAATTCCTGCTTTTTTGATTTGCCCTTTACAAAAGCTTAAAGAACTGATATTTAGGGACGCAATAAGCTTATTTACAACCTTCACATTTTTTGAAACCGAAACCGTACAAGGCCCCTGAATGGAAGTGAACATAACATTGTTATTTCCAATATTTGCCAGGGAAGGATTAAAACTATTTCCCACCATCCCAGGTCCGGAAAAAGTGCCCGAAATATTTGCAGAAAACGAAACCGGATTTGAATTGGAGCATACGGAATCCAACCAGGAGACGATGGGTGTAACCGGGGCTAAAACAGAAACCTGAAAATATGCGGTATCTGGGCAGACGCTGGATTGACCCACGATATTGCGGATGGTGAAATTGCCTGCCCCTGCAATAGATGGAGAAAATGTTGAACCTACTACACCAGTTCCCGAAAAGACATTTCCCGGATTTTGAGAAGTGAGATTGACAACCCCACCTGTTGTACAATAATCCGGCACCAATCCAGAAAATTGTGCTGTAGTAAATTGGGAAACCGAAATGTTTGAGGTCGTTGAACTGGTACAACCATTACTGGTTAAAGAATAGGCAATTGCATTGTTTCCAATAGACGCAAGCCCGGGATTAAAAAATGTCCCGGAAACTCCAGAACCTGAAAAGGTCCCGCCGGAAGGATTACCAACCAATGATATGGAAGCTGAATTATTGCAAACCGAAACGGGTAAATTTTGAATAGAAACGCTTACCGGGGCAGAAACCAAAACTTGTTTTTTTACGGTGTCGCTGCAGCCACCAGAACTTATTATATGGGAAATTGTATGCAAACCAACACCCGCTATGGAAGGAGAAAAAGTGAGCCCCGCAACACCGGGACCAGAAAAAATTCCACCTGGATTTTGAGGGATTAATTGAATAGATGCGGAACTGGTGCAATATTCTGATGGTAAACCAGAAAATTGGGCTGATATACCTAGGGCTACATTTACAGTAATTGAGGTTTGTTTAACACAATTTTGGCCAAAGGCAGAAAAACCTGTCTGATAACTTATGGTTCTTTGACCTGGAGCGCCAATCTGGGGATTCAAAATTCCATTGGAACTAACTCCGATTCCAGACCATTGCCATGCCCCCGGAGGACTTGCAACCATTTGAATGGGAGAAGAACCTGCACAAATTGTAGCCCCATTGGTTGGATTTGATATTGAAATAGGATTCACGGCCGGATCTCCTGTCTTGATGATTACAACCCGTATTTGAGCGTCAGTCTTATTTTCATAAAACTCAACAACAACATCCCTTTGCCCGGCGGTTAAAAATATGCCACAACCACCATTATTCAAGGAGCCCCGATAGGAATGGTCATTCCAATCCTGGATCAACCAGGTTAGCCCTCCATCAATACTTAATCTGAAACCGTCATCGCCTCCCCCACCAAAGATATAGTACCCGTCAGAAAAATTTACCCTTCTTCGCAACCTGATAGAAAAAAAATCCCGATAAGTGCCACATATTCTATTCGTATCCGGAAATATGCCGGGTGCATTTGAATTACTTCCCCAGTTATAATTAAATGACATTGTGTCCTCACTAATATATCCAATATAATTTGAAGCATTAAAAATATCTTCATTTGTGGCATCATTGATTGTACCCGTAGTACTGGGTGTCCAGCGGTAAAAATATCCCCTCCAATAACCTGTAGGATAAAAATTTGGGTCAGATGCCGTTAACTTCGAAATTGAAAATGGATGCTCATTTAAATCAGAACTAAAAGTGAGAGGATTGCTTCCTTTAATTCTCAAACGATAATTACTTCCTGCTGCGATGGAAGTTGGAAAATCAAATGAAAAAATCACACTGTTTTGACTTCCTGACTGAGTCAAGGAACCAACCAAAGTAGTTGTATTTCCTGGAGCAAAACTTCCATTTGGGGAAATCTCAGCGGTAAAGACATTTCCGGCATTAAAGTTCTGGTGATCAAATTTTATCTTTAGGTTAACCTTTTCACAAATATTGGCACCGGCAAAATTAAAATCAACGAGTTCCGGCCGATTCAGATATGCTGCGAAGACGGTATTTAATGAGAAAGTCAATAAGAAAAATGGGAGAATATTTCGTAATCGTGTTCTCATGACGTTTGAAAAAAACCAATTGAATAAAATATACTGGCAAATATATAGTTATTGAAAGCCTAAAGTTACAATAAAAATAATCCTAAAGTATTATATAGAACAAATAAACTTAACTACTTATTTACAAGGCTTTTAACCTCTTATTTATCTAAATAAAATCAAATTAAAATCCTTGAAAAAAACAAAAAAACGGAAAATTACCTGCACCAGTTTTCAAACAAAGTCGATAACTTATATCTTTGTGTCAATACACCATAAAATATAAATTCATTGGAAACCGCTCCTCCAGTTTTGAAAAAAAAGAACGCAAAAAATACCCTTTCTAATTTACCCTCTGGTATTACTAAAGAACAAATTTTAGAGGATTATCTCATAGGATTTGAAAGTAGACAAATCAGCCTTTTGGGTAGAAAGGAAGTTTTTGCTGGTAAGGCAAAATTTGGAATTTTCGGAGATGGGAAAGAAGTCCCTCAACTTGCAATGGCCAGGGTATTTGAAAAAGGTGATTTCAGGTCGGGTTATTATAGAGATCAAACCTTTATGATGGCAATTGGGGGATTAACCAGTCAACAGTTTTTTGCTCAACTATATGCCCACTCCAGTCTGGAAGATGAGCCAAGTTCCGGTGGCAGGCAAATGAGTTGCCATTTTTCAACCAGATTTTTGGATGAAAAAGGAAACTGGAAAAACCTGACTCAAATAAAAAATTCATCTTCAGATATTTCCCCGACTGCAGCACAAATGCCAAGGCTTTTGGGCCTTGCTTATGCTTCAAAACTTTTCAGGAATAATCCGGAATTGAAAGATTTCACCAACTTTTCAATCAATGGAAATGAAATAGCCTTTGGAACCATTGGAAATGCTTCAACCTCAGAAGGCGTATTTTTTGAAGCAATGAATGCTGCCGGAGTTCTCCAGGTACCGATGCTTGTGTCTGTTTGGGATGATGATTATGGAATTTCTGTTCCAAAGGAATACCACACAACAAAAGGTAGTATTTCAGAAGCTATGAAAGGCTTTGAAACTACAAATGATAAAAAAGGAATAAAAATATTCGTTGTAAAAGGCTGGGACTATCCAGGTTTGTTAGAGACATACAAAGAAGCTGTAAAAATTTGCAGGGATTTTCACGTGCCTGTTTTAATCCATGTAACTGAGGCAACTCAACCACAGGGACATAGTACGTCAGGTTCTCATGAAAGATATAAATCCAAAGAAAGGCTGGAATGGGAAAAAGACCACGATTGCATGTCAAAAATGAAAGAATGGATTCTTTCCAATGATATTGCTTCTGAACAAGAGATTCAGAAAATAGAGTTAAAGGCTACTGAAAATGCAAAAAATGCAAGAAATTCAGCATGGAAAGCATTTAATCAGGACCTGAAAAAAGACCATGACCTTGCGCTGCAATTAATTAACGAAGCAGTTTCTGAAAACACATCAACCGGTGAATTCACAAAACTCCATGAGAAATTTACCCAGGAGCTATTTCCGGTAAGAAGCGATACCTTAAAGGCTATTAATCAATCTTTAAGAATCCTAAGAAATACAAATGGGGAACTTAAAAGCAAATTTATCGACCTTAGAAAGTCAATAGATTTGGCCAATGCAGACAGGTACAACTCAAATCTTTACAGCGTTTCAGAAAATTCTGCTACCCGCATAGAAGAAGTTTTGCCCACTTATGACGCTGATTCACCGGTTTTGGATGGAAGAGAGATACTACAAGCATTCTTCGACATGACTTTTGCAGTTAATCCTTTGGTTTTTGCAATTGGAGAGGATGTGGGTAAAATTGGTGATGTAAACCAGGGATTTGCCGGACTGCAAGAGAAATACGGCGAAATCCGGATATCAGATACTGGAATCAGAGAATGTACAATTGCAGGTCAGGGAATTGGAGCAGCATTAAGAGGTCTTAGGCCAATTATCGAGATACAATATCTGGATTATTTAATGTATGCCCTTCAGATCTTAACTGATGATTTGGCAACATTACAATATAGAACAAAAGGCGGACAAAAAGCCCCTTTGATTATCCGGACCAGAGGCCACAGATTGGAGGGCGTATGGCATGCAGGTTCACCCCTGAGTGTCATTATCAATTCACTTAGAGGTATTTATGTGTTAACCCCGAGGAATATGACCAAAGCAGCCGGATTTTATAATACGTTGCTAAAATCGGACGAGCCAGGGTTGGTCATTGAATGTCTGAACGGCTACAGATTAAAAGAAAAACTTCCTTCAAACATTGGAGATATCACTGTCCCTATTGGAGTGCCGGAAATATTGAGAGAAGGAAAAGATGTAACCATTGTAACATATGGCTCAATGACGAGAATTTGTATGGATGCGGCTGCCCTTCTTGATGAAGTAGGAATAGATGCAGAAGTGATCGATGCACAGTCATTGCTCCCATTTGACATCCATGGAATGATTTCAAAAAGCTTGGAAAAAACCAATAGAATTGTTTTTGCAGACGAGGATGTTCCAGGAGGAGCGACCGCCTATATGATGCAACAAGTACTTGAAATTCAAGCAGGTTATAAGTTTTTAGATAGTCAACCAAAAACGATAACTGCACACCCTCACCGACCAGCTTATGCTTCTGATGGAGATTATTTTTCAAAGCCAAGTGCAGATAATGTCTTTGAGGTTGTTTATGAATTGATGTCGGAAGCCTTTCCAACAACATTTTCGCCTATATTTTAAAATTAATGCCTGAAGAGAAGATTGTAATAAACATTGTTGACCAACTCTCTCCCGTTAATTATGGAATATGGAATGCAGCCATCGCCACTGCGGAACCTCTTTTTAAAATCTATGGTGTAAAAACCATACTGGTTGCACCGGAATCTGAATTTGATTTCCCATCAAAACAGTATCCGTTTGTTGAACTAATCAGATTAAAATCTTTAAAAAAAGATTCCGCCTTAGCTTTTCTTAAAAAGTATTCTACCAAAAACACCTTGGTTGCAAGCCATGGTGCATGGCAATATCCAACAAAATGGGGCTATTGGGCTAAGAAAATGGGATTCAATTGGGTTTATACTCCCCATGGAATGTTAGAACCATGGAGTATGAGTCAAAAAAAGCTTAAAAAAGCCATCTATTTTTTACTCTTAGAAAAAAGGTATGCAAACCAGGCGACCTTTATTAGAGCGGTTGGAAAACCTGAATCTATCAATCTTCTGAGGCACTTCAAAGAGATCAAGCTCATTCCAAACGGGGTGTATTCATCAGATTTCAATTCTGAGGAGAAGCCGGAATCAAAAACAAACATTTTATTTCTGGCCAGGCTTCATGAAAAAAAAGGAATAATTCCTTTGGTAAATGCATGGAAATATTCGAACCTTTATAAAAACCAGAATTTCGAGTTACTAATTGCCGGAACCGACGATGGCGAAAAAACAAAGTTGGATACTTTCTTAATCCAAAATTCGGAGATTAACATCAGGTTTTATGGTCCAAAATTCGGAGAAGAAAAACAGCAGCTCCTTTCAAAAAGCCATTATTATATTTTACCTTCTGTCTCTGAGGGATTTCCAACTTCAGTTTTGGAATCGATGGCGGCTTGCTTAGTCCCGATTATTACAGAAGGTTGTAATTTTCCTGAGGCAATAGAACAAGGGTTGGCAATTTTGACGCGTCAAAATAAAAACGACCTGATAAAGACCTTAAATCAAATTGCCGAAATTTCAGAACCCGAAAGAAATAAAACTGCGCATAAATGCCAGAATTTTATTCGTCAATACTATACCTGGGAAATAATTGCCGGCAAGCAATTTGAGTTAATTCCGAACTAAACCTGGATTAAGAAATTATCTGAATGAGGTTGAATCAAAATAGGCTTCATTAATGGTTACCGCCCAGTCAGGTTTAATATTCATAGGCTGAATAGAAAATGGCCCTGCAATTCGCTTTTTGATTTTTTGTTTTCCTAAAAAGCACTCCATAAAAATCTCTCCTCGCATATGGGGGGAAGTGGCAGCTTTGACCTCATACTCAGCTTTTTCACCAACGGCCAGACCAACAATTTTCAGGGTATCTGGCTTTAAAAAAATCGTCCCTGAGCCATAAATTTTAATTGAATGAATGGGTTTGAATTTATTTTCAACCTTGACTTCAATTTTGGTTCTGGCTTCATCTGTTGCCATCAGAAAGCAATAACACAGAGGTAAAAATGCCAGAATATAAGACGAGGCACTCACACCTTTCAATTCGTTTTTATCATCGTTTGCATTTTTCAGCCATCCCCACAAAAACCAAATGACTGACAGAACCCAAATAAAAATTCCAACCACCAATAAAGGAATGGTCAAATCTTCTAAGAAATCTACTGAAAAATAAGCAATAATTGTGGCAACTGAGCACAGAAATATTGCGGTCAATGCCATCCATCTGGAAACTTTTAATAAATCCTGATTAATCATCTTTTGATATTTTCGTCTGCTTGTTGGTAGTCAAAAGGACAAATAATTTCCTTAATCGTATAGGTGATATTGATTCCTAAAAAGGTATAAATATCGGTATCAAAAATATTGCCTCTTTGCAGTTTAGTCCCTACTTCCTTGTCACTAACATTGTCTAAATAATCCGTAAACGGAAATCTTCCTCCAAACTCTACCCCTAAATTCCAGAACTGGCCCAACTGGTGTTTATAACCAAACCCAGTGATAATGGAAGGCTGTATAATAGAAACTGAACCGCCTTTTTCTACAGGGGCTGGTGAGAAGATAAATACCGAAGGACCACCAAACAAATAGGGTGATCCAAAAATGAATCTGTTCTTTGGATTTCGGTAATTGAAAAAATTGTATTCCAACAGCCCCGAAAACTCTATCATGGAGGTACTGAAAGAATTGGGTTGCAGTTTGGAAATATATAAATCAGGCGACAAAGAACCATCCCCAACCAAAGTTCCTACCAAAATATTAGCTCTCCCCACAACTGACATGCTGAAATTATAGCGAAATAAACCTTGAATTGCAGGCCTTGAAAGTAGGGGATTAATCTGAGGATTCAGGTCTCCTTTATAATTTAAAAAACCAATTCCAGCCCCAAATTCCAGGCGTTGTGCATTGGAAACATGAGTGACTCCCAGATAAATGGAAAAAAAAACGAGGGCTAAATGCCCTCGGATATTTTGAAAGTTCATTTTCATCAAATATGTAACGAAAAATGATACGAAAAATTCTAACGGAATTTTGGTGGCTTTTGTTTTATCTCCAATATGTATGCCAAATGGAAGGCGGTATTCATCCAGTAATCCCTTCTCTTATTGCCTCTTGGCGCTGCATTGTTTTCATTGCCATCAATTCTTACAAAAGGGCTGTCTTTTGGTTCGGCATAAATAGGATTTCCATCCCTGTCCAAAACTTGATTTCCTTCAGAATCCTTTTTTGGCTCGAATGGAAATCTTTCTCTTGCATCACCATTGATACCTCCGGTTGTATTTAATACTGGAGCACCCTTCCCTTTCCATGAATTTATTTTTTTAAACCGGTCCTCACCATCTACACCAGCGTATCTTTCAGCAGACCTGTTTGACATAGTCACACCTAGCTCATTTCCATCTGCAATCATCTTTTCGTAAACCTCATCCGATGGATATTTGCTACTTACATCGTCTATATAATCTGTAAATACAAACCGGTAGCACATCTCAAGACTCAAATCCCATTTATCAGCAAGTCTGTAACGGACACCAATTCCCAAAGGAATTCCTATTTGCCATAAAGAATAAGGTGAAGGTGTTCCCGGAATTCCGGTAAATTGACCCTCCGTTCCTAAGTCTCTAAGAGATACCCAATCACTTGATATTCTGGTAACCCCATCCGGACCAGTTATTGGTGTTTTGGCCTGTGGATTATGGTAAAAGAAAGAAAGCCCAATTACCCCATATGGGTTGATGAAGCTTCTTCGTAAAAATCCTCTGTCAGTAGGAAACAATTCAAAAACGCCCACGCTGGAAAGCTCATAAATGTCATTTCTAAAATGAAGGTTTCTTATATACCTGCCTTTGTCATCATTGGTGGGATTTGTTACATCATTAACAGAAAAATCATCACCTCTAAGTCTCATCCAGGTAATTGCACTTCTGATGGTAACATTTGGATGAACCCGATGCAAATAAAACCCTGTCATATAGCTTCTTGTATAGCCAAGGTCTGAACTTCCCCTTCGGTTTCTTGGTGCGAGGTCTCCAAAATAATTGGTAATACCCATTCCACCTCCGAACGAAATATATTTTTTAGATTTACTAAAATCTGTTCGTACCGTAAATCTCGAAATCTGTCTGTTTCTGGTCTTTAATGCTGCTCTTTTAGACCTTTTCCCCAATTGACCGAAAACCGGATTGATTCCGGTTGACAATAGGATGATGAGCCCAAGAAAACCTGAAAGTAAAAATTTACATTTCATAGGGTGATATAAAATAAAGTGCAAGTCAAATACATTTACATGCAAAATTAAACTTAAAATCTACAAACAAAAAACACTGTAAGATAATTTACTTTTAATTCCTTAAATCTTTTCCCCAAAATAGCTTTTCCCTGATTGTTTTGCCAAAAGAATAATTTGGAAAATCTACAAAGTTTGCGGCCAAATGACTTTTTTTAATCTCTAAAAACTTGTTAATCAGAATGGGTTTAGACCTTGAATCCATTGAAAACATAACTTTTTGTTGTCTTCCCTTTGGTTTAATTTTGATTTTGATTTTATCCGGTATTACCAAAGGTCGCATAGAAAGATTATGAGGACTTACCGGAGTTAACACAACGCTTTCATTTTCAGGAACTAAAATAGGGCCGCCACAACTAAGTGAATATCCGGTAGAACCTGTGGCTGTCGAAATGATTAATCCATCTCCCCAGTAATCATTTAAAAATTCATCTTCAATAAAGGTCTCAATGGTAATCATTGAGGCAGTATCTCTTTTTGTTATCGCAATTTCATTTAAGGCAAAATTCTGAGGAAATGATATCGCTTCTTCTGAATTAGATATTTCTAATAAGGGTCGGTGGAAAATTGACATTGTTTCCTTTTGAAGAACAGATACAATCGCTTCATATTCGGTAGATTGAGCTGTTGCAAGAAATCCAAGTCTTCCAAAGTTAATTCCCAGAATTGGCACTTTTGCCGGAACGGCATATAGCAATGAATCCAAAATTGTTCCATCACCCCCTAAACTTAAAATTGCTTTGAATGAAGATATATCCGATTCAAGATTGAAAGTTCTTGAAAAATTGGTTGTAAACTTTTCAAAAGGACGAACCAGTGATTGAGAAAAATAAACCAGAAATCCTGCCCTTTCAAGCATGTCGCTCAAGGCCAATATTTGGTCCTTGGGAATCTGATGAAAAGGCAAGGCATGAAGACCGATATTCATCCACTATAAATTATATTCCCAGATACTTCATGAGCATATCTAATCTTTCTTTATCAAGAGATATAGTATTGGTGGTTTGATGAACCTCAATAACTTGATATTCAAATCGTTCTAAAGTAGCCACAATCCTTGACAAGTCCTTTTCATTAATTTTTAAATGAACAAAAAGCCTTTGGGGTGAATATGGATCGGATTCTACAATGACACTCAATATTTTTGCCTGGTTGGATTCAACCAAACGGGAAATCTCGGAAAGTGAATAATCATTTACCGAAACAGCGATTACCAAAATCCCACCTTCGGATTGGAAAGCCAAGGTTTGGGAAACAAGATTGATTACATTTTCTAAAATAAGATACCCCTCATACATCGAATCTTCTCCAAGGACAGGGAGCATATTTAATCCGGATTTATGAAATGTGGCAAGAATTTCAAAAATATGCTGACCCGGAGATACAAATTCGTTAACTTTTTCTAATCCACATTGCCCAACGATTTTATTCATTTCCTTTTCCAGGTCCAGATTCTCAATAGACAAGAAACCAATAAATAAACCATTTTCAACAACTGGAATATAGCCCATTGAATCTGGGTAATCCTCTTCGAATACGTTTTCTAAAACAGAATCCGGAGAGAGAGGGATTATTGCCTTTTGAATAATTTCGGAAACAAGCATTATTGCTTTTTCAAAAATCTAAATAATAAATAATTAAATCTTTCTGGCTGCTCCATCATGGGTGCATGACAACATTTATCCACAAAATATAATTCACTCTTTGAAATGAGTCTATTAAATTCATGACCAACATGCGGAGGAGTTATTGTATCGTTCAATCCCCAAATTAAGAGGGTTGGGACCTGTATTTTATACAAATCCCCGGCAAGGTTATGTCGTTGAGCTGATTTGGCAATAGCAACGATCGCCATACATTTTGAAACACTTTTGGTGATTTCAAATACTTCAGTAACAAGGTCGTCAGATGCAGTTTTGGGGTCATAGAAAGTATATCCAACCCTTTCTTTAACATATTCTAAACTGCCTCTTTTTGGGAAAGAACCGCCCATTGAGTTTTCAAATAATCCTGAACTGCCGGTCAAAATTAAAGATTTAATCATTTCCGGGTGGGCAACTGTGTAAACCAAGGCAATATGGCCACCCAATGAATTCCCCATCAGATGAAATTCTGTCAAATTCATTGCTTTAACAAAATTCTCCACATATTTTCTCAAACCATCAATTGTGGCAGAAAGCAAAGGCATTTCATAAATTGGAAGAACCGGAACTATAACCCGATAGTTTCCGGAGAGGGCATTAATGGTTGGTTCCCAATTACTTAAAGCACCAAAAAGCCCATGGAGCATCATTACTACAGGACCCTGGCCTTCATCCAGATACTTAAAATCACCCAAATATTTTAACGACTGTTTCAATATGTTTTTGCTATTTCTTTAAGTCCCAAATAAGGCAATATTATTTTCGTTCACAAAATAGCTTAGCATAAACTAAGCCAGTTTTTTAATAAATCGAATCCAAACTGAGTCAAATAGGCTTCCGGATGAAATTGAACGCCCATAATTGGTTTGGATTTATGTTCAAATGCCATTAGTTCACCTGTATTTGTTTCTAACAAAGGAATCAATGGGTCCTTCAATTCTTTGACAATTAAAGAATGGTACCTAACAACTTCAAACTCATGGGGCAAGTTTTGGTTAAGCCTTCCCTCATTTATCATTCTAACTTTTGAAATTTTGCCGTGGCAGGGATTTCCTTTTTCAATATCAGCGCCAAACTTAAGTGCAATGGCCTGAAAACCAAGACAAATACCAAGGACTGGAAGCCTGTCCAACACATCAGAAATCACCTTCATCAATATTGGCAGATTTTGAGGATTTCCGGGTCCGGGGCTAATAACCACTCCGTTGATGCCGTGGAAATGAGATTCTACAATGTCATTAACGCGAACGACTTTCACTTCAGCGCCAAGAATTTCCAAATACTCCACAATATTGAAAGTAAAGGAATCCAAATTGTCCACTAATAAAATTGAAAGTCGGTCAGACATTAAATCAGAAAGAAAACCTGCGGCTTGAAAAAGGCGAGAAATACAAAAATTCCGGCAAGAAAAAGCCAAAATAAGGATGACAATGAACTTCGCAATTTCAGTCCATCTGTCAGTTTATCCTTAAAAATCATGAGAAATGGAATCTGATAAAAGTAAGCCAAAGAAAATAACGTAGACAAAACCAAGGCTGCAAACAAAACAAATCCAAGCTGAAAATCGCCAAAAGAAAGGCCTGGCAGCAAGGTTGAAAACAAAAGCAGTTTGGCAGAAAAGCCTATGGTAGGTGGAATTCCAATTATGGACAAAACAACCAGGGCAAAAAGGAAAGAAGCCAATGGGTGAACACCAAACTGACCTGAGAGATGCTCAATTCTTAAATTATCCTGTAAATGATTTTCGAAAAACTGGATTGCACAAAAGGCAGCCTGGTTGGCCACACCATAGGAAATGGCATACAATAAAAGCTGATTCTCTGAGTTGGGAATGTAATTGCAAAAAACCGCTGGAACCAATAAAATACCCGCCTGTGCAATGGAAGAAAATGCAAAAAGATTTTTTAAAGTAGTTGAACGTAGTGCTGCAAAATTTCCAATAAAGATTCCGATTAAAACAAGGACAATCAGAAAAAAAACCATGTGAGAGGAAGTATCCCTGGTTACCTGAAGAATGGCAAAAACACCAGCCACTTTTGGAGCAACTGACACAAAGCCAACTAACGGCGTTGGTGCGCTTTCATAAACATCAGGAATCCAGAAATGAAACGGAAAACTTCCAATCTTAAAAAGCAAAAATGAAATAAACATTATGGTAGCCAGAGTTTTAAGGATTGGCAAATAAGCTTCACCCATAAAATCAGATTGACTTAGTCCTTCCAAACCAACTAAGTAGGACAATCCAAAAATGCCAATGGCAGATGCAAATGCCCCGACCCCAAAATACTTAACTACGGAGAAGACTTCTTTACCGGAGGAATTCACAGGCTTGGAAAGGCCAAAACTGCAAATCGAAACCAATTCGGCACTAAATAACAATAAAACCAGGGAACTGGATTGCAACATCAAATTCAACCCGATCACACTTAGAAGAATCAGAATAAAAACTTCGGTTCGCGATTTTAAATTTCTGTTAACCTTCCATTCCAGATAACAAAACAATGATACTGAAGCAGATAAAAGGATAAATCTTTTGAGATAAACCGAAGAATCCCAAAATCGAAAACCTAAAAATTCGCCATCCTGTGGTGTAAATCCAGCAAAATAAAATCCTCCCAGCAGAGAAAAAATGGTTATCCAAATTGAAATACCATAAGCATGCTGCTGAAAGAAAAAGGAAAATATTATGATTAGGAAAACCCCAAAAAGCAAAAAAAACTCACTCCCTAATCCAGATTGCAGCAAAAATAATTTTAACTGAACCGGGAGCATAGAGAGTGAGTTTTAAGAAAATAAAAACCTATTTCTGAACTACTTTTTGAAAATACTCTAAGGTCAATTTCAAACCTTCAGATCGGGAAACTTTGGGTTCCCACTGTAGTATTTCTCTGGCCTTAGTTATGTCTGGCTGACGCTGTTTTGGATCGTCTTTAGGTAAAGGCTTGTAAATCACCTTTGTTTTTGCACCGGTAAGTGCGATGATCTCTTCTGCAAATTGGTTAATTGTTATTTCTCCCGGATTTCCAATATTGACTGGAAACGGATAATCACTTAACAATAGTCTGTAAATCCCATCAACCAAATCAGATACATAGCAAAAAGAACGTGTTTGGGTTCCATCACCAAATGCAGTTAAATCCTCTCCCCTTAAAGCTTGTCCAATGAATGCAGGCAAAACCCGGCCATCATCCAGACGCATTCTGGGACCGTATGTATTGAAGATCCTAACTATTCTGGTTTCTAAACCATGGTAGGTATGATAGGCCATTGTTATTGCCTCCTGAAATCTTTTTGCTTCATCATAAACGCCTCTAGGACCAATAGGGTTAACATTTCCCCAATATTCCTCATTTTGCGGATGAACCAACGGATCACCATATACCTCAGAAGTTGAGGCAATCAAGAACCTTGCATTTTTTGCTTTTGCCAGACCCAATAAATTATGCGTTCCCAATGAACCCACTTTTAAAGTCTGAATAGGCAACTTTAAATAATCGATAGGAGAAGCGGGAGAAGCAAAATGAAGAATATAATCCAGATCTCCCGGGACATGAACAAATTTTGACACATCATGGTGGTAAAATTCAAATTCCTTGAGATGAAATAAGTGTTCAATATTTGCAAGATTCCCGGTAATGAGGTTATCCATTGCAATTACATGAAAACCTTCTTTCAGAAAACGGTCACACAGGTGGGAGCCAAGAAAACCAGCTCCTCCGGTAATTAGTACTTTTTTCATTTTGATTTTAAGGATGAAATGACGGGTTGGCGACCAATTGAATAATAATCAAATCCAAGTTCAGCCATTTGGTCTGGCTCAAATACATTTCTGCCGTCAAAAATCACTTTATTTTTCATTAATTTTTCAATCTTTTCGAACTCAGGGGTTCTAAACTCCGGCCATTCTGTGACAACCAAAAGTGCATCTGCACCATCAATGGTGTCATAAAGGTCTGAACCAAAAGAAATTTTGTTTCCAAAAATCTTTTCCACATTTGCCTGAGCCTCTGGGTCATACGCTTTTATTACAGCACCTTCTATCAAAAGAGCTGTAATGTTTTCTAACGCAGGTGCTTCACGGATGTCATCGGTATAGGGTTTAAAAGCAAGTCCCCAAACGGCAATTTTTTTACCAGATAGGTCACCTTTAAAATAGGCCTTTATAGCCGGCAACATCTTTGTTTTTTGCTGTTGGTTCACACTCATTACTGATTTCAGAATTTTGAATTCATAGTCAAAATCTGAAGAGGTTCTTGCCAGGGCTTGAACATCTTTTGGAAAACAACTTCCACCGTAACCAATTCCGGCAAATAAAAATCTTTTTCCAATTCTGCTGTCTGAGCCAATACCTCTTCTAACTTCATCCACATTTGCTCCAACCCTTTCACAAAGATTGGCAATTTCATTCATGAAAGTAATTTTGGTCGCCAGAAAAGCATTTGCCGCATATTTGGTCAATTCGGCTGAACGCTCATCCATAAACATCACCGGATTGCCTTGTCTGACCAAAGGGGCATAAAGTCTTTCCATGATTTTCTTTGCTCTTTCAGAAGTAGTACCAATAACCACTCTATCTGGCTTCATAAAATCTTCAACTGCAACACCTTCCCTTAAAAATTCAGGATTGGAAACTACATCAAAATCAACTTTGGCATTTTTTGCAATATTGGCATGAACCAACTCCGCAGTGCCAACAGGGACTGTAGACTTGTCAACAATCACCGCATATTGGCTCAAAATTGGGCCTAAATCTGTTGCCACACCTAGTATGTAACTTAAATCTGCAGAGCCATCCTCGCCCGGAGGAGTTGGAAGGGCAAGGAAAATTATACTGGCGTCCTGAATTCCTTCCTTGAGGTTGGTAGTGAAGGTTAGTCTTCCCTGGTGAATATTTCTATCAAAAAGAACATCCAAACCCGGTTCAAATATTGGAATTACGCCGTTTTTGAGACTTTTAACCTTTTCTTCATTTATATCTATGCAGGTCACAGAATTACCTGTTTCTGCAAAGCAAGTACCGGTTACCAAACCTACATAACCTGTTCCTACTACAGCAATTTTCATTTTTTTATTCTTCTGAATTGAGAATGCAAAACTGCTTCAAAAATTGAATGGATAAAACCTAAATTAAAATATTATTTAAGAATGACTGTTAATTGTGGGATTAAGCAGACATTTGCGGTTAAATACTGGCCCAATCTGTGAAATTTCTTTCATACTTTTCAATTCAAGCCCTGGTTTTAATCTCTGTTATTTCTTTGGCAAATGCTCAGGAAAATAAAGAATCGAAAGGAAAAATTGATAAACGCTGCCTCATTTTTAATGGCTTTACAGGTTTATCTGTTCCTGGCAATGACCTGGTAAAGGATTATGGAACTTTCGGAGAAATTGGTGGTGGAGTGATGTTTCAAAGCAAATCCAAATGGCTGTTTGGTTTGGATTTTTCTTACTTTTTTGGGAATGGGGTAAAAAAAGACCCTGTGGCCAATCTTCGGAATGAAGAAGGACAAATCATTGGAAATAATGGTAGTTACGCCACCTTCAAGGTTTTCCAACGTGGCTTTCAATTTCCCCATCTAAAATTTGGAAGGACCTTTGCCCTAAGAAAAAATCCAATTCAGAATTCATTTGGTGGGCTAACCTTAATTTCCGGAATTGGCTGGTTTCAACACTGGACCTACATACAAGACCTAAGTAAAAAAACACCTCAGTTTTCAAAAGATTATATCAATGGATATGACAGAATGACCAATGGGCCTAGTGTTGGTTTTTGGGTCGGATATCTTTTTATTCCCAATCGGTCAAAAATCAACTTTCATTTGGAAGGAGGATATTTTGCCAGTTTTACAAAAACAAAAAGGTATGATTTCGCAAACAACTTTCTGCCCATTGAAAAAAGGGTTGATTCCATGGTACAATTAAGGCTGAGAATTTGCTTCACCGTTCGTTCAAAAGCAGAAGAAGAATATTATTACTATTAAAAAAACATCCTTATGAAAATGCGTTCACAAACACCGAGCAATTTTAATCCATGGCATAACATCCATTTTGGTGATAATCAACCGGATATTGTAAATGCGGTAATTGAAATCCCATCTGGATCCAAAGGAAAATTTGAACTTGACAAAGAAACAGGATTGTTAAAACTGGATAGGGTTTTGTTTTCTGCCGTTCACTACCCGGCCAATTATGGATTCATTCCCCGTACCTATTGTGATGACAAAGATCCATTGGATATCCTTGTTATCACCTCAATTGAATTGCCGCACCTTTGCCAGGTTGATGCAAAAGTAATTGGTGTAATGCGGATGATTGACCAAGGTGAGGCTGATGACAAAATCATTGCTGTGGCAGCAAATGACATGTCAGTAAACCATTTGGACAACATTCATGAGTTGCCCATTCACATCATCAACCAAATTCAAAGGTTTTTTGAGGATTATAAAAAATTGGAGCATAAGGAAGTGGTGGTTGAAAATTTTCTCCCAAAAGACGAGGCTTTCAAAATCATTAAGGATGCGATTCAACTCTACAAGGATACCTTTCTCTGGTAAAAGTATAAAAGAAGCCAATTGGGCTTTTGTATTTATTGCTTCTTGTAGTCCAACCAAATAAAATTGAATTGTTCTAAACCAGATAGTCCCTGGGTTACTGCTCGTAATCCGAAGTCAGTTTATACCGCATGATTCTCTTATTTCCGGCATCGGCTACATAAAGAATCTGGTCAAAAAAGGCAATTGCACTTGGCCTGATAAATTGAGTCGGGCCAGAACCTGTTCCTCCAAAACTCACATTAATTAGTTTGCGGTTGGTATTTTGGGCGGGAGGTATGGCTCCTTCATATCCATTTTCCTGAAACACAAATATGCTGTCACTACCCGCATCTGCTACAAAAATATACTTCTGACTAGTTCCGCCATAATGAACAGCCACAGGCTTTTTGAACCTGAATGTTTCATAAAGCGCTCCATCAGCTTCACTTTTAGAAGGAAATGAGAGAGGCTTAAAATTGGTAACAAGCCCTTCCGGTGTGAGCAAAACCTCCATATATCTTACAGAAATTCCTAAATCTTCCGTAATCGATGTGTAGATAAAATCCTTTCGGGCTTCCATTCTTAATCTTTGTGGAGGCTGAACAAGGGTTGTCAATCCAATCGGAGAAATAGATTTAATTGGATCTCCTTCTGTAAAACCGCCTTGAAATTGATCTTTCTGATTAAAGGTTAAAACTGAATTTCGTCGGGTTATAAAAACCTTGGTTTCCTGAGGACCACTGGAAGAAACATAATAAGAGTTGTTATCCATAAACCCAATGGCATGAAAATTTGTTAACCGCAATGCTTCAGGCTCATTTAGTTTGGATGTTTCATTGATGCAAAAAGGATAAATCAGCTTTTTAGTTATTATCGCATCATTCAAACTAATTTGTTGGGTAACACCCTCACCTCCAGATCCTTTTTGACTTATTTTATAAATTACAGGTAAATTGTATGTCAGTGATTTAATGATCGTATCCATCCGCCCAATTGCATAAAGATCCAGACTCCTGTTTTGAATCACAAATGTCACCCCTGGCAAATTGAACTTCCCCAATTGTTTACCAGCTGCATCAAAACTAAGGATAGCACTTCCTGAATCAACAGCATACAACAACTGGTCGTAACCAAAGTACAGGCTTACTGGCGTTATCTGAGAACCAAAAGCAGGTAAAACAGGAACGTACTCAACACTTCTTAAACTGTAATCCGGTTTTTCAATATAGTCTTCAACCTTATTTTTCTCTCCAAAAAAAGAGCATCCCCAGGAAATGGATAGCACTAAAATAATAGATAATCTTATTCCTATTTTCATTGTCCTATTTTTTGAAAACCTAATGTTAAACCAAACAAAAACTGCCAGCCAAGATTGGTTGTTGGCAATGAGGTGGCTTCAATAATAAGTGGAAAAGCACCTATCCGGGACCTGACACCGAACCCAAAGGAAAAAAATTCTCCAGGAACATTAATCCTGACACCCGACCTCACAAAAATCAAGCTATCGGTTTCAAATTCCATTCCAATCCTGATGTTCTCAGCATTGTCGTTGGGGTGATTCAATTGGCTTGAAATGGTAAATTTGTCCCCATTTTTTTTGTATGGAACAATAGATACTCCCATTGAAAACAAAGTAGGTGCGCCATATCCATCCTTGGGAACTCCGTCCTTCCGATTGTAAAGGATGGGTAAATCAGAACCGGAGACTGTAGAATTGGCACCAAAATGCTGCAAACCGACTGCAAAAGAAAGGTCCTTCCAATCTGTTTTGTATAAAAATCCTAAATCCACAGAAAGAGCATGGGCAGAGTATTGGGCCAATTGCTCACGGATAAAATTGACATTGGCACCAAAACTAAACATTTTGGAAAGTGCTTTGGAATATCCCAAACCTAATTTTAAGGCATCAGAACTATATTGAGTTCCATCTCCAAAAGGCTGAAATTCGGTTCTTCTTTTTTGGCTTCCAGAACTTAAATAGTTCAAGGAAAACATATAGGCTGCTTTATTTTGAGTTGGATAAATACCGCCCAAAAAAGTTTGATACAATCCTGCAGGCAATTTTCTTGAAGATAAAGAAACCACAGGGAACGAATTACCCGCACCTCCCGCAGGATTTACAAGACTTGAAAATCCGTCTCCTTGCAATGCTATGCTTGCCCCTCCCATTCCCACTGACCTGGGCGAAAGATCGTTTTTTAAGAAAGGCATCGCTGAAATTCCAGCCCTTTGCCCCCCAAGGTTTGGGAAAACCTGTGCAAAAAGGTCAGAAAATGAAAACAGGCAAATTTGAAAAACGACTATGAATACTTTTTTCAACATATCTTTCTAGAAATTAAAGCCAATTCCATATAAAAATTGCCTTGGTTGAAGAAATCTGGCAGGATTGGAAGGTGGCAATCCTGATGTATTCGGGTCCGTATACCTTGGATCTCTGGATTCAAATGGCAAGGGGTCGCCATCCCGGTAGGCCCTTCCGGTTACCGGATTTACCAACTGGGCATTCTTATTATTGAAAATATTCTTTATCTCAAAAGATAAATAAGCCCTTAGTTTTCTTGTAAAATAAATATCCCTTGAAATACTTAAATCCGTCCAAAACCAGGAAGAACCTATTTCTTTAAATTGACTGTTTGGTTTAAGTTCATAAATAGTCCGGCCTAAATCATTTTGTCCTGCAGCCTGATAGGGTGTATATCGAAGTCCTGATTTCCAGGTCGTAAAGACAAAGAACCGGAATTTTTTCAATGGAACTCCCCAAAGTACTGCATTTGAGTCCGGAGTATAAATCAAAGAACCCTTTAAATCGAAAGGTCGGTCCCAGGCGAGATACTGCTCTTTGGTCGTATTAACCTGACCAGTCTGGCGAATTTGGAGCAATGATTCTTTTGCTGTATTGGACTTTCCTGTAGCTACCTGATAACCTGCATTAAAACTGGCCCTGATTTCTTTTGAAAATCTGTAGTTTAAACCAATTTCAACGCCCCGAACCCTGGCATAATCCTGATTGATACTAATGACCCTATCCACGAATTCCTGCCCAAGTCTGGGGTCAATAATCTCTGCAGTTCTGTTTACAATGAAATCAAATTGGTCCTTATAAAAAGCAGTAAGTGTTAAAGAAAAATCTCTTGTAATCTGCGATTTAACACCTAATTCGTATGAAACGGCTACTTCTGGATTTAGGTTTGGATTACCCGCGTTGGCCCCGGAAACACGGTTTTGATAATTGGTATCCAGGCCAGCATATAAGAATCTTGGGTGAGGTAACCGTAAAGAATGCCCATAATTGAAGTACAACACATTGTTTTCAGTTACAGGAAAAGAAACCCTCACTTTGGGCAAAAACCTGGCTTTCCACCTTAACCCAAAAATTTCTGCAGTCTGCTTTTTATACTCATCTCTGTTGGATTGCGCAATAAAGGTGTATGGATTATCAATCGCTTTATCTGCAAATTTTCCTGGTGCCCAATATTCAAAACGAGCCCCAATAACAGCAATAATGCCCTTATATTTTATTTCGTCCTGGGCAAAGATTGCTCCGTTATGTGGTTTCACTGCCCAGACATCGTTGGATTGACCAATCCTGCTGGAAGGTGTAAATGACCCATCATTCAATTGGATCGGTGCTCCAACCCACGGACGGCTCACATCAATCCATTGCATATTTTGGTATTTATGCTCCATTCCCATTGAGGCAAAATGGATTCTGTCATCTGACAAATAGGTGAACTTTCCTTTGAAAGTAAACTCCTCGTAAAAGTGGTCATGCCACAAAGTAGAAATACCTCCATTGTTGTTAAAACCTTCGCTTGGCAATACATAAAGCACAGAATCAGAAGCACTTCTGGGGTCATCATAAATGGTAACCGGATCTGTGATTATGGCATCAGGGTCATATACTTTATTTACACTTTTATCTCTAAAAGGTCTTCCATTGGCATCTGCCCGAAGGCGTGTAAAAAGCCTTCCAACCGTTGCATCAAGTTTCCACTTTTTGTTCAAACTGTGTCTGACATTTAAAGCCGATAGATTTGACCGGTGCGTATATGTTGTTGCATTGTCCATCTCTCTGGAAAATGCATATTGGAAACCAGGAACCATAATTTGGTCAAAACCAATAATCTGAAGCGTTCGCGTATTTTGGTTTATGGCAACACTATGTTGGTTTGTAATTGAAATTTTGGTGCCGGAACCCAGGTTATAAGCCATCTTAAATGTATGGCTCCATTTATTATCCTGTCTTGGTGCCCAAAAAGAATTGTTATCCATTAAACTCGAATTGAGCTGATTGGCATAAAATCTAAAATAATCACTTGTAAATCCTATGTTGGCAGAAGTAAAAAGGGTTAGTTTTTTATTTGTACCCGGGATGGGGGTACCAATGGAAATTTCAGCCAAATCCGTATTCCATGCGTTTCCAGATAACTTATTGAAGCCCAGATTATCTCTCTGCCACCTCCCTCCTACTGTGAACCTATCTGAACCCTCCTTTATTTTTGTTACAATGGTTCCCGAATTTGAATTGTATTCAGCGTCACTTCCTCCTGTCATTACGGTAATGTCCTGAACAGAACCAGAGGCAACCTCTGTTCCGAAACCGGTACCCGCCAAGGGATCGGATGCATTAATCCCATCTACCAGATATTGGGTTTCATATACCCTGCCGCCCCGGATTTGCAAACCATCAGGAGATTGACTAACCCCGGCTTGCATGGCAGCAACGTCCTGAACATTTCTAACATTCATTTCCTTGATGTCCCCCGCCGAAATTCTTATCTCACTTTTTCCACTTTCAAGGTCAACAGTCGGTTTTTCGCCAATTATTTCAACACTTTCAAGGTCATTGGCTTGCTCTTCAAGACTTGTGCTTAGAGTTACTGTTGTTCCGTTTCCAATTCGTATTCCGTTGAAGACCTTTTCTTTATAGCCCACATAACTCACGCGTATGCTGTAATCACCCGGTTTTATTCCGGTAATGGAATACTTTCCATTAAAATCTGTGGATGCTCCTTTGTATGTTCCAATCAATAAGACTGTGGCTCCAATTAGTCCTTCTTTGGTTGATTTATCGGCAATTACGCCTGACAGAGTCCCTTGAGCAAAAAGTTTTGAAGTTAAACTTAGAAAAAACAGACATCTAAAAAACACTGAACTACCAGTTAAAATCTTCATTCAAAATTTTGTTAAATGTATTTTGTAATGCCGGCCTGTCTCCACTTAAATAGGTCATTTCAACTGTAAAAAAGGCTAGATTCATTCTTCCATTATATAGGTTAAATGCCCTTGTGGCTATTGGCAAGGCAGGCCCAGTATAATTTGCAATACTGGTAACCGGTAACAAATACAAAGTATCCGCACCTTGTCTGGGAAAAAACAAATCCAATCCAGAGATTAGATGGACTGTGGTTTTCAAATCAAAATAACCACTTTGGCGTGCAAGAACAGGTACGTTTCTCCTTAACCGGGCTGTTACAGAAAGTGGAGAGATCCTTTCAATGGGAACCAAAGAGAAAATGGGGTCATCAACTGCCAGTTGACTATTCCCATCAGGGAAAATGACAGATGCAAGAAGCTTACCATCAAACCTCAGATATTGAATAAATGCAGGTGCCGCTGTGGTTAAGAGCAAAGGAATTTCTCCGGGTTTAGTTCCATAAATGTCTGAGTACCAAAATATCTTCTTATACAATTTGCACATCAGATAAAAAGATGCATTCCAGAATTTTGGTTGATTGGTGTCCCCTCTACTTACCAGATCTATCTTATCAAAACTTGTTATGTTTTTTAACATTCCGGTATACAATGAGTCTCCAATAAATGCCCCCTCTCCTTTGTAAGCATCAATTAAAAGTAAATCAGAGGTCTTTCTTGTAAAGAAATAAGACTTTGAAGTTGAATCTATACTGGAAGAACCTGCAAAATCTTTAATCCTGAGATAAAATCTATTGAGGCCATCCAACTTTAAGCCACTTGCCGAAAGATTGGGTATAGGTGTTGGTTCTTTGTTTAATCCTGCAAGGTTTTCGCCTGCATAAAAAACAACATCAGATTCCGGCGCATCGGGATTTTTAGGTACGATTGAAAAAAAAGTCAGGTTTTTAGGCAAACCCACCCAGGCTGAATTGTTACACCTGAAGAATACGGAATCAATATTTGAAAATCCATCCGGATCAGAAAAAGTGATTGGAAATGACATCGTTGACCAAATGGTGTCAGCCAAAACCAAACCATCGGCAATAAAGGAAATAACCGGCCTGGAATTTTTTACAGGAATTTTCAAATATCCTGGAGATTGACTTACCGCACCTTTGTTATCAACCGCCTGAACAAAGAAATGAATACTGGCGGTATCAGCCGCTCCGGAAAAACTAAAAAGAAATGTGCTGTCTGTCCTGTTAACAACAGGTGACAAATTCAAACGATCTAAAGCTTCAGAAGGATTTGTACTCCACCCGATTTTATATCCATTGATATATCCATCTGCATCGATACCAATCCAGTTAAGCTTTACCTGGGTAAACAACCTCAACGAATCAGGCAGACCAATGGAATCTATGGAAATTCTAACCAAAGGGGACTCATTCAAAACCAAACTTGTTTTTTCCTCTGTGCACGAAGAAAAACTTAAAATAAAGCCAAGCCACACCAAAAGGTGCGGCTTAAGCTTATTTATCAAATTATTGTCTGGCTTCAAAAGCTTGTGATTTTTCTACTTTTGAATCAGGAGATTGCGAACTCCAATAAGTTTTTTGGAAGGTTCAGAAACCCTTACCTGATATAAACCATTAACCAATTTGTCAATGGCAATGGTATTATCTTTTCCATTTACAGTAGTGCTCAATACCTTTTGACCTTTGGCATTGAAAATCTCCACGTTTGAAGTGGAAGAAGCTTCAATTTTAATATGCAAGGTTTCCTTTGCCGGATTTGGGAAAAGACCAAACTGATTATTTCCTGTAAGTTCCCTGGTGCTCAGGATAAGGAGGGTGATATCTAAATCATTTCTTGGAAGTAACTTCATATTTCCAAAACTGTAAGTCATAACACCCTGAATAAATGTAACTTCAGATCCTGGCAATACAATTTCTGCCGGAACATTCATTTGGCCATCCTGGGTAAACCACCTTGGTGAATTTACATAACGAACATTTAAAGAGCTGAAAGTATTGGAATTCTGTCTTCCTGCTAAAACACGGCAACCGGTATTTGGGTCATTCACATCAGCGCCAATTCTATACTCGCCATTATTTCTGTTCGTGGCGGCATCTGCATTGGAATCTACAACAAATAAATTCTGACCAGCAACCGGATTTTTTAGCTTCACCAGCATTCCTTCATATTGCTCATTTTGACTGGCTCCGGTGGCGCTATATGTTGTAAACAAAGCCGGGTCAAGCTCTAAGGGGGCTGGCACTGGTTGACCTGAAGCTACAACTGCGGAATTTGTGATGTTCGAAATCCTGGTCAATCCAAAGCTTTCTTCCACTACACCTGTGATATTTACCTGGTCTCCAATGGATAAACCTGAAATAAGCGTTCCTCCATTTACCCAAATACCTCCCCATGAAGTTAGTCCAGGTTGTTGCATGTGCACATAACCTAAGTTTCCATTAACCTGAGAAGTTACTATTCCCTGAACAACCACAGTATCACCAACATATCCGGATCTTCCATTGGTAAAGGGGGTGAACTGAATGTCTTTAATTGTACAACCATCAGAATTAACCACATAAAATAAAGGGTTAATATTTCCAGGAACGTTCGGCTGAACAGTAGTGTTATTTAAATTGTCTTTAGCCCGAACATAATATCGGACTGTAGTTCCATTCGCTTGAGCTGGAATTTGAGCAGAGTATCTGGTTCCTAACGCAGTAGCATTAACAGGCGTATACGATGTTCCATTGGTTGAGTATAAAAATTCAACGGAAGAAACAGAACCGTCATCAGTTACATCCGCAGAAATATTGATGGCATCGGCAGGCAAAGGGCAAGACTTACTCTTCTTAATATTTCCAATGGCTGGGGATGAGGCACCTTTTACATAGTGAGTCAGACTAAAAGGATTCATATTATAACCTCGGTTTGTAGCTGCAGTTCCTGCACAAATATTTTTCCAACCTTCTATAATCCCCTTGACAGAGGTATATGAATCTCCAACATTTGGCGGAACAAATCCGGCGGAAATCCTTTGTGTCTTAAATCGGTCATAGATCCAGATATGGTTGTTATTGGCATCTTTCACTAGGATTCTACATCTGTCAGCCACATTAAGATCAACCGATACAACCGTTACATTCTGGATTTCAACAAAATTGCCTTCGTATTTTTCACCGGTTAAAATGTTATTTGAAGGTTGATTGTTGACATTAAGATTTCCATTAAGCTCTCCTACACCTACAAGGACAGGCAATGGCGCCGGACCTGCATCCTCACTAATGATAAAAACCCCATTCGGAATTGGGTTAAGTTGTGTTTCTCCATTTCCATTTGACCCTTGGTTAAACTCTGACACGGTTCCAATTACTTCTATGGTATCACCTGCTATTAATGTGTTGATATCCGTAGGTGAAGTAATTCCTGAAGCACGAACAGTGATGTTTCCAAAAGGGGTTGAAGCCGTGGCAGTTACATCTCTTATCCAAATCCAACGGGTACTTCCTGTGGTTTCATTTAATCCACCGGGCGTAATAACTACACCTTTAACACGAACCGTATCATTGAGATAGACTGGATTAGGTCCATCATTACATGAATCTGGTTGAAACTGGCCAGCCCATCCCTGTATATTTTGGATTGGAACAATTGGCAATTGAGCCCATGCCATAAAAGGCAAAAAAAGGCTAGAAAATAAAGCTAAACGTAATTTCATCTTTGTTCTATTTGATGATTGTGAATTTTCCTGTTTGAATTTTTCCTGTTTTATAATCTTTAACTGAAAACAAATATAGCCCACGGCTTATGATTTGAGAATCTTTACTTAATAAATTCCAGTCATGCTCTCCACCAGAGAAAACACGCTTATCCGGATTTAAAGGGTCTTGAGAAAAAGTACTGTATGTTTTAAACCAGCTTTCTGAGCCCTGGTAGGTGGAGGCATCATGCGTAAATTCATCAATTAAGTCCCCGGCAGCTGAAAAAATCTTAATGTCACATCTGGCCGGAAGATTTGCAAAATACAATTTTCCATCCTCAGGTTTGGTACTGGAACCTGACCAGGCTGACCCTGAATAATAGGGATCCGGGTAAACGAATGGAGGATTATCCTCTATATCAGGATTGGGAGTCGTTCCGGGAAAAACCATAAATTGGTTGGTTTTCAAAGCCGTTTCCAATGGGCCCAGGTTGTTTTTATTTGAACCTCTGTCAAATGCAGTTAATGCGATAACATGCTGCCAGCCATTTTGAACTTTTGGAAATGAAAACTTGTATTTGTATTCAATATTGGAATCCGGAAAAATTGTATCCTTCTTTAGTTTTACGACTGAAAAACCGCTATTGAATCCAACAGTATTTCCTGTTTTATCCCACTCTCCTACCAACTTCAATGAGTTTTGTAAATCAATGGTTGGCTTTGTATCAAAAGCAAATTCTGATTTGTACAATTTATATCCTTCAAAATCTTTTTCTTTTGAAATGGGATCAATTGAGTTTTCAGAATTATCGGACCAATAAACATCAATGGAGTTAGACCCGGCAATCACTTTGGTATTGGGGACATCCGGAGGACTTGGCAGTATGTACCGGTCCAAAATAGAATCTCCGTTAAGATCTTCTTCAATTGACAAAATTCCGTCCCCGTTTAAATCCTCACCATTAAAAGCCGTTTGAGCCCAAAGCCCGTTGGCAAATAGGTTTCTTTGTTGTATGGCTGAATTTTCGGTATTGGGAAGATTCTCTTCATTGTCCTTTTTTGCACAAATAAGCGCAAATGCCACATTGACTGATTCCCCCGGGGCTAAAGTCTGCAAACTTCCACAGGAAAGAACATTGGTTCGGTTTCCGGGTGCTTTAATTATCTTTTGGGTAGACTGAATTGGCGGCTGTGCATCCCAAACATCTTCATATTGAAGTCCGGTAGCCATCCTTCCAAATCTTTCGGGGTCGTTAGGTGGGGGAAAAAACTTAGGATCAGAACTTCCAAATAACCAGGTCTGGAAATTCACTTTGAATCTTGAGTTTTTCTTTTTTCCCGGTACTATTATAAGGCCCTTACCTTTTTTATCAAATTTTTCAGCCCCTAAAAACTTAATTCCAACATAGCTTTCTGTAAATCCAGGATCGCCAGTAGCATCAAAAACATAACCCATCCGCAATGAATCCAGATAGCCATTTCCCCCTTTATTAAAGAATGCTGTACCTGAAGGAGTTACCCGGCTAACATTTCTAACAACGGCATTGTAGTATTGGCCAACATGCAAACTATCAAGTGTATCTACTCCGGTATTTGTAATCCGGTAATTCAGGATTACAAAAAAATTGGCAAATGAAAAGTTCCAATTATAGGTTTCCAACTTAACATTAAGCCCCAAGGGGTTGGTATGGTCCGGGATGGTTCTTGGCGGATTTCCTGAACCAGGAATGAAGATGTTTTTGTCAGTAAATTCAGTTGAAAAATCCTGATGCGAGATTGCATTGGATTGAAAAGTTTGGTTCTGAGGCAGACTGGACTTTTCCGAAATACCCGGACTTACAGAGGTGAATTCAAAATTTCTGGAACCGGCTGAATAACCACTTGGAGCATCAAAAGCTGCCGTAGATACATAAGGACCGAATAAATTTTTAACCAGAACAGAATCAACTCCCCCAGGCGTTGGATTGAGCACTTTTCGCCGGCTGGATTTGTAAGCACCAACCCACAGCCCACCTTGAAACATATGCTCAATGGAAGAGCCCACCGGATACTCACAACTGGGATAGTTTTTTTGGGTATAACTGCCCCTGAAAGCATTTCCAATTAAACCGAGGTTATTAATGGTCAGACCTACATTTGCCTGGGTAGTTACCCGCTCATCCAGTATTTGGCCTTTACCAACACTGGCAATAAAAACAAATATGAAAATAATTAAGTAAACGCGTTTCGGCATTGCGGTGCAAGTTGGCAAAATTGCCTGTAAGGTTTTGTTACAGTTCTATTATTTTTCAAAAACATTTACAGTCTTCCAAATCAAAAGAAAGTTTGAAAATATTTGAATATCAATTGGTTAATTGTATTAAATTGGAGAAAAACACCGAATACTATTTGGAAAATATTTTTCATTTATTCGTTAGGCTCTTTAACTTTTCTCCTAAATGGATGCAAATGCGATCATAACCTTGTTTTCGTCTTCAGTAAGAATCTCAAATATTTTGAATTTACCGGTTCTTCCAGCTTTCAAAGCAATTTGGGATTAAGGAATTTTCAGGTAATTGAACAAAACCCTTTGAACGCCCAGGTTCGCTTTGCCGTTTACTGCTGGCTCTGGTACCCTTATCCAAATTTGTCCATTTGAAGTTTTCCCTATGGAATCGTTGATAGAATTAGGTTTTACCAATATTGAGACAAAAGTCATACACAAAAAAAAATCCCACATTGCTGCGGGATTTCTCAAAAAAAAAACAAAAACTATAATCTTATAATTTCTAATCCAGACTTTCTTAAAGTTTGGCTTAGGCCTAATTTATTAATAATTCTCAAGGCATGAGTTGAAACTTTAAGGTTTACCCAAACACCTTCTTCTTCAAGAAACAATCTCTTATTCTGAAGGTTAGGATAAAACTTCCTTTTCGTTTTGTTATTTGCATGAGAAACATTGTTCCCAGATACAGTTCTCTTTCCAGTTATTTGACAAACTTTAGCCATATTGATTTTCCCGTTTGGGGCTGCAAAAGTAGAAAAAATAATTTTATCACAATACAATTACTATATATTTTTTTTCTCCTGCCAAGGGCAATGCCGGCAATTGCTTTTGCAGCAATAGCCTCTCTTAAGATGATGGGTCTCGGTAAAAACCAGAACTGAATTTGTTGAAAAATAATAATCTGAGTCCTGGATATCCGGATACTTCCTTTCCACCAAAGCTTTCAATTTTTTATTTGTCTTTATTTTTACTGTTCCCATCACAAAAAAGTAACCGATTAACAACCACTTCTTCATAATGTTTTAAGTTTGCAGACTTATTGCAACATTATTATTATGACAGACCAAATTAATCTCAATTCAACCAAGGCAAAATCCAGCCAACAGGCAATGGAATGGGAAGATAAATATGGAGCGCACAATTACCACCCGCTTCCGGTAGTTCTTGACAGGGGAAAAGGCCTGGAACTTTGGGATATTGAAGGAAAAAGGTATTTCGATTTCCTATCTGCTTATTCAGCTGTTAATCAAGGTCATTGTCACCCTAAGATAGTGGATGCATTAACTGAACAGGCACAAAAACTCACCCTTACTTCAAGGGCATTTTATAACAGCCGGCTTGGAGAATTCGAAAAGCTCATAACAGAAATGCTCGGTTATGATAAGGTTTTGGCCATGAATTCAGGCGCAGAGGCGAATGAAACAGCTTTGAAACTTGCAAGAAAATGGGGATACATGGTGAAAGGCATCCCGGAAAACAAGGCTAAAATAGTTGCAGTTTCAAATAATTTCCATGGAAGAACATTGGGGGTTATTTCGGCTTCGACAGAGCAAAGCAGCACCCATGGCTTCGGTCCATTTATTGAGGGATTTGTAATCATTCCGTATGATGATGTGCCAGCACTTGAAGAAGCTTTGCAGGACCCAAATGTTTGTGCCTTTTGGGTTGAACCCATTCAGGGAGAAGCTGGGGTAATTATTCCGGAACAGGGATATTTAACCAAGGCAAAAGCGGCTTGTGACAAATACAAAGTTTTATTGATGGCAGATGAGGTTCAAACCGGAATGTGCAGAACAGGAAAAATGCTTGCCTGCGACCATGAATTGGTGAGGCCAGATGTCCTTATTTTGGGAAAAGCCCTTAGTGGTGGAATCATGCCAGTTTCTGCGGTTTTAGCAGATGATGAAGTAATGCTCACAATAAAACCAGGTGAACATGGATCCACCTTTGGAGGGAATCCTCTGGCTTGTGCAGTGGGAATTGCTTCTCTTCAGGTTTTGGTAGAAGAAAACCTTGCTGACAACGCCCACCGGATGGGGAAAATTTTCCGGGCGAAAATGGAAGAAATAAAAACAAAAAGTCCAATGGTGAGAACAGTAAGGGGAAAAGGCCTGCTAAATGCTGTTGAAATTGAACCCATGAATGGATTAACCGCCTGGGATGTTTGTCTAAATTTGAAGAAAAATGGATTGCTAGCCAAACCAACTAGGCAAGATACCATTAGATTTGCACCTCCTTTGATAATTTCAGAAACTCAAATGTTGGAGTGTTGTCATATTATTGAGGAAAGTATCATTACCATTTTATAATACAATATGAGTCTTTTAGTCGTGGGTTCAGTCGCATTTGATGCCATTGAAACCCCTTTTGGCAAAACTGATAAAATCATTGGTGGAGCGGCCACCTACATTTCTTTGTCATCTTCTTACTTCAACCCACAGGTAAATCTGGTGGCAGTTGTGGGTGGCGATTTTCCAAAATCTGATATCGCCCTGTTGGAAAAGCATGGGGTCAATACAGATGGTCTTCAAATCAAAGAGAATGAAAAATCTTTTTTCTGGAGTGGAAAGTATCACAATGATATGAACAGCAGGGATACACTTGTTACAGAACTCAACGTTTTGGGAACATTTGACCCAATTATTCCTGAATCATACCAGGATTGTGAGTTCCTAATGCTTGGGAATCTGGCGCCTTCTGTTCAAAAAACTGTTATTGAAAGACTTAAGAAAAGACCAAAACTAATAGTAATGGACACAATGAATTTCTGGATGGAAATTGCCCTTTCAGATTTATTGGAAACCATCAAAATGGTTGATGTTCTTTGTGTTAATGATGAAGAAGCCCGGCAATTAACTAAAGAATATTCTTTAAAAAAGGCTGCCAAAAAGATCCTTGAAATGGGACCAAAAGTTGTCATCATTAAGAAAGGAGAACATGGGGCATTGCTATTTAACAACGAAGAAGTTTTTTATGCTCCTGCATTGCCACTTGAGGAAGTATTTGATCCAACAGGCGCTGGAGATACTTTTGCCGGAGGATTTATTGGTTATTTGGCCAGTAAAGATGAAACCAGTTTTGAAGCCATGAAGAATGCCATCATTTATGGCTCAGCAATGGCAAGTTTTTGTGTTGAACAATTTGGTGTTGAACGGATTGTTGGCCTGCAAAATGAGGAACTGGAATCAAGAGTTCATGAATTTGTTAGCCTGGTTCAATTTGAAATTTCGTTGGTTTAACCCAGATTATGCATTAGGTGGCTAATCGGGTGATTCACATCAGTCAATTTTCCTCCAGAGAGAATCAAAATTTCACCATAAAGAAATGTAAATCAGCATTTTGGGAGTAATTTTTCCTTATGCGGAATCCGGATCTAATCTTAAAATGCCAAAAACAAAAAAGCCACTTCAATGAAGTGGCTTTTTTGTTTCAGAAGAAATGGAATTACATCATTCCACCCATTCCTCCTCCACCTCCCATAGAAGGCATATTTTCTTTAGTATCAGGATCATCTGCAATCACACACTCAGTGGTTAGCAATAATCCAGCGATTGAAGCTGCATTTTCAAGAGCCAATCTGGTTACCTTGGTAGGGTCGATAATGCCAGCAGCGAAAAAGTTTTCGTACTTGTTATCTCTTGCATTGTAACCAAAATCAGCTTTTCCTTCTCTTACTTTGTTTACTACAACAGAACCTTCACCTCCAGCATTGGAAACAATTGTTCTTATTGGAGCTTCAAGAGCAGTCCTGATAATGTTAACACCAATATTTTCATCTTCGTTGTAGCCTTTTACAGCAGAAAGAGCCTCAATAGCACGTAAATAAGCAACACCACCTCCTGGTACGATTCCTTCTTCCACCGCAGCACGGGTTGCGTGAAGTGCGTCATCAACTCTGTCTTTTTTCTCCTTCATTTCTACTTCAGTTGCAGCGCCAATGTAAAGGATGGCAACACCACCTGACAGTTTAGCCAATCTCTCCTGAAGTTTTTCTTTGTCATAGTCAGAAGTTGTGTTTTCAATCTGAACTTTGATTTGGTTGATTCTGGCAGTAATATCTTCTTTCTTTCCAGACCCGTTAACAATGGTAGTATTGTCTTTGTCAACCAAAATTTTCTCAGCTACACCAAGAAATTCCAAGGTTGCATTTTCTAATTTGAAGCCTCTTTCTTCAGAAATTACCTGACCGCCAGTCAAAGCAGCGATATCTTCCAACATGGCTTTCCTTCTGTCTCCAAAACCTGGAGCTTTTACTGCAGCTACTTTCAAAGCACCTCTGATTTTGTTTACAACCAAAGTTGCCAAAGCCTCGCCGTCTACATCTTCAGAGATTATCAAAAGAGGTCGGCCAGTTTGTGCAGTAGCTTCAAGGATTGGAAGAAGTTCCTTCATAGACGATATTTTCTTATCATAAATAAGAATATAAGGTCTATCCATTTCTGCTTCCATTTTATCGGTATTGGTTACAAAATATGGTGAAAGATATCCTCTGTCAAACTGCATACCTTCTACAGTTTTAACTTCCGTCTCACGACCTTTTGCTTCTTCAACAGTTATTACACCATCTTTTCCTACTTTCTCCATTGCATTGGCAATCATATCACCAATTTCTCTGTCTGAATTTGCAGAAATGGTTGCAACCTGGGCAATTTCTGAATTGTTGCTGATGGCTTTTGATTGCTCCTTAAGGTTCTTAACAACAGCTGTTACAGCCTTATCAATACCTCTTTTCAGGTCCATTGGATTTGCACCAGCGGTAACTGACTTAATACCAGTTGTAAAAATCGCTTGCGCTAAAACTGTGGCAGTTGTAGTTCCATCTCCCGCTGAATCAGCTGTTTTGGAAGCAACTTCCTTTACCAATTGAGCACCCATATTCTCAATCGGATCTTTCAATTCGATGTCTTTAGCAACAGTAACACCGTCTTTGGTAACAGATGGTGCACCGAATTTCTTGTCTAAAATTACATTCCGACCTTTTGGTCCTAGTGTTACTTTAACAGCATCTGCCAAAGTATCAACACCAACTTTCAATTTTTCTCTCGCAGTGGTATCGAAGTATATTTTCTTAGCCATGATTAATTATTATTTAACTACTTAATGATTAAAGGATTGCAAAAATATCTGACTCACGCATTATTAGGAAGTCCTTACCTTCAACGGTAATTTCGGTTCCGGCGTACTTGCCATACAAAACATTGTCACCAACTTTTACCTGAGGTTTTACAAGGGTTCCGTTATCAGCGGTCTTGCCTTCTCCTATCGCAATGATTTCGCCTCTTTGTGGTTTTTCTTTAGCTGTATCTGGAATAATAATACCGGAAGCTGTTTTTTCTTCTGCGGCAGCGGGTCTTACCAAGACTCTATCTGCCAAAGGTTTAATGCTAACTGACATATATAATGTTAAATGAAATGCATGAATATAAATGCAAATGATATTTACCAAATCCCATGCCATAGCTCATAAACAAACAAAACATAATTTTTAATGCCAAAAGGACAGTTGTCGTTTTGCCTTTTTGTTTAAAACTAGAAATTATGACAGAGTACAACTCCTCGTTTAATCCCAGATTAAACAAAAGGATTTAAATGATTGATTTTCTATGCTTTACAACCTCACCTAAATCCTCTCCAATGTAGAGGATTTAAGGTAAAAATCAATCATTTATGAACCAAAAGCTTTTTCTATTGCGGAATTTGGCTTAATGATCTCTCTGAATATCAATCAGATTCAAATAAAAAACCAAAAAAAAATCCCGCATCAGCGGGATTCTATGATTAAACATCAAGAAGCAACCTTAACGGATCTTCTAACAATTGCTTCACCCGAACCAAAAATCCGACCGATTCCCGACCATCAATTATCCGGTGATCATAACTTAAGGCAACGTACATAATGGGCCTGATAACTATTTCGCCATTTACAACCATTGGCCTTTCAACGATGTTGTGCATTCCTAAAATTGCAGATTGCGGTGCATTAATTATGGGAGTACTCATCATTGAACCAAAAACGCCACCATTTGTAATCGTAAAAGTGCCTCCGGTCATCTCTTCGATAGACAATTTGTTATCTCTGGCTTTGCCTGCAAGTCTTAAAATTTCTTTCTCAATTTCTGCAAAATCCATTTTCTCCGCATTTCTAACCACAGGAACAACCAAACCCTTTGGCGCAGAAACTGCGATTGAAATATCAGCAAAATCATTGTATATAATTTCATCGCCATCAATCATCGCATTTACCGAAGGAAATTCAGATAGGGCAACACAAACAGCTCGGGTAAAGAACGACATAAAGCCAAGTCCGACTGCATGCTTCTCCTTAAACTTATCTTTATACTTCGAACGGAGGTCCATGATGGGCTTCATGTCTACTTCATTAAAAGTAGTAAGCATTGCGGTTTCATTCTTAACAGCAACAAGTCTTCTGGCCACTGTTTTTCTTAATGATGAAAGCTTCTCTCTTCTTGAAACCCTATTTCCAGCTGAAATTGAAGGTTGAATGGCTGATGGGGCCTGGGCAGAACCAGCTGCTGGACTAACAACATTTGCTTTTAAGGCATCTTCTTTTGTCACTTTCCCTCCTTCCCCACTTCCAGAAACCTGAGATGGATTTATTCCCTTATCGGCAAGTATTGCAGCTGCCAATGGAGTCACGGAATTAGTCCCTTTTAAATTGTCCTGAACCGGGGCATTTGCTGCTGAATGAACTGCAGTAGGCTGAACATCATTGGAAGCCTGCCCGCTTCCAACAAGAATGGAAGCTATGCTGGTTCCAATTTCAATTGTAGCTCCTTTTTCAACTTTTATTTGAAGAATTCCGGAAACTTCCGCCGGCAATTCAAAAGTGGCTTTATCAGATTCGATTTCACATAAAATATCATTCAAATTAACCAAATCGCCATTTTTCTTGTTCCAGGAAGCTATTGTAACTTCAGTTATCGATTCACCGACTGTTGGAATTTTCACATCAAAAACCTTTTCACTCGGCGCAGATTGAATTGCTGTTTCAACTGATTTTATCGCAACCTCAGGTATTTTCTTTTCCGCACCTTCAATCGTACATACAAGATTGCCAATTGAAACCGAATCGCCTTGAGATGCATTCCAATGAACAATTCCCGCCTGGGGCGCTGTTAGTTCAAATGTGGCCTTGTCAGATTCTAACTCACAAAGGATTTCATCCTGATTCACAAATTCACCTTCTTTTTTCAAAATATTGGCAATGGTTACCTCGGTGATAGATTCTCCAACGCTTGGGATTTTAACTTCTAAACTCATTGGTATTTTATGTTTTAACTAAATTTTGAAGATATATTTTTTAAGAAAATGCTGAATTTATGATCTGTTGTTGTTCCTGATTGTGCACCTTGAGATAGCCCACGGCTGGTGAAGCTGATTCTTTCCTGGCAACCAATTGAATATTTTTATCTCTGAGATGTCTTAAAATAAAACTCCAGGCTCCCATGTTTTCTGGCTCTTCCTGAACCCAAATCAAGTCAGCTTTACTGAAATTTGCCAGAATATCCTCTATTTTTTTCTCAGGAAAAGGGAACAACTGCTCCAATCTCACGATGGCAACATCCTTCCTTTTATCCGTTTGTTGCTTTTCCAATAAATCAAAATATATCTTTCCTGAGCATAAAAGGACTTTTTTTACCTCTTTCGGCTTAACATAAGAATCAGAAATTACTTCCTGGAAAGACCCTGAGGTTAACTCCGAAATATCAGAAACCACCTTGGGATGTCTAAGTAGGGACTTAGGTGACATCACAATTAAAGGTTTTCTAAAAGGCCATGCAAGTTGTCTTCTCAATGCATGAAAAAAGTTGGCAGGTTGAGTGATGTTGGCAACAATAATGTTGTACTCGCCCGCAAGTTGCAAAAATCGTTCTGGTCTGGCATTGGAATGTTCGGGACCCTGACCTTCATATCCATGAGGCAACAACATAACCAAGCCATTCATCTGGCGCCATTTAGATTCTGAACTTGTAATGAACTGATCTATCATAACCTGAGCGCCATTGGCAAAATCACCAAATTGGGCCTCCCAAATTGTAAGTGCATGAGGATTAGCCGTAGAATAACCATACTCAAAGCCAAGAACAGCATATTCTGATAGTAAAGAATTGTAAATGCTTAATTGCTCCTGACCATCCTCAATGAAGTTAAGGGAATTGTATGGATGATTGGTAACAGAATCCCGCAGAACCGCATGTCTATGGGAAAAAGTTCCTCTTTGGACATCCTGACCCGATATCCGGACAATCTTTTTTTCAAGCAGAATGGAACCATAGGCAATGAGTTCTGCCATGGCCCAATTTATCTTACCCGTTTCAAAAACCATCTCTTCCCTTTCCTTTTGAAGCTTTTCAATTTGTTTGACAGGCTTAAAACCTTCCGGAAGTTTGATAAGTGCTCTTGCTATTTTTTCTATACTTTCTTTCGAAACGCCAGTTTGAGGCGAATTTACAAAATCTGTGGGCTCCGACTTTCTTAATGCCAGCCATTCTTTATCCAGTTTCTGTGTAGAATATGGCAGTGGCGTTTGCTTGACCATGTTTAACCTTTCCTGAAGGAGGTCTCTGAATTCCTTGTCCATTTTTTCGGCAAGGTCTGCATCAACGTCTCCCCTTTCTATAAGTTGCATCTTATAGATTTCTCTGGGATTTGCATGTTTGGCTATGAGGTTGTAGAGCGATGGCTGGGTAAATTTAGGTTCATCACTTTCATTGTGGCCATGCCTTCTATAGCAAACTAAATCGATAAAAACATCAGAACCAAAGGTTTGCCTGTACTCTGCAGCTAAAATTGCCGCAAAAACGGCTGCTTCAGGGTCATCTCCATTAACATGTAAAACCGGAGCCTCAATGATTTTTGCCAAATCAGTACAATAGGATGAAGACCGGGCATCATCAAAATCAGTTGTAAATCCTACCTGATTGTTGATGACAACATGAATGGTTCCACCTACAGAATAACCATTCAATTTGGCCATTTGAGTAACTTCATAAACTATCCCCTGCCCTGCGTGCGCTGCATCGCCATGGATCATGATGGGCATAATTTTCTTATAGTCATTGTCGAATTGCATGGCCATCTTAGCCCTGACAAAACCTATAACTGTGGGATTAACTGCCTCAAGATGTGAAGGATTTGGGCATAACTTCAAATGAACCGAGTGGCCATCATGGGTGGTTTGATCGGATGTATAACCCATGTGGTATTTCACATCGCCGTCACCCATTGTCAGGTCAGGTATAGATGAACCCTCAAACTCGGAGAAAATCTGTTCATATGTTTTGCCCATGGTATTTGACAAAACATTCAACCTTCCCCTGTGGGCCATTCCAATGACAACCTCTTTGGCCCCTTTTTCAGCACCGGAATTGATTACAAAATCCAATACCGGGATGGTCGTCTCCCCACCTTCCAATGAAAATCGTTTCTGACCTACATATTTGGTATGGAGAAAGTTTTCAAAAACTACGGCTTCATTCAGCTTTTTGAAAATTCTTTTCTTTTGATCCTGTGAAGGTGAAAATGAAGGCCATTCCTTTTCAATCTTATTTTTCAACCAATTGATTTGGTCAAGGTCTCTGATATAACCAATTTCAAAACCAATCGTACCTTGATAAATTTTAGTTAACTTGTTGATTACCTGGCCTAGAGTTTGCCCTGGCATATCAACTGACTGACTGGCCTCAAATACCTGAAGTAAATCTGATTCAGCCAAGCCAAAATCAGACAATGCCAACCTTGGTTTTCTATCTTTTCTTTTTCTTACCGGATTTGTATTTGCCAATAAATGGCCGCGACTTCTGTACGCATCAATTAAGTTCGCAACGGCAAACTCTTTTTCCAAAGAGCCTTTTCCTGACTTTGCAAGATTGGGACTGGAAGACGGCATGGAAGGACCATCTGACCCGTAAGTTTTTGAAAATTCAAAACCCTCAAAAAACTTTTGCCATTGAGGATCCAGTTGTTCCGGGCTGGATTTAAATGTTTCGTAAAGCCCTTCTATATAATCGCCGTGGGCATTTGAAATATAGCTATACTTATCCATGAGTTGCTTTTATTTTTGCAAACATAAAGATTAAATACCAAATAATAAACCCGTTAATTTGAATATTCAAATTGTACTGAATTTTATTGTTTTATGCCATTTTATCCTTCTTTGGAAATAAGAATTTCTTTTCTGATTTTCGGAATTATGCAATTCAATTTTGCACTGTTTTTTCTTAAGCCGGGATAATTGGAACCGGAAAACAGGAACAGTATTTTTCAAGGGTTTGACTCTATGGTGGCTGCCTGCGACCCTTTTCCAAAGATAAGGATGAAATAAACCTGACATCCATTATAAATCATTAAAAGCCATTTTGAATAAACCAGCGATTCTTTCTCTCCACCTGCCCTTAACCAAAGAGTCAAAACATATTATCAATTCAGATTCAATTTCGGAAATGAAGGAAGGTGTATTTTTAATAAACACAAGCCGGGGAGGATTAATTGAAACGAATGCATTAATAAAAGGTCTGAAATCTGGTAAAATTGGAGCTGTAGGACTTGATGTTTATGAAGAAGAAGAAGGCATTTTTTTTATAGACCATTCATCAGATTTGATAACTGACGACAAACTAGCAAGATTACTAACTTTTCCCAATGCTTTGATAACCAGCCATCAAGCATTTTTAACTTCAAATGCACTTCAAAATATTGCAGACACTACAATTGGAACCTTGAATGAGTTTAAAGGTGGAAAAAAACTCACATTTGAAATTATCTAATTCTAAAGTTCTTAGACTTGATTTCTAATCAAGTTTTGAAATAAAATAATAGGCAGTTCTTATTATTAATTTCAATTTTGCACAATTAAACACGTAGTGCTCGTTGATACGGATATTTTTTTATTTTAGTTTTTTGATAACCATCTTATTTTTTGGCCAGAGTTGCAATGAAACTCCTTGCCTGAAAAAAAAAGAAATCAACCTAAGAATTGCTTTTTTTAAGGATACTGGCGGGGCTGAAGTCTCAACAGAATTGAACTTCAAAACCTTTAGAATGAAAACGGAAAAGACCGTATTTCAAAACAATGAAACACAAATTCTAAATGGAATAAAATCGCCTGCGAAGACGATGAATATTCCCATACCATCGGATTCAAAAAATGTAATTCTGGAGTTTTACAATGATACTTTAATGGATTCATTTCAATTTACATTGGACCCAAAAGCAACCTTCCTTTCAACTGAATGTGGTTTTGATTATACTTACAATATTTTGGAAATAAAATCAATAAAGAGTTCAACAATAAAAAAGCTGTCTATTGAAAATAACAAAATAGACACTACCTCAAAAACAAATCATGTTAAAGCTTTTCTTTAGGCTATTTCTCATTGTTGGGTTTCAAAATTTTTGTTTCGGGCAGACTGACACGTCTGCATACGCCAAAGATTCTTTGCAGAAACTGAATAAAATAATCCCTAAAATTAGAATAGGCGCTGATGTATCCAGGTTATTCCTGAGCACTACCAGAAATGATTTCAAGGGATTTGAAGGGTCGCTTGATGCCAATATTGGTAAGAATATTTACGAATTGCATGTGGGTTTTGCCAACCAAAGTCAAAAACTGGAAAAATACAGACCCATTAGCTCAGGGATATATGCTTCTGTGGGCTACTCGAAAAACATATTTGCAGAAAGCGACAATATTTTATCAATGGGAGGTCGCCTGGCGGGAAGCTCTTTCAACTATCAGCCAACAGAGGTAGAGATAGAAGATGATTTTTCAACAACAAATAAGATGCTGGATCTCGAAAAAAGAGCGAGCAGGGCACTTTGGGCCGAATTTGTTACTTCAATGAAGGCCAAAGTTCTGGGGTGGATTATGATGGGTTTTGAAGTCAGAATAAAAGCCAGAATTCAAGCCAAAACGGATGGCTATCAACCCTATGTGATACCTGGATATGGGTTTTACACAAATAAAACCAGCCTTGGATTTAACTATTTTGTCTTCATTAACCTGCCTGCAAAAATCAAAAAGTAAACATGGGAGCAAGCCTAATAAAAATTCATCCCGAAAACCCTGATTTAAGAAAAATTGAACAGGTTGTTGAAGTATTAAAAGCTGGTGGACTCGTCATTTATCCTACAGATACAGTATATGGAATCGGCTGCGATATTTATAATCCTAAAGCCATTGAACGGATTGCCAAGATCAAAAATTTAAAGCCGGAACGGGCAAATTTCGCATTTATTTGCCATGATCTCAGCCATTTAGCAAACTACGCCAAAGTAAGCACTCCAGTTTTCAAACTGATGAAAAAGGCACTGCCCGGCCCGTTTACATTTGTACTTTCGGCAACCAATGAAGTACCTAAAATCCTAAATAATAAGAGAAAGACAATTGGAATCAGAATCCCTGACAATGAAATTCCCAGGATGATTGTCCGAGAACTTGGCCATCCCATTCTCACTTCATCAATTGTTGATGATGATGATATTCTTGAATATAGCACTGACCCTGAGTTGATTTTTGAAAAATTCGAAAATCTGGTGGATGTTGTTATTGATGGTGGTTTTGGGAATAATGTGGCGTCTACCATTGTCCTGTGCGCAAACGATGAATTTGAGGTGATAAGGCAAGGGCTTGGTGATTTAAATCTATACTTATCTTAAAATCGATTTTATTTAAAACCTGTTCAATTAAGTTTGTTATTCCAAGGCAAAGTCATTGATTTGAGCCAAAACCAACCGAAATGGAAACAAAAATCTACTCTATTAAATCGGATAATTTTTTGTTTAAAATAGCCATAATTGCTATTTTGGGATTGCCTTTTGGATTGTTCGGACAGCCAAAAAAATGTATGATAATTGGGGCTGTAACAAATTACAAAACCAAATTAAGGATTGAAACCAAACTGGTATTTGAAAAACAGCCTAATTCAACTCTGACAATTATTTCACATTCAGGGGAGAAGGGATACAGGGCAAGCCTATTTGATAGGGGGGAATATAACTGCATCGTTTCCGCGGAAGGATTTGTCAGCGAGCGATGTATTTTTAATCTTTTGGATGATTCATTGTTAAACAAAGAAGAGCATAATATTGATTTCGAACTTATTCCAATCAACCTCAATGATATTTTACCTTTTAATAAGATACTTTTTGATCCGTCCAGCTATAAAATAACGAACGAGTCCTTTCCTGAATTGAACCGTCTTCTTGAAATGCTAATTTCTAATCCCAAAATAAAAATCAGATTGGAAGGACATACGGACAATATGTCTAATGGGAACAAAAGTAAAAAACTTGCTCAAAAAAGGATTAAATCTATAAAATCATGGCTGGTAGAAAAAGGGATTTCTGGCAAAAGAATCCAACTTAAAGCCATGGGTGCAGAAAAAAGACTAACCTCAGTGGATGCCTTGAATGCAAGAAAAATCAACAGAAGAGTTGAAATCAGGGTCATCGAAATATAACAAATCGTCGTTGAAGACCTTTTAGAAAACCAGAAAAAAGGCTCCGAATTAATTCGGAGCCTTTTTCTTATTTCGCCATAATGCTCATGGCTACACCTCCTCCCCTTGCCAGAAGTACAGGAATTTTTGTTTTAAATGTAATTTCCTTTTTTTCAATCTGATAGGCTTCCGGATTTAGATCCCAACTTGCGTCAGGAGCATCTTTATATATGGTTACCTCATATTTTTTATCCTTGTCCAGAAAGCTGAAATCCAAAGTTAGTGTTCTTGAATTTTCATCAGAAACTGCACCTAAAAACCAATTATTTTTTCCCTTTGCTTTTCTTGCTATGGCAATGTAATCACCAGGTTCTGCCAACAGAACTTTGGTATCATCCCAATCTACGGCTACATCTTTGATAAACTGAAAAGCATCTTGCCTGGCCAAATAGTTTTCCGGCAAATCGGTAGCCATTTGCACAGGGCTATAGAGGGTAACATAAAGTGCCAATTGCTTTACCAAAGTAGTATGCACCTGCTCCTTGGCTTTAGGATCATAGTAGCTTTTCTTTATTTTAAATATGCCTGGTGTGTAATCCATAGGGCCACCCATCAACCGGGTAAATGGCAAAATTGTCTCATGTTCAGGTGGATTTCCTTCGCTCCAAAAATTAAACTCCTGGCCTCTGGCAGCCTCAGCAGCCATAAAATTCGGGTAGGTTCTATGTAATCCTGTTGGCCTCACTGGTTCATGAGCAACCACCATAATTCTTTTATCAGCCGCTTTCCTGATAGCCCTTAAATAATGATTTACCATCCATTGTCCATCATGGTATTCACCTCTTGGGATTATCCTTCCCACATATCCTGATTTCAGTGCCGGACTTCCCCAACGGTTCATCGCCTTGTAGGCTGTATCCATCCACCTTTCATAGTTGGTTATACTTCCACTTGTTTCATGGTGCGTTATCATTGAAACGCCTTTACTTTTTGCATATTGGTTTATTCCAACTACATCATAGTCCGCATAAGGGGTTACAAAATCAAAAACATCTTCTTTCCAATTTCCAAACCAATCTTCCCAGCCGGTATTCCAACCTTCAACCAATACGCCTCCAAACCCATTGTTTGCTGCAAAATCAATATAGCGTTTGGTGTTTTCTGTTGTAGCGCCATGTTTTGTTTTCTTTTTTGTTGTTCCATCGGCACCTGCATCAGAAGCTGCTTGAGTTCCGGCCATGTCCCAGGTGGATAGACCAAGATGCATTTCCAGCCATACCCCAACATATTTCATTGGCTTGATGTAACCCGGGTCTTTAATTTTTGAAGGATCGTTCAGATTTAATATGAGTTTTGAAGAAATTATTTCTCTGGCATCTTCGCTGATGACAATCGTTCTCCATGGAGTTTGAGTAGGTGTTTGCAAATAGGCTTTGTTTCCAACCGCATCATGAGCCAGTACAGAAGATGCTTCAAATGTTGTCGTGTCAAATTTTAAATCCATTGCTGGATAATTCACAAGTGCTGCTTCATGGATATTCATATAAATTCCATCCTGTGATTTTATCATGAGCGGAGTTTGAACAAATGCGCCTTTTATTGGGGTAGCTGTAAAAATAGCGCCATCTCTTTTTTTAGCTTTTTTTGTAATCTCAGAAATCTGAGAAGTGAAGTAGACATATTCATTCGTATCAAAATCCCCGGGCATCCACCAAATTTTATGGTCTCCGGTTAAATTGAAGCGACTATTCTCATCGTCAACAATGAAGTGCTTAAGGTGTTCCTGTTCAGGAAATTCATACCGGAAACCAACTCCATCATTAAATACACGGAATACAATTTTAACAATATTTGCTTTGAGCATGGTATCTTTCATTGTGATAGAAAGACTTCGGTAGTTGTTTTCTATTAATTTGGTTTCACCCCAAACCGGCTCCCATTTTTCATTAAAACGGGACGAATCTACAGACACAACCTTATACATCTTACCGAAATTTGGCTTGTCTTTTATTTTAAATCCAAGCCCCGATTCTTCAATAATTGGCTTATTTTTAAAACTTACAGAATACGAAGGTTGTCCAGAGGCATTTAAACTAAACCGAATTTGAATTTTTCCGTTTGGTGATTGACACAAATAACTGCTGGCAAGGGCGTTATAGCCAAACATAACTAAAAATGCAAGGCCAATTATTTTAAATTTCATTAACTTAAGATTTGTAAAAAATAAAGGTATAAGAGAACAAAAGTAGGAAGAAGTCATTTTCTATTTATGATTTTATTTATGCTTCTAAACATTAAGCAAATTGTAAGGTAATTGGCGGCAATGTAAATCTGGAAATCATCCAATTTCTATGGCCTTTTCCTAAAGCAAAGTTTGGTTTCAAAAGAACCTATTTGGGGTATAAATAATCCTTTTCTACTGTTAAAATGGAATCACTCAACCACCACAAAATTGAATGTGCTTTTCTGGCTTATTGAGTCCTGCATATTTATTTTTTTTAACCAAAACGAAATTCAAGAAACCGTTAAAAATTTTAAACGAAGCTGCCCCGTTTTTATTTTTTGAACAAGTTCTGGCCCAACCTTTCGACATGGAATTTCAAAAAAAGAGCAGGCCTGGCATCAGCATCAATTTTTTTATTATTGGCTGTCTGTTTAAAACTATTCATGCTCAGGGGCAAAATCAGATTCCGAAAAGCACTTTTGGCCAGTTGCTCTTGCCAGACCACAGAAATCTAGTAAAGGAAAACTCCTTGAGACCAATGTGTGCAAGATAAAAATGTCTTCCTCCAGATTCGTAATATTGAATCCAATGCTGCAAGAATTATCAAAACTGATAACCTATTAAGCAACAATCAAACTACAGGTTTGAAATAAAAATTACGACCCGATTTCCCCTTTGGCGAGTGTAGGAACACATGAACCATTCGGATAACCTTTGATGCTAAATTTCCTGCCAACAAAAATAGAAATTTAGAACCCAAGGTAGCGAAACTGTTTATATTTGCATTTCAAAGCTTTATTCCTCAGAAATGCCAAAAATTGGTTCGGTAGATTTACCAGAATTTCCACTCTTGCTCGCTCCGATGGAAGATGTCAGCGATCCTCCATTTCGGGCAGTTTGCAAGCAACATGGTGCAGACCTGATGTATACCGAGTTTATTTCATCTGAAGGTTTGATAAGAGATGCCGCCAAAAGTGTGCAAAAGCTTGATATATTTGAATATGAGCGACCTATTGGTATTCAGCTATTTGGTTCAGACATTGAAAGTATGCGGAAGTCAGCTGAAATAGCAACTTCAGCAAGTCCTGATCTGATAGATATTAATTATGGCTGCCCTGTTAAACAGGTTGCTTGCAAAGGGGCAGGTGCTGCATTACTTCAGGACATTCCAAAAATGGTTAAAATGACGGAAACCGTAGTCAATGCTACGCATCTACCGGTAACCGTAAAAACCAGACTTGGTTGGGATGACAATACAAAAAACATCCAGGAGGTTGCAGAGAGACTTCAGGACATTGGAATTAAAGCACTTACCATTCATGGAAGAACCCGGGTTCAGATGTACAAAGGGGATGCAGATTGGACATTGATTGGAAAAATCAAAGAAAATTCAAGGATAAACATCCCAATTTTTGGAAATGGAGACATTGACTCTCCTGAAAAAGCATTGGAATATAAAAACAGGTATGGGGTGGATGGAATAATGATTGGCCGGGCTTCTATTGGATATCCATGGTTTTTTAATGAGGTCAAGCACTTTCTAAAAACCGGAACCCATTTACCGGGACCTAATATTCAGGAAAGGGTGGAAGTATGCAAACAACACCTTGAGTTTTCTTTGCGATGGAAAGGCCCTACTTTAGGTTTGATTGAGATGAGAAGGCACTATACAAATTATTTCAAGCATATTCCCGATTTTAAACCATTCAGAATGAAGTTGGTAACTTCTGATTCTTCTGATGAAGTATTAACCACCCTCGAAGAAATCAAGCATCAATTTGAATTGGTTGAGGCCTGATAAATGATTAAAGGCACAACCTCAGACAAGAACCTAAGCATTATTTTATTGGCAGCCACTTCCATAATCTGGGGGACTTCCTTTATTTTAATCAAAAAGGCCACTACAGTCTTTGCCCCACTTGAGGTTGGAGCACTTCGCATCTTTTATGCGTTTCTGGCTTTTATTCCCATTTTTTGGGTTCAAAGAAAAAAAATACCAGGAGCCCTTTGGTCCTGGATATTTTTGGCTGGTTTAATCGGAAGTCTTATTCCCAGTTTGCTTTTTTCCTGGGCAGGAACCAAAATCCAAAGCTCACTTTCGGGAATGCTCAATGCGATAACCCCTCTTTTTACGATTTTGATTGGGTCAATTTTCTATAAACAAACTTTTACATTCAACCAATGGACTGGAATTTTGATTGGGTTATTTGGGGCGATCATTTTAGGATTTATGAAACCAGGTGGCGCATTGGATCTCAACTGGTTTGTTTTACCGGTCATTTTTGCAACGCTGCTTTATGCCTTGAATGTAAATCTCCTTAAGATAAAATTCAGCGGGATTCAACCTTTAGTTTTGTCAGCATCCACTATAGTTTCGGTAGGTCCATTGGCAACTATTATCCTGTTTGGATTTACCGATTTCAGCTATAAAATAATGAATATGCCCGGAGCTTTCGAAGCAGCTGGTTATGTCGCAATTCTTGGTTTTTTTGGTACAGCCATTGCCCTTGTTTTGTTTAATAAACTGATTCAAATTTCGGGTCCATTAACTGCCAGCTCAGTAACTTATATTATGCCGGTGATATCTGTCTTGTGGGGTTTGGCAGATGGAGAATTGTTTGGGTTAGTCCAGGGAATCGGGCTTTTTTCTATCTTGCTTGGCGTTTATATTGTAAACAAGAAGTAATTTAATTTCTTAAATTCTGAAAATCTGCTTATAAATTTAACCCACTTAATTGCGTCGATATACACTAAAAATGATGTTGAACTGCCAAATTTTTTATTTTAAAATCTAAGAAGTTGGAATCCGTTACAAGTGCATTTCCCATTTGGCATATACCCTTGAAACATGCCAGATATTTAAATGAGAAACAAATTCAAATCCTTCAAAAGGATTTGGAAATTTTCACCATAGGAGACCTGTTCAAGCACTATCCATTTAGATACGAGGACAGAAGTATAATTACTGAAATCAATAAAATACATCTTGGCTCAAACTACCTACAGGTAAAAGGGGAATTCATAAAATTCGAAACGCTTGGAGAAGGAAGAACCAAAAGACTGATAGGTCAATTCATTGATCAAACCGGAACAATTGATGTAGTTTGGTTTCAAAAAATAGAATCCATCCAAAAAGTCATTAGAACAAAACAGACTTATTTGATTTATGGAAAGCTAACGCATTTCAATGGCAGAAGTAGTTTTACACATCCAGAAATTGAAAATTATTCTGCATCAGAGAAAAGATCTGGTCAGGAACCCATATACAATTCAACTGAAACCCTTAAACGTTTTGGACTGGATAGTAAGGGTTTGGGTAAAATAATTGAATGGAACTTAAATGCCTTTTCAAATGAAATTATTGAACCCTTCTCAAATAATAAACTTATACAGTGGGACCTTTTATCTCTTCGCGATGCCTTAAAACAAATTCATAGACCGACAGATGATTTAAACCTGGAAAAGGCAAAAAAAAGATTAAAAGTTGAAGAGGTTTTTCCATTACAATTCTATCTTCAAAAGAAAAAAAAGGCCAACCATGAAGTCAGTGAAGGATTCTATTTCCCAAAGCTTCAATCTTTTACTGAATTTTATAATTCAACATTACCGTATCAACTAACCAATGCCCAAAAAAGAGTCCTTAAAGAAATTCGTAAAGACGTAACATCGGGCAAACAGATGAACCGATTGTTACAAGGCGATGTGGGAAGTGGTAAAACAATCGTTTCATTTTTATCAATGCTCATGGCAATTGACAATGGGTTTCAGGCTTGTTTAATGGCTCCAACCGAAATTCTATCAAATCAACATTTGCATTCCCTCACGCCTTTTGCAAATGCAACCGGAACTTCAATCGCCCTTCTAACAGGAAGTACCAAAACTTCTGAAAGGAAAAGAATAGCAGAAGAACTCAAAAACGGAACCCTAAAGATCCTTATAGGCACCCATGCATTGATAGAGGAAAAAGTCTCATTTCAAAAACTTGGACTTTCTATTATTGATGAACAACATAGGTTTGGGGTAGCGCAAAGAGCCAAGCTTCACTCCAAAAATGAAGGAGATCTACCTCCCCATGTATTGGTAATGACGGCCACACCAATTCCCAGAACTCTTGCAATGTCCATTTATGGAGATCTGGATATTTCAGTGATCGATGAATTGCCGCCAGGACGAAAAGAAATCACAACAGTACACCGGACAGAATCTAAAAGACTGTCCGTATTTGGATTTATAAGACAGCAAGTTCAGGAGGGAAGACAGATTTACATTGTGTACCCGTTGATTGAGGAATCTGAAACCATGGATTTAAACAATCTAATGGAAGGCTTTGAAAGTATTACCCGGGCATTCCCAGACCTGTATGTCAGTATGGTACATGGAAAAATGAAACCAAAAGACAAAGATTTTGAAATGGCCAGATTTGTAAAAGGTGAAACACAAATCATGGTGGCCACAACTGTAATCGAGGTAGGGGTAAATGTTCCAAATGCATCCATTATGATCATTGAAAATTCTGAAAGATTTGGCCTAACCCAAATGCACCAATTAAGGGGAAGAGTAGGCAGAGGTGAATACCAAAGCTATTGTATTTTGATGACGGGATTGAAATTAAGTAAAGAGGGAAAAGAAAGAATTGAAACCATGGTGCTGACCTCAAATGGCTTTGAGATTGCTGAAAAAGACTTAAAAATGAGGGGCCCGGGAGACCTTTTGGGTACCAAACAAAGCGGAATTTCAGATCTAAAGCTTACAAATCTATCAACGGATGGAGAATTATTAGAAAAAATAAAAGACTGGGTTTTAGAGTTAATTTATGAAGATCCGGATTTATTACTTCCTGATAATCAATCCCTAAAGCGCCATTTAGACCTGAAAAACAAAGACAAAATCCAGTGGTCCAAAGTTTCCTAATTGTAAATTAATTTTAGTTTTAGGATAAAAGACACCTTAAAAAGTTTTTTTTTGATGAACCCTTTCTATTTTTACCCTTCCAAAGTCTGAAAAATTTTATTGAAGACAGATCGAAAAATCCTGGTATGAAAATACAAAAATTCCTCTCTATTATAGGGATAGCATCATTATCTTTTTTCTATTCCTGCAAAGAAGAAAAAAAAGAACAAGTTTCAGAGCAACAAGCTCCACCGGTTATTACAAATAATGACATTGAGCAAGCCAGAATATTAACCTTATCAAACCCGCTGATAGACAGCACGTGGGAAATTGATAGCAGCAATGTTGGGTACGGACAAAGGCAGGATTTCAATGCCGATTCGGCTTTGGCTAAACATCAATTGCCAATTGAAGAAAATACCGATTGGTACAAATTTATCGGTTCAACTGACACATCTGTTTCAATAACAATAGAACCAAATGATCCTACCCAGGAATACGATTTGGTTTTATTTAAAAGTACCGGAGACAGTGTTAGCAGCGATTTAAGAAATGGTTTAATTCCTGCAATAAGGTCCAATTTTGCAAAAATTTCAAAACCGGAAGACACCATTACAGGATTTAATTGCGACCCAAAACTTTATGATTTTGTGCCAGCAGATTCAACCCGGCAGTTTTCAAGGGCATTCTGGATGCAAAATGGGGAGACCTATTATCTCGTATTAAACACCCCCACCGGAAAAGGTGCCGGATATAAACTAAGAATTCATGCATGCGCCCCGGGCGAGGCTGGAAATACGAATTCATCCAACGTCATAAGAAAACCTAATGGACCGGAAATAATGTCTTTTTATCCTTCAAGGGGATCTGAAGGTAAAGAAATAACCATTCAGGGAAATGGCTTTGAGAAGGCTACATCAGTAACTTTTGGTGGTGTAGATGCTGTTAAATTTTACGTTATATCAGACAGCAAAATAAAAGCCACTGTAGGTTCAGGAGCTTCCGGAAATGTTTCAGTAAGTACTCCTGTTGGACAATCTGAGAAAGAAGGTTTTACCTGGTCAGAAAGGTCCAAAAGAAAAAAGTCAAATTCTGGTTACAAGAAAAGAAGAAAGAAATCAGAATCTGACAATGGAGACTATTATATAGTTAAACCTAAAGACACCATGTTTTCTATTGCATTTATCTTTGGTATGACTGTGGATGAAATACTAAAGTTAAATAAACTGAATAACACAAACGTATTTGTAGGTCAAAAGTTAAAAGTAATTCGCCGGGAATTACCTCAGAAAAAAATAGATCAAAAGTTGTCTGTAGCTAAGCCTGTAAAACCCTCAGAACCAATAAAAGGAAGCACGACAGACCCTAAAGTTATTGCAACTCAAAAGGAAGAAATCAAGCCAATTGAACTTACTAAACTAGACAATAAATTGGCTGGCTTTAACCAAACGCCAAATATGCCAAAGGAAAATCCAACCCTTACAAGCGATGTTGAAAACAAAAATTCATTGGCTCCTTATTCTAAATCTTTTTATATGTACTGCAATGTAACCTCAGGTGTTAATAAACAACCCGTTGCAGGAACTTTACAGGTAGTAGATTTAAAAAAGAAATCCCTCGTTTACAACGTTCAGGCAAATAGAACCCAAGGCGTTCCATTATTTAATGAGGGTGGAAAACAGAAGCTTATTATTTGCGACATTTTCGGCTACAAAAAGCAGGACTTTGACCTAAACCTTGACAACATTATAAATGACTCTACTGAACAACAAGTTCAAATTGTAGATGATACGATTGTTGTAAATTTTGAATTAAAGCGTCTTGAAAAAGGGGATGTTGCTGTTGCGTACAATATATTCTTCTATGATGATGCTTCCGTAATGTTACCAAAATCAACTTACGAACTTGACCAGCTTCTGGAGTTGATGCAGGAAAACAACAAAATAAAGATAAGAATCCATGGTCACACCAATACAAGTAAATTGGGTAAAATCCTTTATCTGGATAAAGGAGACAATACTTTTTTCCGGTTGACCAACAAAAACAAAGAGACATTTGGACCAGCTAAGCAACTTTCTAAAAAAAGAGCTGAAACCATTAAGTCCTATTTGCAATACAAAAGGATATCCGAAGACAGAATTCAAACTGAAGGACATGGTGGCAGCGATATGCTTTACCCAAACACGCATCCTTTGGCCTTTAAAAATAAAAGAGTAGAAATTGAAATTTTGGCGGATAAATAGCGTTATCTCAAAAATCAATCTCCAATGGTAAATAATATTTCTTCTGATGAGATCAGAAATGAGCGAATTGGCTGGTTAGTTTCCATTGTTTTTCATGGATTATTGGTCCTTTTTTGTTTTTTTGCTCTGGCCTGGAAAAGACAAATACCAGCTCCACCCGAGTACGGTATCGAAGTAAATTTCGGAACAGACGACCAGGGATTCGGAGATGTTCAGGATTTTTCCTCTCCAGGTGACGAACCTGGTCCAAAGGAAACTCAAATTACGCCTGTAACTCCAGAAGAAACTGTTCAGCCGGAACAGCCATCAGAATCTGAGCCTGAAAAACTAATTACCGGAGAAGAAGAAACCGTTGAAATTGCCCCAAAACCAGTAAAAAAAGAACCTGTAGTTACGGAAAAACCGGAAAAGGTAGTTTCTACTCCTGCAACAAAACCAACGCCTTCCCCAACTTCATTGTTTCCAAATGAAAAATCCGGAAATGCAAGTAACAACAACGGCAATAAACCTGGAACTGTTGGAGACATGGGCAAGATTAATGGAAATCCAGATGCCAGAGGAATCTATGATGGAAATCCAGGAAAAGGAAAAGGTGGTTCGAGTCTTGATATGGCAGGTTGGAAGTGGGAAAGCAAACCCGTTGTCAATGATGAATCTGCGGAGGAAGGTAAAATTGTATTTCAGGTAAAAGTTGATGAGGATGGAAACATCATTTCGGTGAATATACTTGAGAAAAACGTTAGTCCTGCTTTGGTTAAAAAGTATCAGAAAGAAGTAGAAAGCCTATCTTTTTTAAGGACAAGCGGAAGCAACAATGGGGAGGGCGCCACTGGCAGAATCACTTTTATTCTAACCTCAAAATAAGAATTCATTGAAAAGGACCTACGTTGAAACCGTAGATTATCTTTTTTCCCTTCTTCCGGTGTTTCAAAGAGATGGTGCTGCCGCATATAAACCCGGTCTTGAAACAACACTCCGATTATGTGAAGCTGTAGGCAATCCACAAAATAGCTTTAAATCTATTCATATTGGCGGAACAAATGGGAAAGGAAGTTCCAGCCATACTCTTGCATCTATTCTACAGGAAGAAGGTTATAAAACAGGGCTTTATACCTCCCCGCACCTTGTAGATTTCAGGGAAAGAATCCGGATAAATGGAGTGAAAATTCCAGAAGAAACCATTGTTGAACTTGTTGAGTCCTGGTCTTCACTTATAACTGATTTAAAACCATCATTCTTTGAACTAACCGTTGCCCTTGCATTCTGGTATTTTTCAAAAGAAAAAGTTGACATAGCTGTTATCGAAGTGGGTATGGGGGGCAGACTGGATAGCACCAACGTAATTACACCCGTAGCTTCCCTGATAACCAATATTGGTCTGGACCATCAGGCATTTTTAGGAGATACAATTGAGAAAATTGCAACAGAAAAAGCGGGTATCATTAAGCCAAAAATTCCGGTAATTGTTAGTGAGCGCAGGAATGATTCTGATTTTGTCTTTTTACAAAAGTCAAATCTTGAGAAATCCGGGATTGAATTCGCTTCAGATAAAGTCACAACCGAAGACTTAGAACTTAAAAATGGCTTTAGACACATAATTGCTAAACTCGAAAATGGTGAATCATTCAATCTTTCGATGTCATTGGCAGGCATTTACCAATTAAAAAATATAAAAGGCATCCTTTGGACTTGCAAAGTGCTGAATGAAAATGGATTTCAAATCGGCAAAAAATCGATTGAGGAAGGCATATCTAAGGTTCAGGAAAATACATCTTTAATGGGTCGTTGGCAGACTTTGATGCATAATCCTACGATTGTATGTGATACAGGGCATAATGAGGATGGAATTAAGGAGATTGTAAGCCAGCTATCAACCTGCTTTTTTCAAAATTTATGGTTAATTTGGGGAATGGTTAGCGACAAAGACCACGGAAAAATTCTTAATTTATTGCCCAAAACAGCGAAAATAATTGCGACTCAGCCCCATATCAACAGGGCCCTGCCAGTAGAAAAAATGACGGAGTTATTTATCAACCATGGCTTTTTAACTTTTCAAAAAAATAATGTTTCCGAAGCCATTGATTTTGCCCTGAAGAACGCTTCTACAAATGATCTAATCTTAATTGGAGGAAGCACATTTACTGTTGCAGAGATCCCATTTGAAAAATTTAATATCTCCTTTTAAACCTTTACCAGCGGTTGGCATCAAAAGCCAAGTTGAAAAAAACCATTGGAAATAGACGATAAAGATATACTTGAAAAATTTAAACATGAAGAATCCAGGCAACTGGCATTCAACATGTTGATACGAAAGTATCAAAAAAGAGTATATTGGTTGGCCAGGAAAATGGTCATTGATCACGATGATGCCAACGATATTTCTCAGGAAGTTTTTGTCAAAGTCTGGTTTCATCTTGAAGATTTCAGACAAGATTCCGGATTGTTTACCTGGATATACAGAATAACGAGCAATGAATGTTTAAGAATCCTTAAGAAAAAAAGACAAAGATTTTTTTTACCCTTGGGTGATGTGGAAGGCGAATTATCAGGTAAAATTCAAGCCGGACACCAAATGAATGGAGATGAAATACAAAAAAAACTACAACTCGCGATTTTGAAATTACCGGAAAAGCAGCGATTGGTATTTAACATGAAGTATTTTGAAGAAATTACTTATGAAGAAATGTCAGTGATTTTAGAAACTTCAGTGGGTGCTTTAAAAGCATCTTATCACCACGCTGTACAAAAAATACAAACCGAATTAAAACTTGAAGAATTTATATGAACTTAAAAGACCAGGCTAACCAAAGAAAAGAAGAAGTTCCGGAAGAGTTTTTTCAATCCCAGTTTGACCAGATTCTTAATAAAACAGTTGCCATTTCAAATTGGGAACTACCAGGAACCAGGAAAGTTGAGGCCTGTTTCACCGTCCCTGAAGGCTACTGGCTACAAATGGAAAATGGAATAAGGGCAAAACTTAAAGCCAATTCAGAACCCGCTTTTGAAATATCAAGGCAATGGAAACTGGCTTCAGTTTTTGCGTCATTTCTAATAATCGGAGTTTCTATTGTTGTATTTTTAAAGATTAACCCGGATAAAACCGAAAACTGGAATGCAAAAATAGAAAAGGCAAGCGATTCAGAAATAATGGCAGCAATTGACCTTGAAAAATCAGAAAATCAGGAACTTGCATTACAAATGGTTGCACTTAGTCTTAAGAAAAATGACATTCTGTTTCAACCCGAAAAACTAAAAAAGGAAGACATTGAAAAGTCAATTGATGACCTTACTGAGAATGAAATTTATAACGAATTAGATATTAATTAGCATGAGAATAAATATGAAACTACTTCCAATTTTACTTTCACTTTTTTTTCTGGGGTTTAATGCCAGTGGTCAAAGTGGAGAATCTGATGATAAATCCGGGCCGGGTGACCGAATTCAGTCAGCCAAAGTTGCTTTTATAACCAACAAGCTCAATCTCAATTCAAATCAGGCACAGCTATTCTGGCCCATTTTTAACGAGTTTGAAAGCTCCAAAAAGAAAATAAGGAAGCAACTTAGAAGGCTCAAATTTGAAAACGAATTTGGAGGCGGGACGGAAGAAGAACTTAAAACAGATATCAAAAAAATGTTTTCCTTGAGACAAGAAGAACTGGATCTGGAAAAAAGTTACTCTGAGAAATTTATGAAAGTTATTTCTGCCAGGCAGTTGGCAGATTTCTACAAAGCCGAGAAAGAGTTTACAAAAATGCTTCTTAAAAAACTTAAGTCGAGAAAAGGGGACTTGAATTTAGATGGAAATGAGGATTAATGACGGAGCAATGAGCAAAGTCTAAATTCTATATCCATTTTGAATCCAGCCTCCTCCTACTACATCGTCGCCTTCGTAGAAAACTGCTGCCTGTCCGGGCGCAATGGCTGAAACCCATTCATGAAATTTAACATGAACTTCATTTCCAATTTGGGTTATCTGCGCCGGCGTTCCTTCATCTTTGTACCTTACTTTAGTTACAGTTTCTAAAGTTTTACCTTCAAAATTTTCATACTTCATCAAGCGCAATTGATTCACAGTCATTGCATTTTTCATCAAATCGGTATCTTTTCCAAGAATAACCCGATTGTTTTCTTTGTCAATTCCCGTCACAAAAACAGGATATCCAAACGCAAGACCAAGGCCCTTTCTCTGACCGATGGTGTAAAATGGATAGCCTTCATGGATTCCCAATACAGTTCCTGATTCATCAACAAATTCTCCACCAGCTACCTGTTCGGTTAAGCCGGGAACACGTCTTTTCAAAAAACCCCGGTAATCATTGTCCGGAACAAAGCAGATTTCATAACTCTCAGATTTATTAACCAGGTCTACAAATCCTTTTTGGGCGGCCATTTCATATATTTCCTTTTTGGTTAAATTGCTTAGTGGCAATACAGTCCGCGAAAGGCTTTCCTGGCTAACTCCCCACAACGCATAGGATTGGTCTTTGCCTTTATCAAGTCCTTTTGAAACAAAATACCTATTGTTCTCATGTTTCAGATTTGCATAATGACCAGTAGCAATAAAATCACAACCCAACATATCTGCCCGCCTTAAAAGTGCATCCCATTTTATATGGGTATTGCAAAGGACACAAGGATTTGGAGTTCGGCCATCGAGATACTCATTCGTAAAATGGTCAATGACATAATCTCCAAACTCAGACCTGATATCCAGAATATAATGAGGAAAACCCAGATTGACAGCCACATTTCTTGCGTCATTTATGGAATCTAGGGAGCAACAACCCGTTTCCTTTTTCGAAGAACCGCTACTTGCATAATCCCATGTTTTCATGGTCATGCCAATCACTTCATATCCTTCCTCATGAAGGAGTACCGCTGCCAGTGAACTGTCAATACCACCGCTCATTGCGACAAGAACTTTTCCTTTTTTGCTCATTTTGAGAAAATTACTTTTATATCCAGATATGGAAGTTCTAAGTTTAATTGTAAGTCGGAGTTGTATTTTGTAATTATTCTTCGACTGCTACTTAGCGCAGATTCAAAGTCTGCATCGGTTGCTTTTATTACTGACATATAGAAAAAAATACTGTAAATCATGGCACTAAGACCATGCCAAAACTAAATTAAGAAGATTCTGATTTTTTTGATTCAAGAATAAAATCCAGAGCTACTTGTTATTACTCAAAACTTCCATCAACTGAGCCTTAGGAACTTTTGGGTATAATTTCTCTGCATACTTTTTCTGAATATTCATTACAGAATCTTTATTGGCAGTAGAATTGGATATAAAATTAAGTTCTGCCCTTATTTCTTCCTTATCCAGAAACTCGATTTCTGCCAACACTTCAGAATTCATGTTTCCTTTGGTGAAATGAAGATTATAAAACCCCACCTTTCCGGGATAAATTACCAAATATTCTCCTTCTATCTTCAGGACATTATTGGGTGCCTCCATATACAGGTTAAACAGTTTAAAACTTGATAAGGGAGAATCAGGACTTCTTTTTAAATCATTGACAATGTGGAGCTTAATTGTATCCTTTAAAGACTGAAAACTGGAACTTGATTCTAATCCACGCACATTAACCGAAACATTCTTTAATGCATTTCTTTCTCTTGCGGTTTCATTAACAAAGTCACTCACTTTCAGCAATCTTTTCAGTTGATTGGGACTTTTGGGTCTCAAATAAATTTTATCAAAACCCACGTTTAACAAAATAGCGACATCACTAATGGTAGTGAACATCACTTTTTCATTATCCTCTATTTTTTGTCCATCCCTTAATTTTTCTTTTCCACTTCTAAGGGGGGAACCTTTTACCAGAATAATTCTATAAAGGCCATTTTGGGTTTGGGCAAACAAAGGCAAGCTTCCTTCAAATAAAAACAAACAAAAAAACACACCTATCAATTTCATGATACAAATCTAAATCAAAAAACAGTCAAAAAGTTTAATGTAGAAAATTGATTATACCTCCAATAATTTTAAAGTCATTTTTCTTCTAAAAGATATTGAAAAGCAGGTCCGATTTTTTTGATAAGGTCAGAAATGGTAAAACCAATTTGACCAAGTTCTTTAGCGGCCAGGTCTCCAGCCAACCCATGAATATAAACTGAAAGAAGGCAAGCTTTGTCTATTGGGAATCCCTGGGCAAGAATACTTGTTAAAATCCCTGTAAGCACATCGCCACTTCCGCCCTTTGCCATTCCAGGATTTCCTGTTGAATTGAAATAGCAATGGCCATTGGGAAAACATATCGCAGTGTGGGCTGATTTCAAGATAACATAAACCTTATTCTCTCTACTAAACTGTCTGGCCTTTTGTAGCATTTCCAGATTGGATTCCGATTTACCGACCAACCGTTCAAATTCCTTTGGGTGCGGAGTCAAAACAGAGTTTTCAGGAAGTATCTTCAACAACTCAATATTCTCAGACAATATATTCAAGGCATCTGCATCCAATACCAAAGGACAATGAACCTGAGTCATTAATTCTTTGAGAAGGTTTTGACTTTCCTGACCTTTTCCCAGTCCGGGACCAATACCAATACTCTTAAAATGAGATATTTGAGGCAAACCCTTTCCATGATTGGCTATTGCCATTGCCTCAGGCACAGAAACCTGAATTATTTCCAGGCCACATTCCGGGACAAAAACAGTGACCAGACCTACACCAGACCGGATCATTGCCGAGGCTGCTAAAACAGCTGCACCCATTTTGCCTTCAGAACCAGCAATCAGGAAAGCATGTCCATAAGTTCCTTTATGAGAAAATTTTGGCCTCGGGTTGATGGCAGTTTTTACATCTTTTGCTTCCAGGTAAAATATCGGGTCATTTTGGGGCTCAACTTCAGATAATTGGATGTCAATGATCTCAAAACCCGGAACAAATTCCTGTGCTTCGGGAAAGAGAAAATTTAATTTTGGTGAATGGAAGGTCCCTACCCAGTCCGCCTTGAAAACAACTTCCGAAGTTTGATTGCCCTCTTGAAAACCGGAAGGAATATCAATGGCAATTTTCAATCCTCCAAAGAGATTCATCACTTTGATAATGGATTGGATTTCAGGTCCAAATCCCCGATTCAACCCAATTCCAAAAAGTGCATCTCCCAGCCAATCAAATCCTGAAACCAGTTGAGCCAAGTCATTTTCCTCTCCTCGATAAATATCCACCGACTTTGGCAAAAGCTCCAGGTTCTCAAGAAAATCAGGTGAAAATGAGCTGAAAAGAGAAGGCAAAAAAACAGCAACTGAAGTTTTTTCAGAAAGAATCCTGGCGATGGCCAATCCATCTCCTCCATTGTTTCCCGGACCACAAACAACCAGGCCCTTTCCTGGATAAGGAAACTTGCGAATAAACGTTTTTGCAAAACCATTCGCTGCCCTCTCCATAAGCTCCCATGAACTTATCCCCTGAACTCCAAGGGTTAATGCATCTGATTGTTTAATTTCATTGTTTGATAGTATTCTCATTGAAACCAATTAGAACAAGAAATAAACAAAAAATTTAATCAATGCAATCTTTTATTCATTACAGAAAACCATAATGGAGGAATCAGGGCAATATAAAACATGCCATAGTATCCGAATGGCAGGAAATTACCCTTTTCAAGGGATTGAAGCTGGTGATATGGAACCGAAGCATCAATGTGATGGTGACTATGCCTGCTCAATTCAAACAGGGTAAATCTTGAAGTGGCAGAATCTGATTGCCAGGCATGTTGAACACCAACTCTTTCGCCAGTGTTTCGAACCAATCCATAGTGTTCTATATAATTTACATATTCTAATAAAACAATGGCTATAAGTGCCTGAATGCAAAAGGCGATTGCAGCTCCTTTCCCCAGAAACAAAAAAAGAAGACCTACTAATCCTATCTCAGCCAAAGAAATATTAAAAACAAAATTTCTGTAGGATAATCCCCTGACATGGACTCTTTTCAGTCGTTCCATTTCAATTTTCAGGCCACTAATCCATTGACCGGGAATGGTTCGAAGCAAAAAAAAGTAAAAAGACTCCCCTTTTCTGGCCGTGGCTGGATCTTTTAATGTTCCAACAAATGCGTGGTGGCCCTTTCGGTGTTCAACAAAAAAGTGGCCATACATGCAAAAAACCAAATTCAGAATTCCAACAAATTTTAAGAATATGCTTTTACGATGAATTAATTCGTGGGCTGATGTTATTCCGATAAGTCCGGAATTTAAACCTGTGGAAATGGAAGCCCAAATGATGTAATTGCCATCAAGAATTCCAGAAGAGACTCCATAAATCAGGGAAACTACTGAAAAGCAATGACATATAGAACCAAAAATCAAAGCATAATTTGGTATATCAGAGTTTTGGCCCGTTTGATCTGAATGGTCCGGCTTTGATAAAAAATCAACCAAAACCATAAATATTAAGGAGAAAAGCATGTTGGCAAACGCCCAATTCCCTCCAATAAGATTACCCAGAAGGACAAAAAATGTAGGAAGGATCGATTGAAAATATCTCACTTATTTTTGGTAATATAACTTAAGCGAAGAAAGTTAAAACTTGTTTAAACAAAAAATCGGACCAAAAGAATCCTTTGGCCCGGCTCAAAAATAAAATGAATCCCTAAATTCCCGGCACAAAAATATATGTCCTCGTCCTGTTTGTTGTTGTACAACCAGAACCAGAGCATAAAACATCAACGCTATACCAGAAACTTCCCATACCCGGAGTAGATGCATTGGAAGGCTGAGGGTCCGCTACTCTTTCAATAAATCCTGCCGTTCTTTCGGCCGTAGTTGGCGAATAGGCTGCCATCCCGTTTCTTACACCACAGGCAATGGGAGTTGCTGTTCCGATTGGTGTAGTACTTTGATTTTGAAGATCATATCTACATACCTGCACATTATAGGTAGTACATGTTGGACTCAAATTAAATTTGAAACGCATTTTATTGTTTGCATCAAACCATGCCTGGAGGCCAGAGGCGGTACAATTGCCATTGGTTGGAGCTGGGGCTGGAACCGCCACTACCACAGCAATCTGACTGCTGGCAGAAACTGTTGTACCTGCCACTAACTGAGCTGAATAATTAAAAGTACCATTTGGTTTGTTTGAAATCGGAACTTGAATGCTGGCTGCATTTTGGTTGGATAAAACACCGGTTTGAATTACAGTAGTCCCCTCCAACAATGACCATGAAGTTGCATTATGATTGGCAGGAATATTAACTGTGATTTTGTAATTTTTATCCAGATTAGTAGAACTATCCGCAACCAGAGTCGGAACGCCTAAACAACCACTTGAACCAATGCAAGTTGCATTTGACAAACCGGTACGAATTGTGTTTCCAGGCAATGAACCAAAACCACGATTTAAATTAACAGCACCATTGTTGTAACAATAACTCATAATGGTACCATTCAGATTCATCTTTTTTGTTGAGCCACAAGTTCCTTCGCCTGCATAGCATGAATCAATTCTACCTGTAGTCCCATTTGGCAAAGTCCATCCACACCAATGCGTGTGCCTGGAACCAAAATTGTGACCCACTTCATGGCTTACACAAAAAACTGACCATGAAAATGAAGGCATTGCATTGTATGAATAAAATATACTTGAATACCCATGTCTGGCGCCTGTGTTACAAAGTACTCCAACAAATGCCATGCCACCAAGACTTGCACTTCTAAAATCCAGTAGATGAATCAGATCACCATTAATTCCGGAAACGGGTCTATTGGCATTAAATTTTGACAAAATCGTCGATGAATTGGTTTCTGCTGCATATGGGTCTGTTGTTGTCCAAACAAAAACTCCACTTATGTTTAAGATGATTTGCTCATTGAGATAAACCTGTTTTACGACGTTAAAAAGCCCGGTCACAAAATTTGTGGCTATGGAAACACTGTTTGAAGACTTTTGATATAGTTCAACATCGGCCTCAAAAAAGATTCTGACTGGCTTGCAAAGTGTACTATTGGAAGCGATTTTATTAATTCCTGTCTTCGGATTCAACTCTTCAAAAGTTGGTTTTGAATCACTAGTGCCACAATTCCATCCAGGAAATTCCATTCTAGAGTCATCAGAAATAATGTAGTTACCGCGGCCCGGAACTTCCTCGCCTATGTTGTAGTTTCCTGCATCATGGGAAATCATGCCCATGATACCATCTTCTCTGAAACTTAATCCCCCAAGTCTGGTATTACTTTTGCTTACCAACTTATAATGTACACCCAGATACTCTTTTCCATAAAGCTTCCTGCCATCAGAGGTTGAAATATAAAAATCGTCAGTAGCTATATTATTCTTTTCAAAATCAAGCTTTTCTGACAATCCATTTGGCATTGGGAATTGAATGGAAAATTTGGCAGGCTCTGATTCCCAAATTTTAAATGCCAATTCTTTATTTAAAACAACATTTAAAGCCCCATCCTTTCTTTCCTTTTTTGATGGGATCAACAATTCCTTTTGCGAAAGTTCATTGGCCCCACTATTTTTAGAAGAAATTCGATTTTCTTTTCTTTTTGATTCGGATTGCCCCCAGGCATTTCCCGATAAAATAACAATTGAAATAATTAAAAGTAGTTTTTGCATGTTGTTGATTTAGATGTCGATACAAATCTAAATCAGCCATTTACGCATCAAACATTGGTCAAACTTTTTCTTTGAATAATACCATTGAAAAAATAACACTTCATTGAGCCAGAAAAATTTTGGACTCAATTCCAAAGCAATTCTATTTCTACAACATAAAACAATGACAAACCCAAGCAAAATTGAATTTTTCTAAGGTAAAAATATGATTTCAAAAATTGCACTTATCAAATATTCCAATTGACGAAACTGCCCTTTAAAGAAGAATTTCGCTGAAATTCTAAGATTTCACAAAATTTTCTATGGTTTGAGGGGTCATAATTTTTAATTTTTTGAACCTACATTTGCATCATAAAATAGTAAAACTTCCTTTCGTTGTTTGGAATGAGGTCAAGAGGAAAAAAAAATGATTTTTTAGGCGCTTTACCAATTACAGGAACAATCATCCAAAACCAATTTTGCAATATCATCAGAAGGTAAAAAAACCAGGGAAGCTTTCATTACTTATTGGGATTTTATCCAACATGGGAATCCGCTATTTCATTTTTCGATTGTTTTATGAATTGAAAAGGAAATCAGGATTACTTAGAAAAACTTATCCGCAAAATCCTGAAAGACTACAGTACCCTGACTTCCAAAATTGGAAATCTTCCTTTTTAAGATGGCCATGGGGCGCATTGGAAAATCTGGATATCGAAAAAAATAAAGACCAGGTACTTGCACAATCTGCCAAGGAAATTTTAGAAAACAGATTGATGCTCTTTAATTCTATTCCCTATCAATTTTTGAAAAAAGAAGATTGGATAACCAATCCAGATACCGGGTTTGTATATGATAAAAATAAACATTGGACTAAAATAGCCGATTTTGACCAAACGGCTGGTGATATCAAATACGTCTGGGAAAAGTCCAGATTTAGTTTTCTTCATTCCATATTAAGATATGACCATCATTTTGAAATGAACCACTCAGAATGGGTTTTTAAGGAAATAGAAGGCTGGATGGAAATGAATCCCATTAACTCAGGACCCAATTTCAGATGCAGCCAGGAAATTAGTTTGAGGATAATTAATTGGCTGGGTGCAATTTCATTTTACCAAAACAGCAATTCAATTACTGAAAGCAGATGGAAAAACATGGTTCACTATATGTATTGGCAAGTTCATCATGTGAGGCAAAACATACAGTTTTCACGGATTGCCGTCAGGAACAACCACGCCATAACTGAATGTCTTACTTTATATATTTTCGGCACTTTGTTCCCTCAATTGCCTCATGCTCAGGAGTGGAAAGAAAAAGGAAAAAAATGGTTTGAAGAAGAAATTGAATACCAGGTTTATCCGGATGGGAGTTATCTTCAATTTTCCATGAATTACCACAGGGTAGTAGTTCAACTTCTTACCCTCGCCATTCGATTTTCAGATATTCACAAAGATAAATTTTCAGCTATAGTTTACACAAGGGCAGCGAAAAGTCTGGATTTCTTAAAGTGCTGCCAGGACCCTATTTCCGGCCAACTTCCCAATTATGGGGCAAATGATGGCGCATTATTTTTTCAATTTAGCAATTTGCCTTACCGGGTTTTCACAAGTCAACTCAATGCCCTTCAGGTTGCATTGTATGGTAAAAACGAAAATCCAGAGAATGATTTTGAAGAATCTCAGTGGTTTGGTGCAGCCGAAAAACCAGTTCTTTTTGAGAAATATCATATGCCAAATAAGGCACATTTGTTTTCGGCGGGAGGCTTTGCCACGATTCAGGAGGAAAAAACCCTGACTTTTTTCAGATGTGGGCGTCACGAGGATCGACCGTCCCAGGCAGATAATCTGCACGTGGATATCTGGCATGAAGGCGAAAATATATTTCGGGATGGCGGTACGTATAAATACAATGCAGAAGAGGAAGACATTAAATACTTCTTTGGCACCAGAAGCCATAATGCTATTATGGTCAATGGCGAAGACCAAATGAGGAAAGGCCCCAGATTTGTGTGGCTAAATTGGTCCCAGGCCATTGGTTTATCCTTAAAAGAAGATTCGGATTTCTGGAAAATATCGGGTGAAGCCATCGTTTTTGACCAATTGAAAAGAAGAATAATTCAGAAAAGGATTATCACAAAATCAAAAACAAAAGCGGAATGGAAAATTGAAGATTCCTTTACCGGATTAAAAACAGATTTATTAGAGTTGTTATGGCACCCCTCGGAGGCCGGATTAAAAAACTTTGAAATTATAGTTAAGGATGGCCTTGGCAATCAGATATCACCAGAATTAGAAATAGGATTTGTATCGGAACAATATGGAAAAAAAATTGAAGCCCCTTTTTACAATTTCAAGTCTGAGTCACATCAGTTGACTACCATCATTTATCAAAAACCAAAGAATTAAAAAAAATGAGAATTCTTTTGATACACCAATATTTCCTCGAAAAGCAGGATGCCGGTGGTTCAAGATTTAATGAAATGACGAAAATATGGGCTTCTGAAGGCCATAAAGTGACAGTAATTGCCGGGATGATTCATGCCAATGCGTCAAAAAAATATCCCAGATATAAGGGCAAATTCTTTTTCAAGGAAGAGTTTTCGCCCAACATCACAGTTCTTCGATGCCATGTTTCAGAAAGTTACAATGTCAATTTTATTGGTCGGTTATGGGGATATTTTTCGTTTGTATTTTCAAGTATTCTTGGGTTTTTCCTTAAGGTGAAGGGACCGTTTGATATGGTTTTGGTAACCTCACCGCCCCTATTTGTGGGAATTACAGGGCTGGTTATCAGCAAAATAATGAGAATTCCATTGGTTTTTGAAGTGAGGGATCTTTGGCCGGAGTCGGCGATAGATACAGGTGTTTTGACCAACAAACCCATTATTAAAATGGCATATTGGTTTGAAGCTTTGATGTATAAATCGGCCAGTTTGATTAATGTTTTAACACCTGCATTCCAAAAAACATTGATAGAGAAAAAGGGAATAAATCCCTCCAAAATAATCATGATTCCCAATGCCACAGACTTTTCATTGTCGGACCATCTGTTGCCTATTGTTGACAGAGAAAAATTGAGAACTGAATTGGGGTGGACAGATAAATTCGTTATCGTTTATGTCGGGGCACATGGCGTTGCCAATCACCTGGAACAAATTCTGGATGCAGCGGATAGACTGAGAGATACAAATGCCTTGTTTGTATTGATTGGAGATGGGATGAGAAAACCTGATTTGAAAGCAAAAGCAAAAGAAATGAAGCTTGAAAATGTCCGGTTTATGGACCCTGTAAACAAGGAAAAAGTTTTTGAATACATCATTGTCTCAGATGCAGGTGCATCCATTTTGAAAAAGGTTGACACTTTCAAAACCATTTACTCAAACAAAACTTTTGACTACATGGGTTGCAAAATACCAATCTTAATGGTCATTGATGGGATTTCTAAAGTTCTGGTAGAAGACGCCAAGGCCGGAATCTATGTAGAACCCGAAAATGCCGAAGACTTTTCAGAAAAAATTATTTGGATGATGAACCACCAGGAAGAAACCAAAAAGATGGGCGAAAACGGATATGCATATGCCAAAATGCACATGGACAGAAATGTCTTAGGTTATAAATATCTTCAAAATCTTTTGAAATTTGACAGAAAATAAAAACAAGAAACAAATTCATCCAGTTAATTCATTGATAAACAAATACTTAAAACTATAGACTGGAATCCCGCTTTTTTTACCTTTCTTTGCACCACTTAAACTAATCTTTTAACCTTGGTTTTACAGGCCCTTTAAGGTTCAAAAGATTACCCTGATGGGCAGCCCTTGCGACGTATCGGCTTTCTAATTTAAAAATTCATCGAATCTTTTCGAAAAATTTATCAGGACATCCTCCTTAAATGAATGATGAACCACGTCGAAAATTTTTCGGGGCCTGCTCGTTTATAATAACAGTCAATGACTTTTGAAAACCTCGATTTAATCGAACCTATTTTGCGTGCCCTGAAAGAAGAAGGGTACACAACACCAACCCCAATCCAGGAACAGTCCATTCCATCCTTATTACTGGGAAAAGACCTTCTTGGATGCGCCCAAACAGGAACTGGAAAAACGGCAGCTTTTGCCATTCCAATTCTTCAAATTTTATCCAACAAAAAAAAGGCCGCCCAGAATGATGGAAAAAGCAGATATCAAACCGATATTAAGGCCCTGATTTTAACACCAACCAGAGAACTCGCCATTCAGATTGAAGAAAGCTTCAGGGCTTATGGTCGGTATCTGAACCTAAAAGAACTTGTGATTTTTGGAGGAGTTTCTCAACATCACCAAACAATTGCCCTTCAAAAAGGCGTAGATATTTTGGTAGCTACTCCCGGAAGACTTCTTGACTTAATGGACCAAAAGTTCATTCACCTTCACCATATCGAGCTTTTTGTTTTGGATGAAGCAGACAGAATGCTGGATATGGGTTTTGTCCATGATGTTAAAAAAATAATTGCACGACTACCCAAGCACAGGCAAAGTCTTTTCTTTTCGGCTACCATGCCTTCAGAAATTGTTGGTTTGGCAGATTCTATTCTTCAAAACCCTGTAAAAGTAGAAGTGAGCCCGGTTTCTTCAACCGCAGATACCGTAGAACAAGAGGTTTTTATAGTTGATAAAATTGACAAAAAAAGCCTTTTGAATCATGTTCTTAAAGATAAAAATATCAAAAGAGCCCTGGTTTTTACCCGTACAAAACATGGGGCCGACAAAGTGGTAAAAGACCTTGAGAAAACCGGGGTTAAAGCTGCAGCCATCCATGGAAATAAATCACAAAACGCAAGACAAAAAGCATTAAGTGATTTTAAATCAAGTCAAATCAGAATTTTAGTAGCTACGGATATTGCCGCAAGAGGAATAGATGTGGACGACCTTAGCCATGTGATAAACTACGAAATCCCTAATGTACCAGAAACCTATGTGCATAGGATAGGAAGAACCGGAAGAGCCGGAGCAAGTGGAAAGGCATTGTCTTTTTGCGATGAAGAGGAAAAAGAGTTTTTAAGAGACATTCAGAAATTGATAGGCAAAAAAGTGCCTGTAGTTTCAAACCACCCATATCCGCTGGAGAACCAGGAAGTGGAGAAGCCACAAAGACAGCCCGCGAAAAAGGTAGTTGCCCAAGGTGTAAATGAAGCTGCGCCCAGCAGTGCAAACCGGGTAGCAAGGTCCAAAAAATGGTTTAAGAGCAGGAAATAATAATGCTGGTTTTTATAAACTTTAGGTCAGATAAGCTTGGTTTGACCTAAAGTTTGTACCCGATTTTTTCGCTTAGTTCTACTTCGGATTTCACGAAAGAACCAGTGCCAAAAGCAACTTCTCTACCTGCTTCGTCATACAATTTAGATTCTCCAAAAAACAGATTTTTGGATTCAAATTTGATGTGGCCAATTGCAGTGATTTTTCCGGAACGAATTGATTTTAAGAAATTTATCTGAAAAGAAGAGGTTAAAATAAAATGAGTTTCAACCCTGGACTGTACGGCAAAAAAGGCTGCATCATCTAAAAGTTTAAAGTAAACGGCTCCATGAATTCCCTTTAAAGCGTGGTGATAATCCTGCGTCACTTTGAAAGAAATTTCAGATCTTCCTTCCTCGATTTTAATTTCAGTTCCTGAAAAAATGCGGGTGTTTATTTCAGCCGAGAGATACATTTTTTCTAACTTCTGAAAATGAACGGTGCTACTCATTTCTTCTCTTGCCGGTTATCGAAGTCTTCCAGACAGCGAAATGTTTTTTCAATAATTTCATATTCTGAAGCCTCGTCCAGAAATGCCTGAGGCATTGGACAAAATCTCATAAACTCCTCAATTTCATCATCCAAAAGGCCGGTCCATTGCTGAACTTTATTTGCATTGTATCGATATGAATTGAACTTACGCCTTGCTCTTTCGGCTACCATGTCCCTAAGCTTTCGTGCAGCTTTGCCCCTTCGGCTATATTTATCATACAAAAATGAAATTGGCGACATGACTGTTGGGGCCTCAGGCGGACCACCCGTTGGAGTGTAAAAAAGCCAGAGCTTCGGCAGGAATTTAGCCTTATACTCCCACCTCAACATAGGATTTTCAAGATCCAATGTCCGCTTTCCAGTAATCTGGACAGCATTCAACTCAAAGATTTTGGACCTCAATTGAATCACCTGAAAATAAGAGGTTTGCCTGGATGGGTCCTTGACAAAATAAAAATCATGAAACCCAAGGCTACTTATTTTCAAGGTGTCTTTCTGGCTAATGACCAAAGTAAAAAAACCATTGCTGTCTGCAACTACGCCTCGTTTGGTTCCAAGAATTCGGATAGAAGCATAGGGTATGGGTTTTTGTGTGCCCATATCAATTAACCTTACTGCTATTCTAACCGGAAACTCTTTGCCGGAATTAACATCCAATTGGCCATAAGAAACAGGGCTTTTCAAAATGAGAAAAACCAGAATAAAAATCAAAAACCAGCCGTTCTGTCTGATGGCTGAAACTTTAAAATGGTTATGCCTCTGCGTCAAACCAAAGGGTATAGAAGTGAAGTTTTTTATCCTTATCAAAGCCCTTTTCAAGCCTTTCTTTATTTCCATGGACATAAATATGGAAATTTTTATCCAGCTTAATCACAGATTTTACAAATTTTTTGGCCTGGTTCTGGACCGATTCTGTAACCGCAAACTGGTCAGGTGGATTCCATTGTCTTTCTTCTGAATATTTTTCCTGGAACGAATCAAAAGCATCGATTACGGTGGGTTCCTTCAAAACCTCGGTTTTAAAATTCTCAAAATTAACTGCCCGATTATCAGAGGCATATTTCAAACTATCAGACAAAAAACTAACCTGTTTTTCTTTGGGTTGTTGTTGCTCTTTCACGATTACGTCTTCACTAAATGCCTTGCACATTTTAAAAAACTGCTTGGCGTGAAATGCATCATCCGTGATCTGGTGAAAAGGGAATAAAACTTTAGACCAGGAAGTCCCGCCCGTATCTGCTTTTGCCGCATCCAGCATGAATGTAGTAAAACCATCCATCTGGTCTGGAAAAATCAAACAACCGAATTCGGGTTTTTTCATAGGCAAACCTTGCAAAACCATAGGGTCGGCGCCATGCATATTCAGAAAGTTATTTTTTTCTCTGGCAAAGAAAAAACCGATTGCCCTACCAGAATACTCATCTACTGAAAACTGGTCCCAGGAAACTGTAAACCAGAAGGAATCTTCATCTGCAGAGGAAGATACTTCTGACCATTTTCCGGATACCTGTGCATGAATTTTGCCCAGCTCACCATCCTGAAAGTATAAATCCAAGGCTGGTTTCAACTCCGTAAAACGATCATGATTTACATCCAGAGCGCCTTCTTTGTCATTTGGAAAATGAGAAAGAAAAAAATAATTAAAAAGTTGACCTGTCCAATCATCCAGTTCTTTTAGCTCAGATGGCTCAGAAGGTTCAAACTCTTCACCTGAACCTGATTGCCAGGTCTGAACCCAAATTTTGTCAGGTCCATTTTCCTGAATGAGTTTTTTCATACTTCCGTTTTAAACCGTTAATCGTTGGGTACAAAGGTCAATTCTTCAAATTTGGCAAGCAACCCTTGCGTAAAAAAAACTAAAATTAAATTCATGAGACCAACTAGCCTAGAATCTGATTTTCCTGAAAATCGTCAAGTTTTTTGCTCACTTCTTTCAAAAAAGATTTACAGATTTTTGTCAGCTCATCTGCCCGGGACAACATTTCCTGGATTTGATCAAGTTCAAGGCTCTCATTTTCTATCTTTTGAGAGATTTGCTTTAACTCATTAATTGCTTGCTGGTAAGTCATAGTTGTTGATCGCGTTTACTTTTGCGGAAATCATTCCGTCTAAAAATTGGAGATTCAATTCTGCGTCAGCCCTGGCTTCTTTTGCAGAATGTATAATTAACTTTTTTTGAAAAACCCTGGCATATCCTTTGGACAAAATGGCAATTGGATTTGAGGCCATTACCATTTGCTCTGTCAATGAAAATTCTTCTTTAGCCTCAGATATTTTTTTTCTAAATCCATTTCCAAGGACCAAAGTGCACTGCTGAAAAGCCTTCACTTCAAATTGGTACTTTTTTTGTAAGCCATTCACTATTTGCTGGTTGAGGCTTTGAAATTCAAATATTCTCGTTTGCAACTGCCCCAAAAGATTTTGAGCTATCCTTTGCCCAAGTGCCAGGACCAAAGTCTCGGCTTCCAAAGATTTTTCAATTAAAAAATCGGCCACTGAAGTGGGTGTTTTAAATTTCAGATTGGCAACCTGGTCGGCAACCGAATCATCTCTTTCATGACCTATGCCTGTAAAAACTGGCAAGCCGGCTTCTGTGATTGCTTTGGCAATTTCATAGCTGTCAAAAATCTGCAAATCGGAACTACTTCCGCCACCTCTAATCAGGACAACCAAATCAAACTTTGCATGATTTGTCTCGACCGCTTTAAATGCTGCCGGAATTGTCTGGGATGCTTCTTTTCCTTGCATCTGGGCTGGAAATAGCTGAATGGAATATGTATATCCGTATGGATTTTGTACCAAATGAGTTACAAAATCCTGAAAACCAGCGGCATTTTCAGAAGAAACAACTGCAATTTTTTTGAAAAAAGTGGGAAGCGGAATTTGCTTATTTTTATGAATAACCCCTTCAAACTCCAATTTCTGGAGGACTTCAATCTTTTTCCTCGCTATTTCTCCTAAAGAAAAATCAGAATCAATGTCCCAAACGATGAGGCTCAGGCCATATTGAATATTGAATTCTACTTTGACCAGAATCTGAATCTTTTGACCCTTCTGAATGGAAGCTCCGGTCTGAATCTGAAATTTTCTATGAAGCAAATCAAAAGTCTTTTTCCAAATCATTGCCTTGGCCTTTGCAGGTTGGCTCTCGCCATCACTAAGCTCCAGATAACAATGTCCGGAATAAGAGTTAATGGAAATGGAAGATACCTCAGCTGTTACCCAAACGGCTTCAGGGTAATTGTCCTGAAGTGTGTGGCTAATGTGGGTGTTAAGCTCAGTAAGGTTATAAACTGGCAAGGCATTTCATTTTCAGCAAATATATAGCATGAAAAGAAACTATGGACATTGATTATTTGATAGGAATGTCAAATGATTTGGGGGCGCTTTTCCCTATGTCGATACTATTATCGTTCAAATTTACATCTCAATCAAAGAGACAAACTTCTTCCGCTTCGTAAAAACATCTGCGACTGCAACGACATTTTTGCCTTCTGGCAAAAGAGCCCAAACATTCCTTTAAATTTCAACTACATCTTTTTTGCAACCGGAAAAGACATTAAAAAATGTTAATCCTAAATTCAAAAATCCTGAGATAAAGATTGTTTTCTTTTAAAATTCAAACCAATTCTGAGCATTTAAAAATTTAATACCTAAGGAAATAAATTGATTTTAAATGATATTCTTTCTTACAAATATTTCAGAACTGGATTTTAATAAGTCATTCATTTACAGTCAATCGGCTGAAAGATCAGTCTTTTTGAGAATATTAAAAATATTTCCGGTCAAAAATCCCGAAGTTATGCTTTCAATGCATAATGAAGACATTATCAATGAATAATTCAGGCTGGACAATTCCAGAAATTGAATTCATTTTTTAATTCTTTGCGTCTGAGAATTTCCCATTTCTATCTTAGCTACATGACCCAAAACAGAATAAAAAAACGAAACATTATTCTAAAAGAGGCAACCTATTCCAAACCGTAAAAATTTGGGTCAGGCCCCTGTATGTGCAATTTTATTTCTCACCCTGCTCAGGGCTTCTGGTGTAATGCCAAGATAGGATGCCACCATATATAGCGGAACCTCTTGCACAATCTCCGGTCGATTGCTCAATACTTTCAAATATCGGGTCTCTGCACTATCCAAAAGTAAGGATACCGTTCTTTCAAAGTTATTAATATAAATCATGCTCAGATACTCAAACATAAAGTTCAGGTAGCCTGTATCATTCAAAATCAATTTTTGAATATCCTCCTTTTTGATAATGGCAATTTGAGTTTCTTTGACAGCATCTAAATAAATCCTTGATTCATTGCCGGTAAAATAACTGCTGTAATCTGTAACTACCTGATCCTTAAAATAAATCTGGTTTATATGCTCTTTACCTTCTGCAACGGTATACATTCTGACGACACCATAATCAATAAAACCAATCCAATCGCATACTTCCTTTGGAGAAAGTAAAATCTGGCCTTTGCGAAAAGTTTGAATGGTAAGATAGTCGGCCATTGACTTATATTGGCTCTCCTTTATGTCAGGCCAATATTTCTGGTAAAATTTTTGAAGTGTTGAGAGTCGCGGATCCATTTTTAACAGGTGATTAATTTGCTTGACATAAATCAAGTTGTGGGTGCAAATAAACTGTGAATTGGCATTCCCAAATCATTAACCTCAAAATTTAATCCGAGTTTTAAATAAAATTTCTTCTTTTGAAAATGAAAATTCAAAAAATTCTTATTCTGAGCCTTCTTGCAGGTTTTAGTGGTGCATTTGGCTACCACAAGTTTTTTCTTGAACCTCAATTGATAAACAAATTTGAATCTTCTTTAGGCACTTATAAAGAAGATGGAAATCAATTGATTGGAAATATTGATGACCAGCCAGGCAATTTACCCGCGGTAAAAAATGATTTTGTTGTTGCCTCATCCATTTCCACGCCATGTGTGGTCTTTATTAAAACGGTTTCGGGAGTTCAAAACAATTTTGATTGGTTTTTTTTCAGCACCCCCGGACGACAAACCGGCTCAGGATCAGGGGTTATTTTTTCTTCTGATGGGTATATTGTAACCAATAACCACGTGATAGACAATGCTGAAACCATTGAGGTCATTCACAACAAAACGACCTATAAAGCCAAACTTATTGGTACAGATCCCAATTCAGATATTGCTGTAATAAAGATTGATACTAAAAATATGCCTTTCATAAAAATAGCAGACAGCAAGAAAGTTAAGGTTGGAGAATGGGTTCTGGCCGTTGGAAATCCATTTAATCTGACTTCAACCGTAACGGCAGGAATTGTATCAGCAAAAGGCAGAAACTTAAACATTGTAAACTCCGCTTTTCCAATTGAAGCTTTCATTCAAACAGATGCTGCCATTAATCCTGGAAATTCAGGCGGAGCACTTGTGAATACGAAAGGAGAATTGATCGGGATAAATACTGCAATTTTTTCCAAAACAGGTTCCTACAGTGGCTATGGTTTTGCCGTTCCATCTGATATTGTTGCCAAAATCGTAAACGACCTCATCAAATTTGGTGACGTTCAAAAGGCATTTATCGGAGCTGAGGTTTTAGATCTGAATTCTGAATTGGCAGAAAGATATAAACTCAACAACCTGAATGGAGTCTTAATCAATTCAATAGTTTCTGAAGGGGCAGCAGACAAGGCCGGACTTCAAAAAGGTGATGTAATTCTCAAAGTAAACAATTCCGAAATTGACAGCAAAGCCAATTTTGATGAAGAAATTGCCTATCAGGATCCGGGTTCGCGGGTTAAGATAACTTTCAAAAGAGACAAAGTAATTAAGGAAGCCATTTGTCTGTTAACCAACAGAGAAGGCACTACGGAAAAAATTAAGCGAGAGATTTTTTCATCAGGAAAACTTGGTGGGGAACTGGAATCAGTGTCTAAAGTTGAAAAGGAAAGATTCAGGATAGATAGTGGAGTCCGAATTGTGAAGATCACTGGAAATGGCATTTTATCTCAGCTTGGCTTTGAAGAAGGGTTTATTATCACGGCAGTAAACGGCAAAAAATGTGAAATCCCTGAGGAGGTGGAAGCCAATCTTGCCAACGCCAAGGGCAAAATAGTATTGGAAGGAATCAACAGGCAAGGCTCAAAAAGTGTCTATCAATTTTATAGTTACTAAAGGATTAACAAATTGAAAAACAAATAACCTTGGCATAACATTGGTTCAAACCAGAAACCTTCCTTTGCACGAAATACTATACAATGTCAAAAGATTCAAAAAAGGAATTAGCAGGTAAACTTGAACAAAATATTCTAAGTGTTTTAAATGAAATTAACCCTTCTCTAACCAAAAAAATAAAAAAAGAGGCTAAATCTGCCGGAAAAAATCTTTCCAAAAAATGGTCAGAAATTCAGAACGAAATAGAGAAGAAGGCAAAAAATGCGGTTAAAGCAGGAGAAAAAGTAAAAACCAGGGACGCTTCCTCTAAAGGCAAAAAATCAAAACCTACTCAATAATCACGCGAGAACTGATGATTTGTCCTTTTCCAGCAATGGAAATATAGTAAGCCCCGGGTTTTAGATTTGAGACATTGAATTTAAAACTACTGCCTGGTTCATTTCCTATGGTTAAAGTTTGAAGTGGTGGCCCATCTTTTTGATGAAGAGTTGCCTTAAGTTTGCCTTTGGAAAACTTCTTTTCAAGACCAAAATAAACGACTTCTCTTGCTGGATTTGGATAAACAGTCAGCGGATTTTCAAGGTCTTTTTCCTTGCCTGGTTCCAAGCATCCCAAAACTACATCCTGAATTCCAAGCTTAGAAATACCAAATGGATTTAGCCTCCATGTGGAACCCCGGACGACAGAAACAAAAAACACTTTTCCAAGTGTGCTCAATCTGATTTTTTCAACCGAGTTAAATCCGTTTCCCCTTTGCCGGCTAAAAAATCTTTCTTGTCCGTCTTGTTTGTAACAGGCAATAAATCCGTCTTTTTCCTTTCCGGAAAGGTCACTTGTATTGCCGAGGTAGGTTGAATCGGGAGAAAAAACACCGGACACAAAAATATTTCCATTCTGGTCAGAACAGGCTGATGTGGCCATATCTTCAGATTTGCCTCCTATCGTTTTTTTCCAGACTTGTTTGCCATACTCATCCCATAAGGAAAACAAAATATTTTTATTGCCTTTATCAGAAACTTCATAGCCTACCATTAAACACCTTCCATCTGGCAGAAGCTCTAATTGGGAAATTTGCTGATTTTCTGGTAAATGAAATTCCCAAAGTCTGTGGCCCAACCCATCAAGATATGCAAAACTCCAGGTTAAACCTACCGGAAGTCTGATTGGAGAATTTAAACCGTAGGCTAAAAAATAATTGCCGTTTCTTACTTTAGATTTCAATATCCACTGGTTATCAGAAGTATGTGGAATATCCTTGATAAAAGTGTCGAGTGAAGCAGTAGTCTCTTCAAAGTCACCAGCTTCATTAAACACCAAAGCCTTGATCTGGGATGAATCTTCTACTTTAAAGTTTTTCCTCCCCAACCTGAAATCTTTATCGGACTTAAAAAGCAGGATTACCTTGTCACTTTCATACTCAAAAAGCCCAAGTGGCTGAATTTTAGCATCTCTTCCACCAAGCTGTTTTACCCAAACTATTTTTTGAGCAATACAAAATCCGGAGAAAAATAGAAAGCCAGAAAAAAATACAGTTAAAACTTTACTATTCAATTAGTTGCTAATCAATAATGGACATGAAAATACTTTTTTGCCAGAAATAATTCTTGTTGAATACAAACCATTTTTCAAATTCAATCCCTTCAGATCCACAAAAATGCTGCCTCCACCCGATTCAGAAATTCTATTTAGAACCTGCTTTTCGGAAATGTCAAAAATTGTAATTTCCGCAGCTCCATCCGTGAGAAATGGCAATTGAATTTCAAAATACCCTGATGCGGGATTAGGAAAGATTTTCGCTTTTTCTACTTTAGATATTGATTTTTCATTTGAAAGCAGGTTAATGTAATAATCCGGGGTATTCCACCTTACGTTGCTGTAAATTCTGTATTCTCCGGCCAATAAACTAATCGGTTCATTTGTCGCATTAACGGTTATGCTATCACCGGTAAAAAATTCATACCATTTTCCAGTGCTTTGAAAGTTTGGAACACTGTTGCCAGTAACTACTCCAAAATTCCCAACCACAACAACATTTCTGGAAGGGTGAGTTAGTTTGATACTTTTCCTGGCAATCCCGCCTACATTTAGGCTGGCATCATCCGTTGAGAACACGGGCTCAAATCTTTTCAGGGCAATAAGTGCCTGGGTAACTCTGAAAAGACTTCGTCTTCTTGGCTCTTTGTTATAATTCCATCTTATGGGTTTAGAATCAGTCCGGCATTGGTCACTAATTGTTCCGTTTTGACAGTAGTTTATAGAAAATCCATAGCCCAACTCACCAAACTGCCAAATCATTTTAGGTCCGGGAATGGTGTAAAAAAAACAGGAGGCCAATTTTATCCTGTCCAGACCAGTAGTCGTATCACGAACATTATAGCCAAAAGCGGCCTGACTGTTATTTCCTTCTGTAATGTTCCTGTACATTAATCTTTCCTCGTCATGGCTTTCCATGTAGGTTATCAGGTGTGGATTTGTCCAACCTCTGAATTTATAATAACCTGAACTCAAATTGGAGTTTCCTACAATTCCTTTTGATGCCTCAATGTAACTGTAATTCAAATTTCCCCAGAGCATATGCCCATAATTAGACAATTCAATCTCCTCTGAATTCTCAGCAAAATGCTCCAAAATTGAATATGATCCTGGTGAATAGGATTGCATATCATCATAAAGTATTTTCCAAATGGCAATTCTGGCGGGGTCTCTGAGTCCCCAGTTATTGGTGTTTCCCAACGTATTTTTCTGGGTAAACCCTTTGGAAAGATCCCATCTGAAACCATCTATTTTATATTCCTGAAGCCAATGCTTCATTACTCTATCTACATAATATCGGGTATCCGGACTTTCATGGTTAAAATCGTTTCCAACATTAAAATCATGTTTTGCAACCTCATTTAGCCAGGGAGAATTTGCGGCAGGTCGGTTTAAAGTTGAATTCCAATACAATTGAGCTAAAGGAGACTGGCCAAAACAATGGTTTAAAGCAATATCTAAAACCACAGACATCCCCATTGAATGGGCCTTATCTACAAACGTTTTGAATGCAGTAGCAGAACCATAAAATTTATCAATTGCATAATGGTGACTTGGATTATAACCCCAGCTTAAGTTTCCTTCAAACTCCATGATGGGCATTAATTGAATGCAATTTATGCCCAAACTCTTAAGGTATCCCAAGGTATCAGCAAGCATTTTATATGTTTTTAAAACGGCAAAATCACGTACTAACAACTCATAAACGACCAAATCCTTTTTTTCAGGTCTGACAAAATTGGTGTTGGTCCATTGAAATGGAGTTTCAACAGTTTTAAAAACAGAGACATTACCGGTTGTTTTTCCTGTAGGATAAGGCTTCAGACCCGGATAAATGGTTGAATTAATAAAAGGGTCATTGTTAGGATCCAGGATAATATTGGAATAAGGGTCTGCAATTGTGATTTGCCCATCTACAAAGTACTGATAACCATAAGATAATGCAGGATCAAGATTGTTGATTTGAGTCCACCAGAATTTTCCATCTGGCGTCTTCTTCATTTGACCTGCATCTGTCAACTCCCAATTTTCAAATTCTCCTTTAACGTAAACCACACTTTTTCCCGGAGCCCTTAAACAGAATATAACTGAAGTTGGACTTATGATATTAATTCCATCTTCTACGCCTGCAGGCAATGCCTGTATTTGAGTAGGCTGATTGATCCGCACCTGAAAAGAATCTGCAAGCAAAGGATTAGAAACAGATCTAATCACTACTTTCTTTGTTCCTCCTGTACTAGTTGGAACTTGCCCTGAAATCGTAGTATCATTTAATGCCTGGTTTATTTCAGCTCCATTCACAAAAATCTTTAAATCTCCCTGGAAATTGGATGCACCTGTGTAGTTGATTACATCACCCACATTGGCCAAAAACGATTTGGTACCAGGCTCTATAAATGCAACCGCCTGCTGACCGGGTTGATAAACCGGCGTAAAAATATCACCACCAGATTCTGTTTTTCCAGTGATAGAACCTGTTCTGTTTCTAAACACAAATCCGAATCTGTAGACTGTCGTATTGGAAGGAATATTGTAAAAATTAGTTGGTTTAAACTTGAATCCGAATTTATTATTTCCCAGATTGTTTAGCCGCCACTTTAAATTTGGCGATCCCCATGTCATGGGAACGTTACTCCATGCGGTTGCATTTGGGCCGCCAAGAATCACCCCGGAATGAATGTAAATCGCGGTACAATCTTTTAGTCCTGCATTTCCTTTAGTGGCGTCATAAACCAATGTTAAGGAGTCTGTAATTTTCGGAAATCTTGGGGTAAAACTTACAATTTGGGCCTCTGTTTGATAGAAGACGGATAAGAATGAAATGATGGAAATTATTAAAAATACTTTTTTGAATCTCATTTGATTGACCATAAATTTAGGAATTGTAAAGATAGTTTTAGGTCCTTGGTTCCGAACTAAACTTATTGAAATTTTCAAATGAATTATGGATAAAAAACTTCTTTCTGAAATTTGTCAAGCACTTTAAAATGAGAATTTAAGAAATATAAAATACTGTTTAATAACAACTTAACTCCATACTATTAAGCCAAAAAAAATGAAACTTAATTTAAATTGGACCGAATTAATATAGAACTTTTTAGTTTTGAACTCAATTTTTGATATGATCGAATTCCTTAAAAAACCCATTCTCCCCCTCATTTTCACCTTTTTGATTTTGGGTTGTAAAGAAGAAATCCAAAAAACCAGGCCAGAACAATATTTTACCAGCAGTCAGGAAGAATCTATCTTGAAGCAAATTGTTAAAAAAACCGCAAAAAAACCTGAAGGATTAAGTTCTGAATCTGATATCGAGGCTTATTACAATTTACAAACCAAGCACTATATCTGGCATTTTACCCACGAGAAAAATGGAGGCTTTTATTATTTCATGTCAAGACCTGCGCCATCTTTATATGGAAAAAGGTCTGGTCTAGGTGGATATTTCAAGACTACTGACAGGTTAAATATCAATGGGCTAAAAGAAATATTTATCACATTCAAAATGAAACCCGACAACCTATTGAAAAAGGGGTCTATTTTATTTGAAAAAATGGTAAACCAGGAAAATCTGGAATCCTATTATCCCGGAAAAATTAAAGATGAAGAGTGGATTGAATTTCCGGATGCCCTCAATTATTATGATTCAACGAGTCAATCCTGGAAAATGAGAAACTTATAAGTTTAATCTTTCTCAAATTCTAAAAGAGATAATCTGGGACCATTTCCAAGAAGAATTAAGAATCCCGTTCCATCTTTAGATTTTCTGACAATATCAACTGGTTGCGTAACTTCCAGAACAGGATGATTTAAGCTTTCTCCGGCTTCATTAAACAAAGAACAGGTTTTGGTGTAGAAATCAGTGAGGGCGAAAATTTTATTGCTTGCCCCAAAATGAAAATATTGAACCTCAATGTCGCTGGATTTGATTCCATTTTCAAATATCTGCCGATAGCTTTGATCAAAAATTACAATTTTATCTTCTGAAATCCTTACAACTACAAACGTCTTTTTCTTTTGGTCCATGCAAAATTGAAACCTTGTGTTTTTTGAAGGGCGGAATAATTGCTGGCTTGAACTAACAATACCCTGGAAATTTATCTTTTCAACCTGACCCAATTCTGATAAAACATAAATGTAGGATGTCTTAAAATCCAAACCATTTTCGATAAATACAGGTTGATTCGTCCTGTTTTCAAGCTTTAGGGGAAATCCGGGAAGTACTTCACCTTTTCTGTTGGTCAGAATCAGATTCCCCATTTGGTCCAAAAGAACAATTACATCCTTATCTCCAATCCGAACATGCTGAGGTGCGATACTCATCGGAATTTCGTGCTTCCATGGGTTCCATCCTTCCAAAAATTTACCTTTTAAATCTGTGGCAAAAACAGAACCATACCTGCTTGCAATAAAAAATCTGTATTGGGTAGAATTGTCATAGTCTATGGCTGAGGCATGCTCAATGGTCGAATTACTATCGGGAAGAAAAACAGGAAAACCCGGACTATGCAGGCCCTTTTGATCTTCGAGATAAATGGCACCTTTGGTTGGCAAAAACAATGAAAAACCCGATTTGTCTTTGGTATTTATAATTTGGGGAGAAGAAATCCATTTTGAACCTTGCTTAATTTTTACTTTTGGTTCCAAATTTTTCTTTAGCAAATAGGTTTGAAATCTTCTATCCTGAACCAACCAGAAATGATCGTTTTCTTCTCTGGCTTCTATTCGGATCGGCCTGGATATCAAGTCAGTATCTAGCAAAATTCTTCCTTTTTCAACCCAATTGGATGCCAAAGAGGAAGGCAGTTTCCAATTTACTTTAAATTTAACTGATGGACTCTCTCCTTCTCCATTGTCCGAAAAGGAGACTGAATTTAGACTTCTCAAAATAGGAAGCCACTCAGAAAAGTTTGCTTTAAATGGACCAGTTGATGATTCAAGAAATAAGGGTATTGCTGAAGAAACAAAGAGTTTAAAATCAATAAATCTTGCTTCAACTCGTTTTGATTCAGCAATCTTCATTGGCTTTGATGCGACCTCTAAACTCCTTTTCAATGCATTTAAATCGTCTGAAAAAACCAAAAACTCCTGATGCCGGTAATAAAAAAGAGGCTGCCAATCAGCGAAATAACTTCCTCCTAATTTCCGGCCTATGCTTCCGTTTGTACAATAAATCAAATCTGTTCCATCGATGGTTTCTTTATATTTTCTGTCAGCAGTTCCTTTCTTTTCCTGGACTTGGATCCATTTTTCAAACAGGTCGGGATTTTTTACTACCGCCACAAATAATCTATTGTACTTTTTCAACCCCTCCCCTTCCACCATAGAAATCAGAATCTCGTTTTCCAGGCAATTTGAAATCGTATCACTATCAGCACCTGAAATAGTTTCATTTTTATCCTGAAGGCTTGTCCATAAATCAGACAATAAAAACTGAAATGCAATCGCCTTGTTTTCAGGAATATAACTATATAATTTTTCGTTTAGTGGAGTTTGGTGTACATCTTTTTCTTTTGGATCTTCAATCAACATATATCCATCAGACTCCCAATTAAGGCCATTTGGAGCCTTGAAACCTATTGCAAGACTATTTCCAAATAAAGGCAGCAATGAAATGCCATTCAGGCTTTTGTTCAGGTATTTATGGATAAAATCAGGTAGATTCTTAAGATTTAAAAAAAGGCGGACAGGATTGGTAGCAAGACTTGCAAAACGCACATCTTTTTTAATTTTTGTGACAAAATTTGGCTTAAAAATCAACCCGGATTTTCGTACAACCTCCTCAACTAAAAAACCAGAAAATGAGCCAGCAAGTGCCCCATCAATACTTGCAATTGAGAATGTGGTCTTTTTTCCTTTTAGTTCAATTTCAAAAATCCGCTTGTTCAGGTATTCCCTTTCAGTAACTCTTCCTTCCTGCGAATGGAGGTAATAATCTTTGAGATATTTAAAGAGGTTTTCCTGCTCCGAATTTGGTACGGGCATATAAAAAATATAGCCAGGCTCTTTACCGGTAATAACATGGGCAGAAATACCCAAACAAGAACTTTTCAGGTACTGATTTATTTTTGGCTCCTTAGCCAGTAATCGTTGAGTGAATTCAAGCTCACTCTGCCATTCAGCAAAAAAAGTAAGATTAGGGTCAGAAAACAAACGCAAACCTCTTTGAACTCCTTTGAGGACATCCATTGGCTTGTCCACTTCTATAAACCAGGAGGCATGTTCTGGTACCAGGCCAGCAAGAGTATCTTTGGGCCTGTTGATTATATAAAGGACAACCGAAATTATAACTAAAAATACACCAGCTTGTGCAATAAGGATTCTGGTAGATTTCGAAATTGCCATTTTCAGGTTTTAAAATTCTAGAGTAGGATCTGGCTTTCTATCAGCAGGTTTTTTCTTATCCTCGGCAGCTTTATCATACGTCAATTTGCCCTTTTCATCATAATCAATCAAAGTATAGGGCTTAAAGTCTTTTTCGTCCCATGTCTTCTGATATTGCAACTGCCGTTTAATTTTTCTTTTATTGGTATCAAAGTAATCGGTCCATTTCCCAACCTTCACATTATACTCGTACTTCCCTTCAGCTAAGAGATTTCCAGTTTCGGAATATTTACAATAGTCACCATGCCTCTCGCCATTTTTCGCAGGTATTACTTCTTTTATTTTTGTCTTGTCTGCGTCAAAATAGGAGAAAGTTGATTCCTTAGGATGACCCTTGTAAAACTTTTCCTTCTCAGTCAGAATCATTTCCTCACCTTGGAGTTTCTCGTACATCCATCTTCCGTGCTTGGAACCGAAATAAAAAATACCTTCCTCCTCAACCTTTCCATCGGTCATTTTTTTGTATGGCCCATGTAAAATCTTCGCAAAAAGCTTGTCCTTGGGATTTATTGCACCAACAAAAATTTTCTTCTTCATTCTGTGGTACCAATAAATGTCTTTTACATAAGGCTGAATATCCTGTGATTTCTTCAAAAAATAAAAAATCTCAACGGTTGTTTTTCTACCTGTTAATTTTTTGATGAATGCCTTTTTTGACATAACGCCATAAAACATTCTTTTCTTAATTTTCTTTTTTCTGACTTCTCTTTTGTCAGAGGCAGCAGAATCTCCAAAAATCAAGGGTTTGGCATCTTCGCCATCATCTAAAGTTCTGCTTTTAATCCTTTCTTCTAGATTGTCCTTTCCACCCAGAACTCCTTTTTCTTCTGGCTTTTTAGAAAACCAGTTTTTCCAAAATTGAGCGTTTGCTTCCTGATTAATAGTGCAGAACAAAAATAGCATTACATGCAAAAGCCCAACCCTTTTTGGCTTGGGTTGAGCTTTCGAAATTGTAAGCAAAAAAGCTTTAAGGCTGTAATTCAAAAAGAGTTACAATATATTATTTAAACATATTTGCACCAGCTCCTTCTTTCATATTGCTTGGCAAGAAACTTTCTACTGCTTCCCCTGAAAGAAAAATTCTGAAACTAGGCGTGTTGACATCAGACGAAGAAATTGAAACTTCTTCCTTAAAAGTTCCTTTCTGCCTTGGTGAAATGGTAATTTCCAGAATGCCGGATTCTCCTGGCTTAAGAGATCCTTTACTGAAATTGAATGTAGTACACCCACAAGGACTGGTTACGTTGTCAATTTCCAAAGGACTTAATCCTGTATTTTTTACTTTTACTTTGGCAGTTCCTTTCTGGTTAATTTCCAGTTTACCAACCATAAATTCAGATTTTTCAAGAACGAGCTTTGCAGAATTCTTCTTTTGTTCTTCTGTATATACCTTGTCCTCCTTTTTAATTACATTTCCTTTGATGAAGATGGTTTTATTGCCATTTCCAGCATTAGAAGTAATGGTCAAGGATTTATTAAACTGGCCGGGTCTACCTCCTGAATTGTAGGTTGCCTTGATAATACCCGTTTTACCTGGCATAATTGGCTCTCTCGTCCAATGGGGAGATGTACAACCACATGAGGCCTGAACATTATTGATAACCAGGGGTTGGTTTCCAGTATTAACAACTTCAAACTCATGGCTGGCTAATTTACCTTCAAATACTTCGCCAAAATCAAAGGTTTCGTTGTTAAATTTGATGGCTGGCTGGGCATAGACCGCACCTCCAATTAAAAGGGAGGAAAAGATGGAAAATAAGAGGTTTTTCATTAGAATCATTCAGATTTAAGATGCAAAAATAACATAATGCAAACAACTTAACGAAAGATGGAACAATCAAAATCTATTTGTAATTGGAAAAAAAAAATAACAACTGTTAAGATTTCATTCCTGAAAATATTATGCCTTATTGTCACAATTTATAATTCACTGATTATTAATTCTATAGGCCAAAATTCGAATATTAAAATCTATAATGCAACACTAAGTTTGAAATCAAATTGTCAGTTGGGTGAAGGTGCATTTTGGGATTCTGAAAGAAAAAAACTTTGGTTTGTCGATATAGAAAATAGCAAAGTGCTCAGTTTTGACCCGATAAAAAAGCAAAGCTTAACGTTTACAACCCTTGGAAAGAAAATTGGAACAATGGTTCCTTCAAAAAAAGAAGACCAATTGATTCTGGGACTTGAGGATGGAATTTACCAATCAAATCTGACTGGGACGAAAATCAAAAAAATTGCAAATGTCACTCAATTGGGATTGAACCAAAGACTAAACGATGGCAAGTGCGACCCAGGTGGAAGATTCTGGGTTGGGAGCATGAATACGGATAACAAAAGCCGAAAATCAAATTTATTTATGCTAACTCCAGAGGGAAAGATTGTGTCTAAATTAGATTCTGTTTCCATAAGCAATGGAATTGTCTGGACAAAAGACAAACGGAAAATGTTCTACATAGATACCCCTACCAGGCAGGTGAAATCCTTCGACTATGACAATAAAACCGGCATGATTTCAAATCAGAAAGTTGCCATTCAAATTGCAGATTCTTTAGGTTGGCCAGATGGCATGGCGATAGATGAAAACGACAACCTATGGATTGGAATGTGGGGAGGCTCCTGTATCACCATCTGGTCACCGGAAAGGAATATGCTCTTAGGCAAAGTTAATGTTCCTGCCAAAAATGTAACGTCTTGTGCTTTTGGAGGAGAGAATAAAAAAACTCTTTATATCACAACAGCAAAACAAGGATTAAGTAGCTCAGAATTAGCCGAATATCCTCTTTCTGGTTGTTTATTTGAAGTTCAAACCGATGAATCTGGACCGCAAATGACCTATTGGAAATAAAAAAATCCTGATCTCTTAAGAAATCAGGATCGAAATTTAAAAACTAAAAAAATTATGCAGGATCGTTTATTATGACTTTTGTCATTTTATCCCCTGGTTTGATCAAGTCAATTACCTCAAGACCATCCACTACTTTTCCAAAACATGTATGATTTCTATCAAGATGTGCGGTGTTGGCTCGGCTATGGCAGATAAAAAACTGAGAACCACCTGTATTTCTTCCGGCGTGGGCCATGGATAAAACTCCCCTATCATGAAACTGATTACCCCCAGTTAACTCGCAATCAATTTTATAGCCCGGTCCACCTGCACCAGTACCGGTTGGGTCTCCGCCCTGAATAACAAAATTTGGAATAACCCTATGAAAAGTTAGACCGTCATAGTATCCCTTTTTTGCAAGTGTAACAAAATTCTTTACTGTATTTGGGGCATCTGAATCAAAAAATTCGATTTTCATGTTGCCTCTTTCGGTTTGGATCTCTCCCGTTGTCATATATATTTTTTTGCAAATATGCAGATATGAATCAAATTGGATGATTAGATTTTATATTATCAAGACTGTTGCTGTGAAAAACTACTTTTTGAGGACTTGTCTTTTCCAGACATCTGTTCTTCCAAAAAGAGAAACTCCTATAAAACCACGAACTTCGAGGGTATTTGGATCTGTTAATTCCATTTTACAGCTGTAGTCACTTCCATTTTCAGGGTCATAAATCTGGCCATCAACCCATTTATTTTCACCATCATAAACGAAATTCCGCAAATTCTGTAAACCTAAAAGAGGGTTTTTCTTCTTTGATTCATCCGGATTGTTTTTATCTACCTTCACATTTCCATCTTCATATTTGGGTTCCCTTAACCAAACAATTTTTCCATTGAATTTATTATCCTTGTCCTTGTAAATTTTTATTTTTGCTTTGCCAGACCCAGTAAGCCACACACCAAGGACCGCATCACCTTGGGTATTATTAATAAATGAGCTTGTTATCAATCCTATTAACGGAGCAAGCAAAATAAATAAAAATACTCTTTGAATTTTCATATTGACTTTTAATTTAAGAGTTCAAGTTTAGTAAAGGAATTCCATTTTTTGAAATTGAAACCTAAAATTTCCAAAGTTTGAGGTACAGCAACTCAATTAGGGCCTGAAAGAAAAACTGAACATTTCTGAAAATAATTCTGTCTACCCTTGTTAAACACTTAAGTGAGAAATGGCCTGTTTTTTGCAAATCTATTTAGTTTGACTTTAGTTACTTTGTAAATTGAAGGGATTGGTTACCCTATGACCATTCCTACAGGTGTATATAATTGAATATTAAAAGATTTCATATCGCCTTTTTACTATTTATTAGTATAACGACTTGGCTTTCAAGCTGCAAGACAAAACAGATCTGTCCAGCCTATCAAAGTGCATTCTACCTTGATCCAAAAATTGCAGAGGAAGAATTTAGTCCCTTTGACAAGGATTCTATGCCGAAAATGGAGGAAACTGTCAGAAAAACTGATGTCCTTTTGGTGCTTAGGTTGGGTAAGAAAAAGATAAATAAACGAATGGCTGTCATTCCAATGATTACCATTTTCCCGGAACAAGCAGATTCAACCCTGGCTATGGCAGATTCTATGTCATTGGATAGCACCAATACCGAAGAAGAATCAGAAGAGGTAATAGACGAAAATTTATCGCAGGACAGCACTGAAAATATTGAACCGGAACCAGAAGAAGAAGCGCCGGTATCCGAAGATGAAGAATTACCCAAAAAAGAGGTTCAGGCACCAAAGCCAAAGAAAAAACAAGACCTAAAAGATCCGGAGTTATCGGACCCAACTATGAAAGCCGAATTTGAAGAATCATTCCAGGAATCTCCAGGTGATGAAGACTTGAATACCCCCCTTCCTGAAGAACCTGATCCTGTTTTAACAGAACCAAAATTAAAAGCAAAGAGAAAAGGGCCTAAAAAGCAAGACGTTCCCAAAAAGGAGGATGAACCTCAAGCCGAAGAAGATAAGTTTTAAATGAATTTATCTTTTTGTTGAATTAGCTTTAATTTTGACCAGGAAATTTTGAAAAATTTGACTCCCAAAGTACTTTTTATTTTATGGCTTTCCATGCTGTTTTTCTCTTGTGAAGAACGCATAAGTGAAACACCAATAAAGCATTACGCGGGACCTCTTCTTGTTTCAGAAAATCTAAATACCACTTATCTGGATTCCGGAAAAGTAAAAATGGTTTTACAAGCTCCGGTTCAAACCGAGTTTTCAAATGGGAATCAGGAATATGAAAAGGGAATTAAGGTAACGTTTTTTCAAAATGATACCATTGAGAAATCTTACCTGAAAGCTGATTTCATGCACTATAATAAACAACAGGATTTGTATACAGCAATTGGAAATGTAGTTTTAGAGGACCTTCAAAAACACGAAAAATTAAATACAAACAAGCTTCACTGGAGCAGATTTGAAGGCAGGGTTTATAACAATGAGTTTGTAGAAATAACCACTCCCACACAAATATTGAAAGGAAAAGGCCTAACCGCCAAACAAGATTTTTCATCCTATACCATATTAGAACCTGAAGGACAAATACTAAATGCAGACTCGGCTAACTTCTTTTGATATTGTTTTATTTTCATCAATGATAATCTGCTTTGTCATTGGCATTCACCAATCCATTTACTATGGGGTGGCTTACAGCTA
>JAIXQU010000007.1 GCA_027485575.1 Cytophagaceae bacterium
CACAGCGGCCATGGTAGAAGGAACTATTTCACAAGCCTTTTGCATGGCCAAAGCTCTTTTTAAAACCAGCGACATGCCATCATCAAAATTCATGGCACCCGCGGCTACCAAAGCCGAAAACTCGCCAAGGCTATGGCCAGCAACCATGTCCGGGTTGAAATTTTCAAGTGTCCTGGCCTTGGCCACGGAATGTAAAAAAATAGCAGGTTGGGTGACTTTCGTTTGTTTCAACTCTTCTTCAGTGCCCTCAAACATGATTCCCGATAGGTTAAAGCCTACAATTTCATTGGCTCTTTGGAATATTTTTTTAACATCATCTGATTGGTCGAAGAGGTCTTTTGCCATTCCTGGAAACTGAGCCCCCTGGCCGGGGAATACATATGCTTTTTTCATTTTTAAATTAAAACGAGATTTTCTTTAAGAATTGAAGGACAAGAATAGATTGAAAAAATGGATTGAAAAAATAGAATAATTTTCAGGCAAAAAGCAGGTTGCAACCTCTTAAATCAGCGCCTTCCAATCTCCCTGAAATTTGAAAATATCCGGATTCTGAAACCTGGCAAAGGTCGTCTGTTGCAATAAAACTACAAGTCGGGAAGTTGGATAAAGAGATGATGTTGGCAGCACCACGGCCAGCCTCTGAAACATAAAATGGATCGTTTAGGTCTCGCACCAATACTTTCAGCAATGCTGAATTTTGATATTCAATGGAATTTGAATAGGATTGACTTATCAATTCTGTCATCCCATATTCAGAATATAGTTGCTTGATTTTAAGCCTGTTTCTGATAATTTCTGCCAACTCAGATTTGGTTTTTTCTTCTCCCATGCCTTTCATTCCTCCGGTTTCTATCACCAGACAATCCGAAAGGTTGAAACCGTTTTGGTTTGAAAGTTGCAGCAAAGCGTAGGTTACCGAAAAGATGAGTATTTTCCTTTTTCCTTTTCTTGCGGATTCAAGTATTGCTTCAAAAGCCGCGAAGTCTAAACCGCAGAATTTGGTTCCCATTCCTGATGATTTGCCAAAAGCCAAAAGCATGGAAATTAAAGATGAATTGGGATTTTCCAGGTAAGTGGGTAAAAGTCCAATGATTTGATATTTGGAAATGGGTCCAAATTGCTTTTCAAAAATCCGAAGGGCCGTGGAGTGGTAAAAACCGAGCTTCCAGATAAAATGCCTGCTTCTGATTTGTCCTGTGGTGCCACTACTTTGAAAAATAGATTCCGGAACCCAATCCAAAGTCTTGATTTCTTTGTTTTTGAAAAATGAAATGGGTAGAAAAGGAATTTCAGTAAGATGGGATACATCTTTCGGATTCTTTTTGATGTATTTCAAAAATTGCTTATACACCTTGTTGGAGCTGGCCTGAAACCTGAAGATTTCCAATGCCAGTTCTTCAAAATCAGAAGGATTTTCTTCCAGATTTTCAATTTTGGTTTGGAGGTACTGAAATTCCGGGTGCATCAAAAACGGGAAAAAACAGGCTATTTTTTTGTAAGAATGGCCGCTGTCATCCTGCTAATACAAACCAGGCTACCGGCTTCATTGGTTATCCGGATTTCCCAAACAGAAATTCTTTTCCCCAGTTGCAATGCATTGCAAGTGGCAACAACCAACCCGCTTCTGGCAGATTTTATGTGGTTTGCATTGATTTCCAGACCAACAGCATAAGAATCAATATCGGGATAAAGGGCGCAGTTGGCAGCAACCGAAGCTATTGTTTCTGCAAGTGCCACGGAAGCTCCACCATGAAGCAATCCATAAGGCTGTTTTGTATTTTCAAAAACTGGCATGGTGGCTTCCAGATATTCTTCGGTTGCATGCGTAAACCTAATGTTCAATACCTCGCCCATATTGCCTTTGGTCAATTGGTTAAGTGTTTCAATATCAGGAATTTTATTAAAAGCTTTAATCATTTTTCAATAAAACTGAAACTAAATCTGAGCCAGGTCGTCTAGGGCTTTGTGTTTGTTTAGTTGTTTTGAGTATTAACATTTTCCCCACATACAGTATCCTGCTCCTTCGCAGGATTTTGTATTTTATGGGCAATAACTAATCCTCCTCATCTTCATCCTCCGACTCAAAAGAATATCTGACCGGATCCAATTTTAAGGTTCCGGCATTGAAATCCTCAATGAATTGAATGATGGTTGCTTCTGTAATTTCAGGAAGATTTAGGTAAGCTTCCAGTCCGATTCCAAATTCGAAATTGGTATCAAGTTCCACATATTCAGCTACATTGGCTTCTCCGGCTTCTTCAATTTCATACATGGCATAGGCCTTGTATTCTTCTACTTCGTCCAATTCTTCTGCATTGGCAATGGCATTTCCTTTGTCATCAATTTCAAAATCAAATCCCTTGTAATCAGGAAATTTTTGCCTTGCCTTGGCTTCTGCCATTTCAAGTAAGTTGGATTCATATGCCAATTGAAGTGTGCCCAACAGGCAATCGTAAATGACAGGTTTGCCTTCATGTTTTCCAATAAAATGGAATTCGGCCATATCTTCTGAAACTTCTTCATCTTCAATAAATTGAAATGGTTTTCCTGATTTGGAAAGTGCCGCCTGAAGCTTTTCTATTTCTTTTGGGTCGAAACCCGGATTAGTTGTTTGCATTGAAAATTAAGAATTTCTTGGTCATCACCCCAGTCATTGAACTAAATCCGCCCAGGAAAAAGGGAATGAAAAAGATGATTGTAAATAATAAAATGGGGTGTGGAAGGGTCAAAAGTTTGGTTAACCTTGGCGCCAGAATGTGGTTGTTGTTCGAACTAAGCCATAAACTATATCCCAGCCAGGAGATGCCGGATGCAAATCCACCCAACCAGAAAGCAATTCCCTTTTTAAGATTAAGCGGAAAAGCCATGAATAGGTTGATTGGCACCAAAATCCACCAGGGAAGCCATAGTGGCACCACTGAATTTAAAATAAGACAACCAAGGAAATAAACCAATCCTTCCACGGGGCAAAGGTAGTTAAGATGGCGGATTGGGATTTTAAAAATTTATCTGGTGTTTGGTTATTTTAAAAGTTCCGAACCAGGAAAGAAAAAACCAGAGCATTATGAATTACCGTTTTGACTCAAAATGAACCAAATAGCTCAAATTTCAATTTGAGGAGATTGTCTTTTTTTGATTGAATAATGATAAAACCCCAATCAGGTAGTTTTTAAATTATACAACTAAAGTGTTATTGCGGGCAATCATCTTTCAGGCCGATATTTGTAAAACCAAAGCGGTATTTTAATAAACACAAAATGCAGGATCCAATCATGCAATTCTCAGCAACGACAACAACAAACTTTAGGTTAATAGTAGTAGTATCATGAATTTAGTCCCAAGATAGTAAAAAGCCTCAATCCATGGTTGAGGCTTTTTTTTGATACTTTTTTGAGTTTTGATTCTGATAAAAGTTTTGCCGGCAATTCGACAAAAGTAAAAAGCAGGGAGTGTTTTTAAGTAGTTAAAAAACAGAGATTTACGTGGTTTTTTCCAACACAAAGTGTACGGAAGTGATTCAATTATACAAAATTTTAACTTGTTGTCTTCAGGGCTTGTTGCACCTGAAATCAGTTTTCTTTAGAAAATCTGGAATGGTATTTTTTACCATCTTTGGTGGTAATGCCAATAAGGTACAATCCGTTTTGTAATGAATTTAATTCAATTATATCGTTGCTTAGGGCTTTTCCTTCGGCCACCAATGTTCCTTTAAAATCTATAATCTGATAATCAATTCCGGTGGATTCATTGAGACGCAAATGCAGAATTTCTTTTGCGGGATTGGGAAAAACTAAAAATCCGGAACTGTTTGTTTTTACCTGGATGGAAGATGTAAAAATAATTTCCGGGCCAAATATTTTGCTGCAACCATTGGGTGAACTGACCTCCAATTTGATGTTATCACCTTCATTAAAAGATATTTGAGTTTGACTCCCAAGTGCAACAATGTCATTTACTATCCATTTATACACATAGCCAGGAACTATATTTCCCAACTGAATCAAATTTTGGTTAACAGTAAAACCAGGTTCCAGAAAGCTTTTTGCAAGTACAGAAACGGTGTCAAACCTGAAACATGAATTGAGCTCATTTTCAATTTTTACCTGATAGTTTTTTGTTGAAGTATCAATAGAAATCTTTGGCGAAGGGCAGTCATTGCAGCTTAATTCTGGTGCAATGCTATCTTCTTCTGCCAGTCCAAGCCATCGGTAACGGATGTGAGGCAGTTTTCGTCCCTGGTGGGTTACCTGGGCAGAATCATTCCAGCAACCTGATATTGAGGGATTCGGTTGATTGGCAAATGGCCTGACTATCAAATCGCTACGGATGCCAGTGAAATTCGGTTGGCCATTGTTATAAGGATTTTTGATTTGAAGGTATTTAAGAACGATTGTTTTATTCGTCATGCCCTTTCCTTTTCCTTCAAGTATAAGGCTGTCTGAACTTTGGTTTGGTTCCAGGACGATAGAATCTGGTACAGCAACAATCTGTCCATTGGGCAATCTTCTGATAAAGTCCTGGTTTGCCTGTGCAGTTCCTTCCCGGACATAGTGAATGGTCCATTTTTCGTTATTTCCAGATAAGCGTTTAAATATTATCTTCTTAGGGTGACAGGCCGTGAGTGTATCGCCCAAACCATTTTCAGAAATAGAAATGACAGCTGAAAAATTTTCGGAAACCAGGGAGCCGTTTTCAATAAATATGCCGGAATCAAATAATCTGTCGCCTACATCGCTGATAGCCAATACGATGGTGTATGAGTTAAGCGGTATTACTTTGGATTTGGCGTGCATGGCGTGGGTTAATCCATCGAATTGAACCTGATTGTAAAGAGGGGAGGAGATTTGGTCATTCGGGTTGAAGTTCGAAATTCCCTCCGGGGAAAAACTGCAATTGGATGCTGTACCCGTTTGTCCGGCCTGACCTGAATTGACGGTATTGATGCTTACGGGGAAATTGTTGGAATTGATTTTTGCCATATTGGAAAATCCTTCCAGATTGGTTCCGGCATAGATGGAATCTCCGATGATTCCAGGGCCTTTGATAAAAAAACCAAAAATGTCATTGAATTGAGAACAAACGAACTCAGGATATTCTTCTGAAGCGAAAAGGTACTTGAATTTAATGCTGTCTCCACTTGGAATTATATCAAATGTAACGGAACTTATCTCTGTTTGTTTTGGTGGACTTCCATTTCCAGCCTGCTTGTTGAGAATCAATTGAAGGAGCTGTCTTCCTATTGAGTTTCCTGCCAAAGTATCTGCATAATCTTGTCTGGTTGAAAGTGGTTTGATTCTGTTTGGTTTAGGAATAGAATCGGTATTTCCTGTTGACATTAACAATCCTCTGGAAAGGGGAAAGACTGGGCCGACTCTTTTGAAGCTGGCCAATGATTTGGTTGTAGGTTTAAGGTTTGAACTAATATTTGAAATTGAAACACCCGTGCCAGCCAGTGTTTTAACCAACGAATCTACCAGGGGGTTTTGGTTTTGATCAATGGTCTTAACTGTGATTTGTGCCTGAGTATTTTGAGTCAGAAGCAGGTACGAAACAACCAGTATTAATAAAGTTTTCAAAAACTTGGATTATGCGTGGTGACTGTATGTCAATGCAAGTTGTGTTTAAAATGTGAGATTTCAAAAGAAAAATTACATGATTTTTCCTGACAAAAAAGCAAGATTAGATTATTTTGGGATCAGTAGAAATATAAAGATTTCTTAAGTATTGAAATTTATTAAGATTATAGAGAAAAAATAAAATTAAAATATTGATAATCAGTTATAAAAATTTGTTTTGTATAAAAGATATTTTTGGGATTATAAAAATAAAAATAGCATTAATTCAATAAAAAGATATAAACTAAATAATAAAAATTTTTGATAATTGAATCAGATAAATGGGAATTGATTAAAATAACACTGCTAATTCTTTATATTTAGTACTGCCAATTATTGCTGCCTTGATGGCGACATCGGAAATTCAACGCCTATATCCCTGATTTTTTGGAGTATAAATTCTGCTGGTTTTAGTTGGTTATTGATGTTTCCGGGAATTTTTAATTTGGTGAACCAATGTTATTTCAGAGGAAAGAACGATATGTATTGTGTTATGGCGGTATCTCAAAGGATCGAAATCAGGTATTTCAGGGGTGGTTTTATTGTTTTTTTAAGATTTTCTTTTCCCTGTTTTTTAAAAGATGGGGATACTGGTTAAAGGAAATTCAGCATTAAATAATTTACCAATTCAAGGAAAGCTTTTTTTGAATTTTCTTTAAAGTTTTATTTGGATAAGCATTTGTTTTTCAAATATTTAAGTAGTTAATTTCTATTGAATTGGATTTTAATAAAATGAGAGAAAAATTTTGAAAACTGCAGAAGGGGAGAAACAAAATGAATGAGATGATTTTATGCTTTCCTTCTAATTATTACTTCTGTAGAGTAAGTCGGGCAAAGGGTTATATCAGGGTTAACCTCGCCAATACTTTTGCCACATGTTAAAGTGTTCATAAGGGCTAACCCTCATAAACGAACTCTGCAACATCCTATTTAGAAGATTTTTAACCTATTTATGAAGAGACTTATTTTTATGGCCTTTGTATGCCTTATTTTCGGCATTCAAGTAAACGTACATGCGCAATGTACAACCGGCTGTACCAACACGATTACACTTTCAAGTAGTAGTCAAACCATAAGCTATACTTTTTCAGGTCCGAATCAGACCCTATGTATAGTAAAAAGTGGTTCAGTGGTTGGAAACGCAACTATTACCTCAGGCACAATAAATGTTGCCAACCAAAGCAATGCTACTATTTGCTATGGTCCAAATGTGGTTTTTGCATCCGGGGTTGCCATTAATAATCTGAACAATCCATTTACCCTAAATAACTATGGGACGATGCAAAACGCATTGACCCTTGGAAATGGACAAACCATAAATAATTTTGGTACGGTTTCAGGTTCCATAACAATGAACAGTGGTTCCATCAACAATCAAAGTGGTGGTGCTTTTAGTGCATCCAATTTTACCATGAATGGTGGAACTTTTGTAAATAACTCCGGTTCATCTTTTAATCTTCCAACAAGTTTTACTGTAAATGGAGGCAGCTTCTCCGGGGCAGGAAACTTTACTGTTAATGGGAATTTTGTTACCAATTCAGGAACGACTTCAATTGGAGGTCCAGCCACTGTTACTGGAAATCTAACAACAAATACTGCGGTTCCTTTTGGTTCCACTTTGAATGTGGGTGGAAGTTTTGTTTCCAATTCAGGAGCCATCACCATTGCAGGTGCTGCTACCATTACAGGCGGACTTACAACCAATACTGCATTTACCGCTTCTTCAAATCTGAGTGTAGGTCTAAATCTTTTAACCAATAGTGGTAGTTTTTCTGTTGCCGGCACCACAGGCGTAGGCGGCATCACCACCCTCAATACCGCTGCAACTTTTACAGGCGCTGCAACTTTGGGAGGAAATGTGGTTATCAATTCAGGAACTACAAATTTTCCGGCTGGTGCTTCCATAACAGGCAATCTGACCAATCACGCAACCATTAATTTTTCAGGAGCCTTAATTGCAACAGGGACCATAAACAATACAGGAACCATTACTTCTGCTTCAGGAAGCTGTAAAACACTTTGTGGTTCTTCAATAATCAATTCAGGTACAATTTCTTCTACTTCAGGACCCAGGATAAATGTTTGTTCCACTCCTGTAGGCGGAACACAAACCAATCTGACAACCAATATTACCCCAACAGCCAACGTGACCGGGCTTAATGCCACAAACTCCGGTGGAACAGTAAGTGGGTCTTTCACACACGCCAGTCCGCTTCCAGGCGGGTATTTGGTATTGAGAAAGGCTGGATCCAATTTTGTTTCTGCTGATTTCCCATTAAGCAATACAACATATACAGTTGGGTCGGTTATTGGTTCTGCCACGGTAATTGCCATTCTCAACAATACTACAAATACCTTTTCCAATACGCCTGGTTCTTGCGGGGATTTTTTCTTTTCTGTGGTCAGTGCATCTAACAATGCTGGCACCTGTGGTACCTACAGAACGGTTTCCCTTGCAGGTGTCGGTCCCGTAAATGTAACCAGTTCAGCAGCAGCTACCATTTCTTACAGTGGTTCACCTTGGTGTACAACTGCTGGCGCACAAGCTGTTATACAAACAGGTACTGCCGGTGGAACCTACTCGTCAACTTCAGGCCTATCCATCAATCCAACAACAGGTTTAATCACGCCTTCCACTTCAACGCCAGGCAATTACGTTGTTAATTACAACATAGCTGCTTCGGGCGGATGTCCTGCTGTGGATGCAAATGCAACCATTTCCATTATTTCAGTTGGAGCGGCTTCAAGTTCTCCAACCGTAAATATAAATACAGCTATTCCAACCGTAACCCACCCAACCAGCAATGTTACAGGCATAGGAACTCCCACTGGCTTACCGGCAGGTGTAACTGCCTCCTGGGCAAGTAATATCATTACCATCATTGGTACTCCAACCGTTACAGGAACATTCTATTACAGCATTCCGGTAACTGGCGGTGGCTGCAATGCTACCGGGACCATTACTGTCATCGGGAATAATGTGTTGGATAATCTGAACCTGACCGCTGCCACGCCTTCTGCTGTAGCCTATGGACTGCGAAGATTGAGCAGTGCTTATACCGGAGCGGCCCTGCAAATCAGAAGA
>JAIXQU010000152.1 GCA_027485575.1 Cytophagaceae bacterium
ATATTTCTGATGACACAATCCCAACCCATTCCATTTTGTGTCATAAAAAAACAAAATATTTCCGGTGACACAATCCCAACCCATTCCATTTTGTGTCATAAAAAAACAAAATATTTCCGGTGACACAATCCCAACCCCTACCCTTTTGTGTAATACCAAAGCATAATATTTCATATGACACAATTTTAGGAAAGGTTCTCCGTTGATGGTAAAATTGAAATTCAGTTTTCAAAGCATGGAAGCACACCTGGATTTAAAGGAATTACGCATCGCACTAGGTCTGGAGCAGCTGGAAATGGCTGCCCTCCTGGGCATAAACCGCAGTCTTCTTTCTATGGTGGAATCTAAAAAAAGGTCGCTCCCTGTCTTTGCCTTATTGCGCCTCAACAAAATCAACCAATTGCTGGAAATGTATTGGGAGGAAAACGATGAACTGAAACCAAATCTGCCCATAGAAAAACTGGAATACACCAGGACCCGATACAAAACGGTAAAGCTCAATCTGATTAATGCCCAAACTACATTATTGGAAAAACTCCACCGCCACCAAAGACTGCAAATCCTGCTTTCGCATATCGAAAAACTTCAAAGTCCGGATTATGCACCTGAGAAAGACCAAAAGTGGAAATCCACCATAAAAAATAGCTATTCAGGACTGGAAACCCAGGAATTGGAATTGGAACTTTTTTGGGTTCGGTTTAAACTGGAATTAGTGGACTTTAAATTGGCAAGGCTGGAATCCGAAATCGCAAAACAAACGATCCTTTAACTATGGCTTACTAAAAGACTACGCCGTTGTTGGTATTGTCACCAAGAAGATTTATGGTATTTGTTTCGTTGGTCAAAAGACCAACGAAGGCGAAAATATTATTTAATGACAATCAGGTGCTTATCATTTTTTTTTAAAATTTTTAAAAAAAAAGACAATAAATCATCAATCCATTCGTTTTTACATCGCTGACGATTTCGGGGCAAGCCGCAAAAGTTTTGTGGTCTGTTCTGCTGGTTGGGAAGGACCAAAATGTGATGCCTGCTTCCATGGAAAATACATCTTGTTTTTCCAGGGTTTCACAAAAAAACGGGTAAAACCGCTTGCTTTAAATGAACTGCATGGCAGTTGCTGTGGATTTTGAGCCCTTGGATCCGGTCTCGAAATTCAATTGTGGAGGAGACAAACACCGTAGGGCTGAACTCCCGGAAACAGATTCAAAACCTTTTTCCTCAGCCTTGACAAAAAGTTCTTGGGGTAAAAAAAATGAATTGTAAACATTAAGTGTCATGTCCTATAATTTTGAATGGCTCCTTACAGTTGCTGAATGCGAAACTTTGGCTGAGAAGATCAAAGAGGAAACTGATGCACTGGATGTACAAATTGTGAATTTACAGCAAAGGCAAAAACAGTTGGATACGAATGCAAAAGAAGTGGCGGACGAAATTGAGTCCACACAAACTCAATTGGATTCTCTGGCTGTGACCTTGCCCACTATGCCCGAAGGAAAAGTTAAGAAAAGAAACCTCAAATCTCAACGCCAATTGATGTTCCAGCAAGGCAATCTTGCCGACAAAAAGGAAAGTCTTGCGCCGGGTACCAGACTGGATAACCAGCTGGATCTAAGCGTGGCCCAATTGGTGAGGGCTGAGAAACAAGTTTTTCTTGACGGAGTCCTGGGTAGAAAGGCAGCGTTGTAATATCACATAGTGCATCGTCCCCTCCACACAAAGCCACCGGCAGCAGGTGGCTTTTTTTGTTATAATCCGTTAACAAGTTTAGATAATAGTCCAGAAAATGTGTTTGAGTGCCATAGGTATACGAAATGGAAATGCAGAATATTTTATGCCTGCGGCACTTTTTGCTACTTTCTTTATTTAACCACTAACGAGAGTTGGACCATAAATGGACTTAAAAATCTAAGGCTGTTTGACATTTGCAATGTCGGACAAGGCTCCTACTCCAAAGGCGGACACGTCTTGTTGATGACTGAAAAGTAAGAATTTTATTTTCATTCACCGCCTGGGTTCTTTTCTACCCGAATCAGTGCTGCGGTTGTGGAAATTATGTTTTTCATCTTTCAAATGCATTCTGTTTTCAAAACCCATTTCAAATATCTTTTAAAACGGAAATATTCTATTCCCATTTCATAATGGCTGTCAGATGCATAATAAAAAATCTTCCTGACTAGGCAAAGATTCCAACTTTCACTGGAAAGATTGTTAAATACACAGTCCAAAAAGAATTTACAATTTCTATCTTTAGTTGGACCTCATTCCAGTTTCTCCAGTGGAGAAATGACTAAGGCAGATTGTAAATTCAAATTAGACTTTATTTATGTAAACAGTCCAACTTTTAAAACGCCGCTTTCCTTGAAAACAAATGAACGGCTAAAGAAGCTCTTTGCCAGAATCCATATTTCCTGTTGGCAGCATTCATATAAAATGGGGCCAAACTATTTGTCGCTTCCAGTTTTTTATCCAAACGGAGGTTTTGATTCGAGGGGCTCGAACCGAGGTGCAGAGGGGATTATTCCTTCAGATCAAAACCAGAACGAAATGAATACCAAAACTAGTCCGGGTTTTGGGAGGAGAAGGGAAAATACGTTTCACCTTCTACCCCACCCCATGCAAAAGCACATCATTTTACCTTCCAAACCAACCCAATCCCCAGCTGAAGATTTTCCGATGTAGAAGCGGCATCCGAAAGCAATTGTGTTTTCATACCAAACCGGCGGATTTCAGCTTTTACGCTCCAGCGTTTCCTGAATTGATATTGAGCCGCCAACCAGTAACCAGGCTGAATGATGGCTGGCTTTTGGTCCTTTTGTGTTGAGAAAACCCATGAGTACACAGCACCAGCCCGAAGTTCAAACGATTCCGTCAATACATAACCGGCTTCCAATCCGGCACCCGGCAACAGATAAACCGTTTTTTTTGAATATGTACCTGTCTGTAAAACAGGGGCTCCGGTAATTCCGTCAGCCGTCTGAATCAGTCTCACCGGCGCCGATGCACCGGGTTCTTTTTGAAACGTCATCTGCTGATACAACAGCGAAGTTTCCAGTAGAGGAAGCAAAGATAATTTTGCTCCAAACGGGACTTTCATCTTGAATTGAAAATTCCCGCCAAACACCGGACGCAACGAAACAGGCGATTGCAACACCTGTTCGGCTCCTGTTTGAGCCGCACTTTGAACAACGAATTGCTGTTGCAGACTTAATCCACTCAATCCAAATTCAAATCCCAAATGCCTTTTGGCCAATTCTTTCCGGACGGTATCCTTGGGAACTATTGCCAGATTGGAAGTCGAATCCACTTTCGGCGGAACCACCGAATCGGCTTTTGGTTCGTTACCGTCCTTTGGAGAAACGGCCTGTGAAACGGACCCGGGTTCCAGCTTTAAATGATTACTTTCGATTGAATTTTGGTCAGCGATTTCATTTTGGGAATTCGGTTGTTTTTGAACGGTTACATCTTCGTTATTCGCATTTGGTTCTTTCTCAGAAGGACGGTTCGCAGCATTTCCTTTTGTCTTTTTTCGTGAAGCTTTTGCGGAACGAACGTCAGCAAAAGCCACAATCTTTCCGGTTGATTCTTTCCTTGAAACCTCCCCAGATGACATCTTGTTGTTTTCAATCGCAGATTTCACTTCCGAAGCATTCTTGTTTCGTTTTTTCTTCGTTTGAGTCAATACCAAATTGGAGGAAGGCGTCTTTAGACCAGAAGCTTCTAATTCCTTCACTTTTGTTGTTTCTCCTTTTGGAAAACGATCGGAAGTTGGCTGATTCTCCAATACTTCTGAAGATTGATTTTCTGTCTGACGGGATTCATCCGACTTTACTGCAGGCTGTTTTTCATTGGATGATACCGAAATTTTGGATTCCGTATTTTTCTCAATGGTTGAAGCAGACGCTTTTTCAGACGGAATCACTTTCGCGTTTTCAATTTTTGGTTGGGTAGAAATCACCACCGATTCTTCCGCACTGTTATGTTGAGTCATCCAGTATGCACCAAAACCCATACCTACCAACAAGGCAGGCAACAGCCACCAGAACAATCCACGCCGGCGTTTTTTACGACGGTCATTCAATCGTTCCCAGCTGCCTTCCGGCATGTCGGGCATATAACCTCCAAAGGCATCACCCAGACTTCCGGGCTGCCCTTCTGATTCGGGAAATTGTGGATCAAATTCGTTGTTCATGGCTTTCGGTTGTTGCTTTGAGTAGGAATATTTTGAGTAGAATCGATTGGTCCGCTGATCTGGCGGCTGAGTGTAATCCGGGCACGGCGCAGTTGTTGCCGGCTCGTTTCTTCGCTGATGTCCAGCGACTGAGCAATTTCTTTATGGTTCATACCTTCGACAGCGAAGAGATTGAAAACAAGACGAGGTCCTTCCG
>JAIXQU010000093.1 GCA_027485575.1 Cytophagaceae bacterium
AAAAAAAAAAAAAGACAGCCTTGGCCGAAGGCCTACCGTTGTTAAATTCTTTTCGCCTTTTGCTGATTTTAAGTTTAATGCGGTTGAAGGCTATGCCATGCAGGGAGGTGTTTGGTTTAAAAGATACCTGAGGCAAAGTACGTACAAATCTAAAGACGACCGAACCTACATACAGTTTGGACCAATGGCCAGGTATGCCATTGCCAGAAAAAAAATCATCGGGTCGGGCGTGTTTCAATATGGGAACTCCGATTGGGTTTTGCAGGTATCAGGAGGGACAGAGATGAGACAAATCAATCATAATGAGCCTATTAGTGCAACTGTAAATTCAGGCTACACACTTTTGGACAGTAGAAATTTTATTAAATTGTATGAAGCAGATTTTGGGAAAATTCTCTTTTTGAAAAAGCTCAATGGGAGGTTTGAAGCAGAAGGTAGTTTTGAATTAGCCAACCGAACTCCACTGACTAACAATAAAAAACACGGAATATTTCATAAGAATAAAGATTTTGAACTGAATCAGATAACCACCCCTTATGCCAATGATGCCAACTTGAAAAGGTCTGTTGCCTCAATTGCCACGGCTCAGATTGATTGGTATCCTTTTTTGCAATCTTCTCTATACAATGGAAATCAATATTTTAGAAGTACAAGTTCACCCAGGTTTAGGTTGAAGTTTACCCAAGGCTTACCGTCCATTTTAAATTCTACTTCTGATTTTACTTCTCTGGAAATGAACTACCGACAATCTCTCATGTTATCGCCGGTTGCCAACCTGGAATTATTTGGTCAGGTTGGTCAAATGTTTCGGTCAAAGAGTTTTGGTCAAATGGATGCCCTTCATTTGTATGGAAACGAAACATTTGTATTGGGTAAAAACAACATTGAGCAGTTTAGAAATCTGCCCTATTATTCCTTTTCCTCTCAGAAAAGAATTGCAAGCCTGCATGTTCATTTTTTTAGAAATGAATTAATTTTTGGCTGGTTGGCTAAAAAGAAAAAGAATTGGCAGGAAGTAATTCTGGTTAAAGGCATGGCCAATGAGGGTCAACCTCTTTTTTGGGAAATTGGCTACGGGGTAGATAAGCTTTTCCGGTTTTTACATGTTGAAGTTGTTCATTCCCAATTTCAAAACAGCAAAGGAGAATGGAGGTTAATGATTGGTGGCAATTTCAATTTTAGCATAACTCCCAAATCCATTGATAAAAACATTGAACAATCATTTGGCTTATAAAACCATTTCCAAAACGGAGGATTCTCAAAAATCCTTACCGGATAAATGGTTCAACGGGTTGGGTGCTTTCATGTTGTAGAAATTTTGCTCTTTCAGCTGAATTTTCAAAAATATAAACCGCATAACCTCCCCATCCACCACCACAGTATTTTTTTGCAATTTCATTGTAGTTTGGTAGTAGGTCCATTCCCTCCCTTAATTGCATGTCCAATGTTATGTTCACTGATTCTGCCAATTTACTTAGGTTTTCACTGCCAGGTGTAACGGCTTTTCTTGCCAATTTTCCAGCTTGAAATATGGCTTCATAGTCCCTGGTCAGGTCGGTTTTTTCATAGGTTACATGGGGCTTCCCTGTCCAGTAAAGCGCCATTTTTTCTTTTAAAAAATCAGCAGATGTTTTGAATTCAAGCTCTGGTTTAAAGCCAGATTTCCAAACACATAGCCCTGTTTCTTTTATTACTGCCGGGTCTTGCCAGCCAACACCAAGGTCCAATTCTGATTGAACGCCATTTTTACCCATCAAAATGGCATAAGCTGCTGAGCCACCAAGGCCACCACCAATTTCAAACGGCCATTCATGCAAACTTACTTTTGGGGTAATGGCGCAGTTAACAATAAAGCCTCCCTCCCTCGAAAGTTTAGGGACATCGAGCCAGCCACCTGCAAAATCAATCCGAAGCGGAAGTTCCTGAGGTGCTTTTATATAGTTGATGATTTCGGTGGTAGATACTTTTTCGTAGTTAAGGGTTTTTTGCAGAACCACATAAGCAGCCCCGACTTCCGCACAAAGGGCTTTTTTTTCTTTTTCAAACTTATCATCTTCTGTGACCGCCAAGATATCCGGCCTGATTTTCAGAAAATGAGATTTAAAGTCAAGTCCAATGATTTCATCATCTCCAACCACAACTTCATCAATCATGGTTAACGATTCAAGTATTCTTTGTTTGTGATAAACCGGTAGGGAAGATTTTCGGTTTTTGTGGATTTTTAATGATTTTTCTCCTGCAAAGGATACCACAAGATAATCCCCCAATGATTTTGCCTGGTTAAAAAACTCTACATGTCCACCATGAATGATATCATAGCAACCTGAAACAAAGACTTTTTTCATTTTTGGTATGATTAACAACTGCAATGAAACACCTGGCCCCAGATTTTATTTTCCTTTTCCATCACAATGAAACTATAAAAAAATTAAAATAGGGACCGATCGGGCAGTGCCTGCTTTATTTTTGAGACTCAGCTTTTATCAATAAATGGGTGTAAATAGAGTCAAGTAAATCAACTCTTTCTGCATAAAATTTTAAACTTCTTTCTAGTTTCAGACTGTCTATTTTATGCTTTATTAACAAATTTTTTTGTAATCCGGGAAATATTAAAACCGCTGAATCCTGTCTGATTCCGGATTGGGTCAATTCCGCTTCTGTTTTATGCAAATCAAATAAAAATGCTTCCATCTTTTTGATTGGGATCACATTTTTTGGAATTTCAACCTTGGTTGCTTCTTCCTTGCAACCTGAGTGCAACCAAAGAACGAAAGAAAAATATAAAACAAACTTAATTTTCATCATACTTCTTCTGTTGTTAATTGCTTTTCATACAGTTCTTTATAAGCTCCTTGTACTGCCAAAAGTTGTTCATGGGTGCCTTGCTGAATGATTTGACCTTCATCCAAAACCAAAATTCGCTCAGCCATTTTGACTGAAGAAATTCTATGGGAAATAATAACGGTGGTTTT
>JAIXQU010000030.1 GCA_027485575.1 Cytophagaceae bacterium
AGAGACATAAACGAAAAAACACAAAAACGACTGGAGTACAGGCAGTTTTTGCTGGGCAACCGCAAAAAAAGCTACAGTGTCGTTGCAAAACTTGAGATCAAACATGAGCTCAACCTATGTAATCTCCAGTTGGGTGAAAAAGTAGCGTTTCTTACAGCCCTGAAAAGCAGAAGAGCAGTGCTGGCAGGTGCCTGAGTATTTCAATCAAAGCGACCTTGTCATATAAAACCACCTGGGCAACTGGGTGGTTTTTTCTATATTGGTAGGAACTCGATTTTATTTCCAACACCCAAAAAAACAAAATAGACCTTATTGGTATAAATCCATTGTCTTCATAAGTTGCTCCGGGTCTCGCGATGTATGCCAAATTGAAAGAACAACAACTTTTGTTTCATTTGGCTCAAAATGAAAAATTACCATAAATGGAAATTTACCAAGTAGAGCCTTTCTGAAACTGGAAACAAAAATAGGGAAGCTAAGAGGTCTTTGGGAAATCCTATTCAGAAATCTTTTCAATTCATGATAAAATGCCTTTTCCAGGCCAGGCTTTTGTACATAGTACCATTCAACCGCATCAAAAAGTTCATTTGCAGCTTTACTGCCAATTTCAATCTTTATCAATTCCGTACTTAGCCGCTAGTTCATTCATAACTTCATCAATATTCCTTTCACCGTTATTATCATTCAATCTACCCTCAAGTTCATTCGCAATATTTTCCTTATACTGACTTATATTTTTAATTCCCAGGATCAAATCCATATAATTTTCCATCTCCAACTTAGCTTTCGGCGGCAAGCGATTTGCTTTTTCTTCAAAGGATTCCATAGCTTCAAAATTAAAAAAAATATTCCCTTTTTACGAAGACCTTAAATATTCATTTACCTTTTTTCGTTTAAAATCCATTTCCATTCAGGGATGCTTTAATTGGGTTTTAGGTCAAAGCTATTTTTTTATCCCATGCCTTTTCCCTGAAAAGCAGAAGAACAGTGCTTGTTGGTGTTTGAGTATTTCATTCAAAGCGACCTTGTTATATAAAACCACCTGGGCAACCATGTGTTTTTTTTTGTTGCCGTTCCGATAGCTCTGAGCTAACGGTAAGGAAGTAAGCAATAGAAAATATTTTTTTTATTTTTTTTTTCACTCCGATTAAATATTCAAAACCCAGGCAGCGTTATACATCTGAGAACGGGACATTAAACCCGTACAGGTGCCATGAATAACTTAAAAATGTTAACCACTGCTGCTCTCTGTGATGAAGCCAGCAGTAAAATCATCCATGACAAAGAACTTCTTTTGGTAAGAAGGACCAACCTTCTGCAAGTCGAGGACAATTACCAAAGGTCTGTCGCCTCTGTGGAAAAACAAATTTTTCGCAAACAAATTAGCCTCAATCATGCACAGGCAAGGCGAAAAAATCCATTCGCTACCGAAAGGGAAAGAAATGATGAACAATCATCTGTTGTCCTAACCTATGAAATAAAGGTTCTTCTGGCCATACAGGATTCATTTCTGGCATTTCCTTTGTCAAAAATCAGGGAGTCTATAGATATGCTGGACTGGGAAATAGAGGATCTGCAAAATGACCTTAAAGAAATTGCGGCCCATAAATTAACGCTGGGATGAAAACACTTTTAGATGCCTTCATGAAATGTGAAGAGTAAACCGCCTCAGATTTTGAGGCGGTTTTTTTTGTGTAAAAATTTTTGAATGGCTTAAAGTTAAAGCCTGAAAGTAAAAAAATCCATTAATGAATAGACAAAAAAATTTATTGAGAACTCTATATCTATATCGAAATATCTTTCAACACTTAAACCAATTTTATCAAACCTAGGCTTGAAAAGTGCTATAAAATTACTTTTAACACCAAATGAGGCTCCACTATAAACGATGTAAGTAGGATATTTTTTCTGCAATTTTAATCTTGAAAAAACTGGTTTTAAAATTTTAGAATTTTCTTAGCTTGCTCTAAATCAATATTTTAATTTTTAAAATTATTCTTTAAGTTGGAGGTTTTGGGGGTTAAACAAAATTATTATAACGTTAAATCTTTTATTAAACTTGCTTGACATTCTTTTTCGGTTTTAGATTTGGAAACAATTTTTTAGACCTTAAACATTTATGACAAGAATCTTCCGTTCACCGTTCTTTTTTGGTTCTTGTTTGTCTTTTTCTCTGCAATATGCTAAGGAAAGGACGAAATATAAACTATGTGTCCTGGTCCTTTTGGGTTGTATGGCCTTGTCGCTATCCGGTTTTGCACAGCCGGTAACTGTTTATTCGGAAAATTTTGAAGGTTCTGGCTCTAACTTTTCCTGGAGAACCTTATCGAGTACCTGGAAGCTGAATGAAGTGACCAACCCAACAGCTGGTATAGGTTATTTTACTCAGGCAGGTACAGGTGCAGCAACAGATTCAGCATTTTATGCACTCGATAAAACACATTTTTCCCTCATTTCCAAGAGAACATACCGCATCAGTTTTGCTTGTTCGCTTGCAACTGGTGCAGGCAGTAAGTCAGTGGTTTTTGGGTTGGGCAACGGAGATTCCAATCAGGTAAGAAGAACAACCGCCGTTGAAATATATTCCACCGGACCCTTGCAAACCAATGGCTGGCAAACATTTACCGGCACATTCAACACAACAGGTAGCATGGCAGGCTGGACGGCAGCCAGGCTCGTACTTTGGGCCCAGTATCTGGCCAGCCCCCAAAACACCAAAGTATTTGTTGATAACATCGTCATCGAAAGGCTATCCAACCTGCCCCCAAATGCAGTATCCATTACCACTCCTTCAACAGGTTTTTTTGGCAGCAGCCCTTTGCAGATAAATGCTACAGCCACAGACCCGAACGATGACATTGAGAAAGTACAGTTTTTTTCCGGAACCAGCCTTTTGGGTGAAGACCTCACCTCACCCTATAGCCTCACAGCCAATATTTCCGGCGGAAACCATCAGATAACTGCAAAAGTGATAGACCAGTATGGACTGAGCCTTACCTCATCGCCAGTTGGTGTGGTGATAAACAGCGCCCCAACAGCAGTGGCCGTTTCACCCTCAGCCAACCCACTTTTTATGACAGGGCCGGTTACCCTCACTGCCACCGCATCTGATGTGGACAATAACCTGGAAAAAGTAGAATTTTATGTGAATGGAGAAAAAGTAGGTGAAGACGCCACAGCCCCGTTTACCTACGATTACGAAAATCCGGTGGGTGGCGCATTTAAATGGTTTGCCAAGGCACTAGACAGCCCCGGACTTTGGGGCTTGAGCAACAAAAACAGTTTCATGCTCTATGCCCCACCGAGCATTAGCATCACTACACCCAGTATGGAAGGTACTTTGCCCTCCTGCAATATATATGTGCAGGCAATAGCCAGTTCACAGGTAACCACCATCAGCCGGGTAGATTTTTACAAAGACAATGTTTTATACAGCACAGACAACACCGCCCCTTATGAATTGAAAACCAGTGGCTGGGCCGTTGGTGCTTATATTGTAAAAGCAGTGGTGGTTGATGCACTTGGCAGCAATAGCCAGTTTGCGACGGTCAGTTTTACGGTGGAGGCAGTTTCGCCATTAAACCTAAAGCTTGTTGAAAATTTTGCAGACTGCCAGACCTATAAGATAATTGGCAAACTAGGACCAGACCAGCAATTGAACATCAATGACATTCAATCCAGGGCAGATGCAAGTGGCAATCCATGGATTGAGCCTTATCCTGAAACCTACACAGCCACTACCGATTCATTGGAATGGGAGCTGTCTTTGTGGTTTGAGTCCATAAAGTTTGGCAACAAGCTTTATTACACACTGAGCAATAGCACAGGTTGCAGCATTACAGATTCAGTTTTGCTTCGCCCTGAAATTGGAAAACCAGAAATGCAACCCTTGGAACCTGTGACAGGAATCCGGTTTGATGCCAATGCAGGTACCCATTTTATTTGTGACAATGCCACGGCGGTAACAATCAAAGGCAAATCATTGGGAGGAGCAAGGTATGAAGAAATCAATCCCGATACCTATCCATTGAATACCACTGCTATTGACACCACGGCAGATTCGCTGATTACCATCCGGCCGGAGTGGTTTGCCAATGGAACCATCATGGTGAGGGCTGTGAGCAGGTTGGGCTGCCAATCAGATAATGTGGAGAGTTTGTACTGGCAAATGTTGCCTGGCCCCACAGTTTGGGCCGATACTTTGTTTAGCTATGGTGGGCAGCCTGCCATTGGCAAGGCTTATGCCAGTGGAGGCACTGCGCCTTATACTTTTACCTGGAGCAATGTGGATACTTGCTTTACTCCGAATTGTGATTCAGTGCGGGTTTCGAATTCCGATACAGGATTTGTAAAAACTACGGATGCAAACGGTTGTTATGCCCAAACTGATTTGAATATAATTCAGGTAGAACCAACAAACTTTGATTTGGCTAAAAAATATGCACTGGTAGCTTGTCAATCTATCACTGGTGGTTCTTTTCAGGTTTTAGGCAGGGTAAGCAGCCCAAGCATTCAGGCAATTATAAATCCTGGTGATTCTATTGATACACAAGAGTCTAATTCTGCTTTGATTTATAACAATCTGAAAAATTATATCCTTTCAGAAAAATTGGGGCAAACAATACAAACTGTAGATTTGAACCTAACCAATCAAATCTCAGCTGGCCATTATCTGATTGCAGATACCTATATCCATTGTGATTCCTTGGTTTTAATCGGAGATACCAATTCTAAATTTTTCTTTTACTCCAATTCAAATTTACATTTTGATAATGCAAAATTTGCTTTGAATGGAGTTAGAGATAACCAAATCTTTTTTTCTGCAAATGCAATTTCAGTTCGCAACTCTTTACTTTATGGAACATTGGTTTCTACTTCTACAATCCATTTAGAGAATCCGGGGAGTCAATGTTCATATTTTTCCCTTACTGATATTGTGAATCTGGGTAATACTATAGTAGCTAAAAACCCTGGCAGCCCGGTAGCCCCACTTAGATTGAATCCCCCATGCGTACCAACGGGAATAAATTTAATTTGCAATCCGGATTTTGAACAATTGGAACAGTTTGCACCAGGTGATTTAGACCTTTCAGGTTATTTGACTTTCTGTTCAAACTGGGGTAACGGGCAATATGTTTTGGCCAGAAATACTCTTGGTCATGTGGATAGGTTTCAAAACACATTGGTTACTTATGGCATTCCCAACAGTAGCTGGGCTACCAATACCCCCGTAAGAAATGGAGGCAGAGTTTATATCGGGATAGCTTCAAGAACCCTGGATACTTTTGGGTCTGAGACTGCAATGCAAAACTTTGCCACACCCCTCGCTAGCAGAAGACCAAAATCTCAGATTTATTTTAGTGAGGTATATGCCCGTTCAGCCAATAGAGTTCGGGTAGCCAACCCTTCAATGAACGTGCTACTTAGGAGGCGAGACAGGCAAACTTTTAATTTAAGAACCAATCAAGCCCAGGGAGATAGTCTTGATAATCCAACAAGGTGGCAAAGAATCAATGCTTTTCATGAAGTTCCAAGAATAGACAGTGTTTTTGGTATTACTGTAACCAACAGATTTAACAATGCAGGGAGGCCAATGACAATAGGATTGGGACCAATAACAACGTTAAGCGCTCCGGCTGATTCATCGGTAAGAACCTATACTTTGGTAGACGATGTGGAACTAATTGCCATTCCTGACTCTGTTCTACCTGTTTGTAAACAAGTTTTTGCAGGTGAATCCATAACATTAAGACTTTTAATGGAGCCCAATCAGCGGGCGTTTTTTAACACCAGGCAGCATCTTTGGATATGGTATGCCAACAATGTTCAGGTTGGAACCGGCGATACAATCAGGGTTTCACCAGGTGATACCACAGTATATAAACTGGCCATCACTATGTATGGCATTACCCAGCCGCTTGATAGTTTTGTAGTAGATGTTATAACCAAGCCAAGAATAACAGCGAGTATAAATCCAGTTTGCAGCGATGGGTCTGTTACACTGACTGCCATTTTGGGCAGTTCAGCAAACTTAGTGATTCCAGGCTCTTTGGTTTGGAGGAATCCATTTGGGGTCAGTATCGGTACTGGAATCAGTAAGACACTTAACCCACCAAATCTGTATTCTGGTAAATTCAAATTGCATTACCAGATTCTGTTTTGTGGTAGTATTATAAACCTGCAGGATTCAGTAAACATTATTGTAAATCCAAATCCCAATCCATTTCAAATTGTAGGTCCACCAGAAATATGCCTCACAAGCGCCCTTCAACAAGTGTATTCTGTCCCGGTTGTATATCCCACTGCCACCTATTTATGGGAAAGTTCGGATAATCCAGGTGATCTGGTTCCTGGAACCAATAGCTATGTATTTGAATTTGACCTCCCCCAAGGAGTAGAATCGCGGATTGTTACCATCACAGCAGCCACAGTTCTTAATGGGTGCACTACCTTGGCTTACAAAACGGTTACCATTTACAGGCAGCATTTCATAGGAACTTTCAAAATTGACCACCAGATTGGCAATGGGCCCATTCAACTCAATAACCCAAGCCCATTCACCATTCAATTTTCAAATTGTCAGATTCTGAAGCTTTTATGCAGCTTTCCAGATGAAAATCTGGGCTTTACACCACTCTATGAAATCGATCCACTCAGCCAGGGATCAGGGTCTAATTTCTTCTCAGCCTCTCCGGTTATATTTCAAAATCTGGTTCCGGGTACGTATAACTATAGAATAAGAGCCACCCAGCCCGGTAGTCCATGTCCGGGGCCTTACAGAATTTTTACCTTAGAAGTAACCGATGGTCAAACCAGCATTCAATTGCTTCCTGTTTGCGATGCCGATTCGTTTTTTGTGCAGGCAGTTCAGGCACCGGGAGTTGGAAATGGCAGTAACTTTGTTCTTTCCCAGGCCGGAGTCACCAGCCCAATAGTGACCAACTCAACGGGTAAGTTCAAATTATTTGGACAAAATGATTATTCATTTCCTTTTGATGGCGCTGGTTTCAGAATCCTGTATGAAGACAGCACAGGCGGCTGCCTGCAAAGTCCGGTTTTTCACATTCTGGGCAAGCCAGATGTGAATGGAAATGCCCCGGAATATACCAATTTGCAAATCCAGAAACTGGCCTTTGTGCACTCTGATATAAAGTTGTGGGGCATATGCAAAGTTTGGAAAAATGCAGTGGTGTATAATAGAGGTGAGTTTGGAAACGACAATTTCAATGGAAGCAACAGCCCCTTTGTGGATACGGTGAAATGGATGGTGAATGGTAAAAATCCTACCTCCCTCACCCTTGACAGCAACAGTCTGGTAACGGCTGGCTGCGATAGAATGTGGGCAGGTATAGAAATCTGGGCTGACCAGGGCGATGAAATTCCATTCTATATTCAGCCAGGAGCAACCATTAGCCATGCATTCAGGGCAGTATCATTGCCCAAACAAGAGGGAAAAGCCCGCATCTATTCTAATGGTGCCAAGTTTATCAACAACTTCACCTCTGCCCATATAGAGCAGACATACCTGACGGGCTCCTATTTCAGAAATTGCCGGTTTGAAGCCACTGCCAACCAACTGCACCATCCATTTAAGCCAGACTCCGGACAGAATGTGACCAGCAGGTTTGGCATCAACCTGATAAAGGGTATAACAGCAGATTCAACTCAGTCAGATTCAATTCAAGGCAAACTGTTGGTGAAAAGCTGTTTGTTTTCAGACCTATTGATGGGAATCCACGCCTATGGGGGAACTTTTGTAGCAGACACTAACCGGTTTGAAAAAATACGATTCAAAGGGATTTCGGTAGATAATTTTCCATACAATCCTGATTTTCCATCAGCCAGCCATAATGAATTTGTTTTTGATGCCTTGCCACACACAGGCTGGGCCAGAACTACAACCAGCTATTGCTGTGGAAACCAGAATGCTGTGCCGGGACAGAGCCAGATTCTTGTGCCTAATATGGCCAATGGCTTGTATGGAATATCGAGTTTTGTGCCTTTGAGTAATGTTAGCAATAATATTTTTGAACAAACAGTTACCTTGCAAAGCAACCAGATAAGTATGGGAATAATAGAACCTGGCCAGGGACAGACAAGGATAGAAAACAGTTTTAAAAACCTGGATTATGGTATGTTTGCCCCAAGTGGAAGCGTGGTAACCTCGCCTTTTACCGTGAAAGGCAATACTTTTGAAAACAACAGGTTTGGGATATATCTGGCAAATGGCAATATTAAATTAGACTTACGATGCAACCGGTTTACCCTTTCCTGTATGAACACTTACCCTTCCAATGGCCCTGCCGTTACCAATACCACCCACCCCTGCTTTAATGATATAAACAGAGTAGGCTTGTATGTAGGGGCAGGGGTAACCATAACAGAAGATATTGGAGGTGATGGGATAGGCACAAATCCAAAACCAGCAGGCAATGTGTGGCCGGTAGGCAACAAAAGCCAAGATGAAATCGCCACCTCTTCTTATACCCTTGCAGGTTGGG
>JAIXQU010000049.1 GCA_027485575.1 Cytophagaceae bacterium
GGAATAAGCAGCGATTTAGAACAAAACCAAAGAGAAGAACTGGTAAGGGATTTCAAAAACAACAAATTCACCATTCTGGTTGCAACTGATGTAATGAGCAGAGGTATTGATATAGATGGAATAAGCCATGTTATCAACTTTGATATGCCACCCGATCCAGAGGATTATGTCCATAGAATTGGCCGGACTGCAAGAGGCTCGAAAGCTTCGGGTGTTGGCATAAGCTTTGTCAATGAACAGGATATGGGGAAATTGCTTAATGTTGAAAAGCTAATTGAAAAACCAATTGTACAACTACCCGTTCCCCCTCAATACGGACCCTTTCCGGTTTATGGTGAAAGGAGATTTAAAAATGATGGAAATAATAGGGGAGGAAAAAACTTTGGAAAAAAGACCAGTAAATTTTCAGGGCCACCTAAAAAAACAATTGGAGGCAGATAGAAAGTGGAAGATTGTTGCCTTAAACAAGCAATAATCTTAAAATCTCAAACCCAAATTTTCCTAATTTAATGGAGTACTAATTATCTCCATCCCAAACGCATCGCACTGAATAACCGTCTGTCTTGACTGAATTATTCTTCAAAGAGATATTGTTGGTTCTTTCGATAACTCTGGACCAACTTCCGAATGCATCTACTTCAGAACTTGTCCAAAATCTGGAAACATTTCTTAATCCTTGAAATTGATTTCCAGTAGAACTTACAAATCCAGCCCCCACTGCTGAAAACTGAAAAGGGTCTTTAGCAGCAACTGCCAACGTATCCCAGGCAGAAACTGACTTCAGGGCGTAGCCTGCAATAGCCCCCCCACCAACAGCATTTTCCAGATTTGACCATTCTGAATCTGTTGCAACATGCCAATCTGCTGGACACAAACCTCTTGGATCTGCAACCGCATAAAAGTTATAAAGTCTTCCATAAGCTGCCGAATTTCCAGTGGCATTGTCATAGTTGGCATATGCTCCGGTAACAGAGGCAGACCAGGCTGTAGCATCCAAACCTGTTGTAATGGGACTTCCATCCCTATATTTCGTAGCCTTAATATTATCTCTTAACCAGGTTTTACCGCCAATCACTACTGACCTGTAAACATTTCCTTCCGGGTCAGTAGCATCCTCAGGTTTTGTTCTAAATACCCTTTGCTCTCCATAGCCAACTCCGAATGAGTTTACCGCATAAGCCCTTACGTAGTAAATTGTGCTATCCTTATCAACCTTAATATATTGTTTAAAAGAAGTAGAACCTGTATCATAATTGGTTTTAGTTCTTAGCTCTACTACTGGATTTGGGGTTCTACTCCAACAAATTCCAAAATATTTAATTTTCGAACCTCCATCTGATGTAATGACACCTCCGGATTTGGCAGTATAAAATGAAATTTCAGAAATCTCATTTGTTGTAACCGTCGGAATTGTTGGGCTAGCTATTGGTTCAACCTTGTTATCAGGATCTTTATAACAAGAAGAAACAGCAATTGAAAGCAATCCAAAAACTAAAAACTGACCTAAAGTCCGGGTAATGTTTGTATCCATTAAATAAGTGCCAAAATATTTGACAACAAATAAAGGTGAGTAAGTTTGAAATTCAAAATAGAGGCGGGAATAAAACAAATTGGTTTTCCAAATATTATTCAAATACCCAACCCGAATCGACAAAGGGATTATTTTGGTTCATTAAACACGCTTCTCAATATTACCCGGAAAAATGAATGTTATTATTTCTTCCTTTTTTTTTGCCTGCTGAAAAGGGTCTGCTAGCTTTGCAGCCCGTAGTCAAAGATTAATGAACAGTCCTAAATATATCTTTGTTACGGGAGGCGTCACCTCATCACTTGGTAAAGGAATTATAGCGGCATCGCTAGCCAGGTTGTTGCAATCACGAGGCTTTTCAGTAACGATTCAAAAATTCGATCCGTATCTAAATATAGACCCGGGCACTTTAAATCCCTATGAACATGGAGAATGTTATGTTACCGATGATGGTGCTGAGACTGATCTTGATCTAGGCCATTATGAGCGATTTCTGAACATCGCAACCAGCCAGGATAATAACATTACCACAGGAAGAATTTATAATAATGTTATATCCAGGGAAAGAAAGGGTGAATATTTAGGAAAAACAGTCCAGGTGATTCCCCACATTACGGATGAGATAAAACGAAATTTTTATTTATTAGGAGAAAGTGGCAAGTATGAAATTATCATTACAGAAATCGGTGGTTGTGTGGGTGATATTGAGTCTTTGCCATTTATTGAAGCACTAAGACAAGCGAGATGGGAGCTCGGTGCACACAATGCACTTGTGATTCATTTAACCTTGGTACCCTATTTGAAATCTGCTGGAGAGTTAAAGACAAAACCGACCCAACACTCAGTTAAAATGCTTCTGGAGGCTGGTGTTCAGCCAGATATTCTTGTCTGTAGGACTGAGAAACACCTTCCTCCGGAAATCAGAAAAAAAGTAGCCCTGTTTTGTAATGTCCATATAAACTCTGTAATAGAGGCGATGGATGCTGAAACTATATATGATGTTCCGCTTTTAATGAAACGGGAAAAGCTGGACGAAAGAGTGCTTTCAAAATTAAAATTTAGTTCTAAACAAGACCCAGACCTTACCCAATGGAAAGCATTTCTTGGAAAATTAAAAAATCCAACGGATGAAATTTCAATTGCACTGGTTGGAAAATATGTTGAATTAAAAGATAGCTATAAATCTATTATTGAGGCTTTTGTGCATGCCGGGTCAGCTACTGAAACCAAGGTCAATATCATCTGGGTTAAGGCTGAAGACTTGTTAAGCGATGAAAATTTAAAATCTAATTTGCGAAAAGCGCAAGGCATTTTGGTGGCTCCGGGTTTCGGGGAAAGGGGCATTGATGGGAAAATAAATGCGGTCAGGTATGCAAGAGAAAATAACATCCCATTTTTCGGTATTTGTTTAGGAATGCAGTGTGCTGTTGTAGAATTTGGCCGAAATGTTTTAAAATTGGATGGTGCTGCATCTTCCGAAATGGACCCAGCCACCCCACATCCTGTGATTACTTTAATGGAAAATCAAAAAGAGGTAACCCAAAAAGGAGGAACGATGAGGTTGGGGGCTTATGCTTGTGAAGTAAAAAAGGGAAGTAAGGCATTTTCGGCTTATGGCAAACCAAGTATTCTTGAAAGACACAGACACCGATATGAGTTTAACAACTCTTATTTGAGTAAATTTGAGGCAGAAGGATTGATTGCAACTGGTACAAATCCTGAAACCGGCCTTGTAGAAATTATCGAGTTAAAAAATCACCCTTATTTTTTGGGTGTTCAATTTCATCCCGAACTAAAAAGCACGGTTTTAAATCCACATCCTTTATTTGTTCGGTTCATCCGGGCTATTCTCGAAAAAAACAAAAAGAAACTGGACGAAGTGGAAATAGAAGCTTAAATTCATTAAAAATGAAGACAATATTATTTTTCATCTTAATACACCTTCCAATTCTGGCTTTTTGTCAAAATAAGGATGTGCAAAAACCACTTTCGAATGCCAAAATCGAATTTTCTGAAAAACAATTTGATTTTGGAGACATCGTAAAAGGAGAAAGCATCACGCATAAGTTTAAATTCACCAATACGGGTACGGAACCACTTATCATACTCAATGTTCAAACGACTTGTGGGTGTACAGCACCGCAGTGGCCAAAAAGTCCAATTCCCCCGGGGGAAGCAGGAGAAATTCAGGTTATTTTTAATTCTTCAAAAAAAATAGGCAGGCAGAATAAAATTATAACTGTTTATACAAACGGGCAAAAACCAGAGGAGAAGTTAAAAATTGTAGGCAATATCCTTCCTGAAACCAATTCTACCCCAGAGAATAAAAACAAAGTTGACCAGGAATAATAAGCGGTAAATGAATGTATTTTTAGACACCAATATTCTATTAAATGACTTCTTTCACAGAAATCCCGATTTTGGATTTCAAAGAATAAGTGGTGAAGAACAAGCCAGGGAGGTTTCTAAATATAGAGAATTGGTCAGTGAAGCATTGCTTTTTCTCAGCCTTCAAAAAGGTGTTCAGGTATTTTGCAGTTCCTCTATAATCAGCCGCTTTGCCGCTGTCCTTGGCGATCTTCTGGTGCCGCCTGACCTTGTTTTAGATGAAATTCGACATTGGCTTTCCAATCTCAAGCTTTTGGATATTACCAGTAATGACCTTCAAATTGCTTTGGATAAAATGGAATCCTCTACCACCAAACTGGATTTTGATGATTATTTGTTGAAGCACATTTTTATTGAAAATCAAATTGATTTGCTGGTGACTTCCATACCCAAGTCCCGGGAGTTCTTCTGGCCAATACTTGTTTTTAAACCAGAAAAAATAAGAGAGCTAACTTTTAATTAAGGTTTTAAATCATTCATTTACAGAACTTAAAAACCTAAAGTAGCGGAAAACTTGATGGCAATGTTATTCAAATATCCATCCAGAGCATAAGGACCATAACGTAAAAACACCCCACCTCCTACACCAAGGTTGAGGCTATTGATTGGAATGCTGAACAAGTCATTTAAAAAAAGACCAGACTCAAAATATCCCTTTGGCATTCCTTTAACTTTTATTCCTTCATGTAATTGAGGATTAGCCAATTCGCCCCATCCCATATTTTGCAGAAAGGTAAAGTATGGCCTGTAAGGTAAAGTTGAAATCTGCATTTTACTAAACTTATGGGAAAAGAAGACATTGACAAACCTGTTGTTTATAAACTCATTATACCGCATGGTTTCAAATGTGTTATAGGATAAAATGGTAATTTCCCTGTATGATCCCCTTGCTGTAAAAAGCAATGAATAGGGCAAACGACTTGTTATTTTTCCTGCTACAACCTGAATTCCTATTTCTCCAAGACCTAAAATCTTCTTTGACCATTGAACTTTTCCTTCAATTCTGAGATATGAATAACTTTCTGATGCCACACCCCTCAAACCTTTAGAAATTTCTAACCAAAATCCGGGAAAATCACTTCCTAAGGAAAGTCGGTCACGGCCATAACGTATAAATTGTTCTCCCGGAGACCAATGAATTGTAGATTTAAACTCTGAAATACCCAATCCTGAGGCAATGGGTTGATCCAAGAAACGATAATTAAATAAATAGGACCGCCTTCCAAATTCAAATGAAACCCTGGAAACCAGGTTTTTAGCCATCTGATGGTTAAATCCAATTTCTGTTGATTTAACTTTATCAAACCTGGGTATCCGAATAACCCTTAGTTGTTCTGAAGGGTATTGCTTTTTATTAAAAACAAACTCCTTGATTCCAGGCTCAACCAAATCACTTTTATAATTCAGGGTCAAAGACAGTTTATCAGAGAAAAAATAACCGTAGTTAAGACCAAACTTCCATTTTTCATCCTTGAATCCATATGCAAAATAGCCACCTCCCTGGTGCTTTTGAGACCATATTTCTGTAGATTGTAACCCAAAACCCAATCTCATTCCTTCAACTTCATTGACAGAAACCGAGTTATTCAGCACCATATCCAGCCTGCCAAAAGGAATCCGACCAGAAATAAGCTTTTGCCCAAAACTTAAATACCGGTCAATGGCCTTTAAGGAGCCTATCTGATTGTAGAATAAATAGGTGTTTTTATCCTTTAATGTCAACTCTTCCTGCCTTAATCTGGCGGGAAATTCTTTAGCCTTGATTAATGAATCATTTTGAAAATCAAAAATCACCTCATTAAACCTTATTGAATCACTGTTTTGAAGATTAGAATGATTGAAAATATAGGTCTTGCTTGAGGCATCAATGGGTATTTTGAGAGCACCCAGTTTTTCCCTTTTATAGGTAGTTTTTATTTGTGAAGGAAACCATCGGCCACTTGGCAAAACCTCTGCTTTCTGAAGAAGGTTGAATGTACTTTCTCTATCATAGGCTGGCCAGATTTGAAAACCAACGATACCAATTGGGTCGGTTGAAACATATAAAAAACCTTGTAGTAATTCTTTGTTTCTGTGCGACTTTGGATTGAACTTAATCACATAAATGGTTCTTTCTTTGGTTTTTATGCTATCCTGTAAAAAATAAATATATCTTTTCGAAGGTCTGCCTGCCAGTGGCGAAATATATTTCTTAGATCCTATTCTTAGAAATGGCTCAAAAATACTCAGCGGCTCAAATCCGGAAACAAGTGAAAGCGCCGGAGGGGTGTTAATACCAGAAACCTTAGAAAACACCACACTTTCCTTTTGATTGTATTCGCTCCTGAATTTTCGAATTGAAGAAGACTCCATCAACAAGATATGGTGGTCGCTACCGAAAGATGTCATCCTTCCATTTCCAAAAAAAGAAGTTAGTCCCTCAAGATAAACTTTCAAGGCTGAGATATAATTGGTGGTAACCACAATTTTATTATAGCTCTGATACTTGTAATTTCTTTCACTTCTTGGGTCTGAAAATTTCCTGTTTCTTAGGATAGATTTTACAATTCTCCTAGCCGGTGAGGTAGTTATGGTTTGAAAAGTAAAAGGATGGGCATAGTACATATATGCTTTGGCAGAATCGGAATCAAAAAAATTAAGCTCTGCATCCAGGTAGGTATACGCTTTTATGATTAATTTTTGGGATTGGACCGGAACCTGAATGGAAAAATTACCTTCCATATCTCCCATTGCCTCAACCTCTCCCCCATCCACAATTAAATGAGGAAATGGTATTCCCTTGCCTGTGGCGGCATCTTTTGCAAATCCATGAAGAATTCTTGTTTGACCCCAGCCCTGGAAACAACTAAGAGTAAAACAAAAAAAGCACCAAAGCAGGTGCTTTTTTAAAGCAAAAAATCTTCTCTTTTCCAGAGCCTATCTAATTATATACAATTTTCCAAATCCTTTCTTAAAGGTGTTATCTGCCGCAGTTTCTCTTTGTGCAAACACAGAAGGTTCTTTCATAACTACACGGTAAAGATAAACTCCATTTGCCAATCTGTCACCAAATTCATCGGTTGCATCCCAGCGGAATTGAGAAATATTATTTCCAATCCTAAGAGGGCCTAATTCAGCTTTTGTGATTTCACGAACAACTTTTCCGGTAATGGTCATAATCTGAATTTTAAAATCCTCCGGAAAATCACCCGTCAAAGTAAATACCCATTGACAGGAAGTTGAAAACGGATTTGGGTATGGAAAGAAATTGGTAATGGTTTTTTGGTCTAAAACCTGAAAGTCTACCTGATAAAAATTCGTACCTGATTCATTTCCTTTTACATCAGCACCCTGAACTGCGATTCGGTAATTTCCGTTGTCCAGTCTGGCCGGGCGATATTCCATCCTGAAGGCATTGTCCTTTCCAGCTGGAAAAACCTTAATATAAGGCGAGTTTAAGGCAATCCGTTCAGGACTACAGCCGGCACAAGGCCTGGTAATCAAGACTGTCATACCTGAAGTATCTCCTTTCAGTAAAAATTTATTTTCATCTTTTAGAACAATGGAAATTACTGGATCAGGGGAAACAAAGTCCCCATTCATAATTTTAACCCCATCAAATGTCACATCTAATATGGGTTGAACTTTATCATTTGCTACTTTAAAAGCAAGATTTAAAGCATTGTTATCATAGTATTCTTCGGGTTGGATTCTTGGATTAACAAATGCAAGGACCTGGTTATTGCCCGATTTTCCAAGGGTGCTTATTTTCGGAAATGAGAACCGTACTGTTGAATCGATGGGGAGTTTTCCAATGTTTTGGTAGGTGACTTTGTTTCCATTAAAAGTAAACTGGACTTTGACTGAATCTTTAAAATCCTTTTCAGAAATATTAGAAAAAGCGAAGTTGTATCCAATGGAATCTCCTTCCTGCAATTCAGGACGTTTGTATTCATCTTTTGAAAAAACAGAAGTATTTATAACCCCTTCAGGAACACCATCAAAGGTAACCATCCAACGTTTAATACTCACGGGAGTATAATTTGCAGTATCCGCTGTAAATGCCTTCAATTGTAAGAAGGGGAAACTATCTGCATTTATAAATGATAAATCGAAAGGGAATTGGGGAACCCGTTTGACCAGAATGGTGTCCTTGCCTGAAAGCGAAATACCCTTTACCTGTAAATAATAATCATCTTTAACAGGATTTTCAATGTTTTTAAGGTTGTTGTAAAGTGTAAACCAGGCAGATGCAGGACCAATTTTGGTTGAAACAACCTCACCCGAAGTGCAGTTTGTAGAAACAACTTTTGTTGTGCTAATTACCTGATTGGTTGTCCTTACCACATCGTTTCGCTGTGGCAAAATCATTGTGGCGGCACCTGGAGAAGGCAAATTCGTTTTCCTTCCTATAAAGATATACGGGTCACCTGCTTTGATTTTAAATATGCTATCTGGTTCAATCCCAATGAGGGGACCTACATCAGCCATATATTTATGAAAAGTGTCTATTGGAAAAACCATTGAATCCAGAGGGAACAAAGCCACGTAATCTCCTTCCTGAACTACATTATTGATGTAACTTTTAAAATGTGCTTTGAAGGTTCCAAGGTCCGAACCGAATTGAAAATAGTTTACCCCGGATGGTTCCCTGCCGCAACCTGAGAAAAAGAAAAGATTGGGGTCAAAGAAGTTTTTAAACTTTGGAAGCAAGGAACATCTATCCAGATTAATTGCACACAATCTTGCTACCCCAGGTTGATAGCAGTTCGAAGAGTTGAGCCTGGCGTTCAAAAGGGGAACGTCGTTCAATGCACAATTGAAAATTTTAGGACTATTCTTTCCCCCTCCGGAAATCTGAATGTCGATTTTCACACTCTTAAAAGGGAACTCCCACAACCTCTTTTGATAGTTTTTTTCAATACCAATATCTTCTGATTTTCTGAATTGGAAAAACTGGGATTGCGCCCAACCTGGTTTTGAATTTTTAATGTACTCAAAACTACGGTTATACCATGTTGAATCACTGGCTGAAACCTGGTCCAAAAACTTAACTCTCCAGAAATAAACGGTACTGTCTCTGTCAATCGGCAAAGAATAATTCCAGGAGCAAAGGTTGCCTGCAACAACCGGAGGCGATTGCGCAAACAATGCACTGTTAAAATAAACTGAGGTATCTATCTGAAATTGATATCTTCTGCCGGGAGAGAAAAAATCCGTTGCCTGCACAGTCAGTTTCACACTCCTGCTATTTACAATGGCATAATCTTTTGGAAAAAGGGGTAAAATTCCAGTTGAGGGAAGAAAAAACTCAATTACACCAATATTATTCGATTCGTTGATTTCATTCTCCGTATTTAGAAAATCCAGAAAAACTTCAATCCGGTTGTTTCCAAAATAAGTAAAAGTTTCATTTTGAGGCAATGAAAAAACGATTGTATCCTGGTAGGAAACCGGTTTCACTCTAAAAGTAAAGTTGCTAGTATTTCCATCATTGTACCGTCTTGATATTCTGACGTTTAAAGAATCTCCGGAAAATCTACCAAAATTATTGATGATTGTTGAAACCTTAAGGAAAGGTAAATTTGCAGTGGCATTTTGCTCTGTTAAAAAGACCTCCTGATTGCTGGTTTTGTAATCTGGTTTAGAACCACCAAATATCTTTAGAACAGGATCGCCGTGTAGAGAAAACTGTTGCATAAAGGCCGAATCCAATTGAGGTTCAGACGAAAGCTGACTCATGTATCTGCGCATGGTTTCCTTTTGAATTTCACCCATTGATTTCCCAAAGAAAACCGAATCTCCAAAAGCAGTTCTGTAGAAGTCTGCCATATGCTCCCGAAGAAGTCCGGAGAAACCCTGGTCAGAGGCTGCCCAGAACATTAAGGCACCTTTTTGAGGTGTCAGTACCCAATCTTCACTTAGGGTTTGTTCCTGTGTATAAATATTCCCGGTATAGCATCCATTCACTATCACAGTTGGATACCTTCCCAGGTTGTTAAATCCTTGAGAAGGATCGGATGCAAATCCAATTTCCACATCTGGAGATGTAGTTGATGAATGACCAAAAAGTGTCAATAAGGATATTCCGGAATTGAGTATCTTCTTTATATTGATGTATTCTATTGCCTGATTGGTTGCTTTGTTAAAATGACCAATTTCTGCCCCGAAATATTTCCCTGTTATAATCGAAGCAAAATCTCTACGCATATAACCTGTAAAGGCAGATTGTTCAAGAATGGAAAGTCCACCTGAAATATGGAATACGTTTTTTTTCCATAGGTTATCATACTTAAAAGCTTCAGTTTCTTTTACTTTTTCCAGATAGGCAACAACATGCTCTGGCTTTCGGGCTGCCAACCTACCAATCGGGAAGGCAACTGTTTTCCCGGGCTCTCCAAGACCAAGGGCAAATGAATTATCTGAAGGAGGCGTTCCAAATGTTGGAATCAGGTTGTCTTTCCAGTAATTGGGAGTAGATCTTAAAGTTACAACCAAGCCTTTTCCAAGTAAAAACATTCCCTTTAGCTTACTTTGGTTCTGAACAAAATATCCACCCAGATTTCTTAGAGATAAAGGA